>NZ_CP134876.1:4536312-4838733 GCF_032108445.1 Micromonospora halotolerans | reverse complement strand
ACTGAACAGCCAGGTGACCACCGGAGGCTTGTCGTCCGTATTTGAGGGCGCGGGAGTCCGGGTCACGCTCAGCACCGCCCGTTCGCACGACGTCGATTCGAGCGTGTCAGCCTTTCTGACAGTGGCGCGCTTGGCCGTCCGAGCTGCCATCGAACGCCAACGAAGGAGCTGAGCCTCGCTGCTTGCGGCCATCGGGCACGGCGCGTAGCCAGTCCAACGTCTCGACGAGGTCGAGGGTGGCCTGGTAGTGGCTGGCCAGCTTGTCGAAGCGGGTGGCCAGGCCGCGCCAGTGTTTGCGCCGGTTGAACCCGCGCTCGACCTGGTTACCTTTGCGGTAGGCGGCGCGGTCGAAGTTCGGTGGTCTGCCGCCGGCACGGCCACGCCGCTTCCGATTGGCGATCTGATCGTTGCGCTCGGGGATGACCGTTGTGATGTCCCGGGAACGCAGCAGGTGGCGGTTGGCCTTCGACGAGTATGCCTTGTCGCCGGTCAGCGAGTCCGGACGCTTGCGAGGCCGCCCGATACCGCCCGGACGCGCCACCGACACTTGATCCAATAGCGTCTCCAGTTCGCCGGTGTCGGCCGACTGATCCAGAGTGATCCGGGTGGCAAGCGACCGCCCGCCCCCATCGGACAGAGTGTGAATCTTCGTGGTCAACCCGCCACGGGAACGTCCGATGCCTTGCCGTGCCCGGAATTGCTCCCGGTCGAGCCCCCTTTACGGGCACCCGCGGCATGCTGGTGCACCCGCACGATCGTGGAGTCGATCTGGGCGTGCCAGTCGATGTCGCCGTCGGCCTCGGCCAACGCGAGGACCTGCTTCTTGAGCATGGCCCAGGTTCCGTCGGCGGCCCAGCGGCGGAACCGCTGGTACGCGGTCGTCCACGGCCCGTAACGCTCGGGCAGGTCACGCCAGGGAGAGCCCCTGCGCCTAATCCAGCAGATCGCGTTGACGACCTGCCGGTGGTCACGCCACCGCCCGCCACGAGCGGCTTGCGTCGGAAGCAACGGTTCCAGCACAACCCACTCGGCGTTGCTCAGGTCTCCACGAGCCATACCCGTTCAACGAATCAACGTCATGATCCGCGAGACATAACGTAGCTCGTGCTGTGCGCCCGGCCGTCCCTCGGTCCGGAGTTCCCCGGCGTTGTGATGGAGTACGTATCCGCTGCATGGCGGTTGGCGCTGACCATCGGTACGGGTGGAACACCGGCCTAACGGGATCTTCCTGACCGCGGGGTAGATATCTCCACTTCAGCAGCACAGCTACACCGAAGGCGTTGAACCGATGCGACCTGCCAAGGAGACTTTCCGCTTTCGTGAGCAACTTCGTATGCCGGCATCGGCGCGATGAACCCGTCGGCGACCGCACGCCCAGACGGGATGGACAGCACACGGGCGATGACCACGAACCGGGATGGTCGTCGATGCCGATCAGCAGCTTGCACTCCCGGCCGCCGGCCAGCAACACCCCGCCGACCAGATCCATCTGCCACAGCTGCATCGGCGCCTCACGCGCCCACCGTTTGTACTTACGGTTGTGGCATTGCTCCTGCGCAACCACCATGTTCCGTGGGGTTCGTGTCGCTACCGAGGTGAACTCCAACGGGCCTCCACGGGACTCGTTGACCTCGGCGTTGGTAAAGGGTTTGTCTCCGGGGCCACACGAACCGTTGCCCCACCGCCGATGACGAT
Source organism: Micromonospora halotolerans (assembly GCF_032108445.1). Taxonomy (NCBI): domain Bacteria; kingdom Bacillati; phylum Actinomycetota; class Actinomycetes; order Micromonosporales; family Micromonosporaceae; genus Micromonospora; species Micromonospora halotolerans. The sequence goes on along the minus strand of NZ_CP134876.1, from coordinate 4,837,038 downwards.
CGCCAAGATCTTGAGGCTCACCCAAGTCTAGGCGCTCCGGTGACCTCTTCAAGCCTGCGCAAGAGGTCACCGGACAGGAAGCCGTAGTCAGGGTGGCGGTTACGTCCGCGCGGATGCTCCTGGTGGTCCCTCAATGGCGCGCCGGCGGATTGAACGCGCTCGACGTCGCCCGCCTCGCCCGGGTCGCGGAGGCGCCGCTCCTTCGATCCGCGGTCCGGGCGCTTGCCGCGGAGCTGGGCCTAGACCCGGAAGCCACCGTCGAACCGCTCTGCACCGGCACTACGCCGAGTGCGTCAGCCTGATGCGAGCGGACCTGCACATGGACGAGTCCGAGGTTAGCCGCCTGATGAACAATCGCAGCAACCTGCTGCAAAGCGTGCTCGCGTCGGCCCCTAATCCGAGGCACGCCGGTGTCACCAGGCCCGCAGGCGGCACCTGACCGATCGCCATCGTCGGCGTTTGCGGCTAAGAACGCCTAACAGAATGATCTAGGGGCGGTGTGTCCTCGATGGAGGATCGGCTAGAGTGCTCGGCCGTGAGGAGGGGTGAGCAGCCGCCGTGGATCGTCTCGGACGAGTTGTGGGCGGAGATCGAGCCGCTGTTGCCGCCCCGTCCACCGCGCAGGCACCGGTTCCCGGGCCGCAAGCCCCTGGATGACCGCAAGGTGTTGTGCGGGATCTTGTTCGTGCTCTACACGGCGATCCCGTGGGAGTACCTGCCCCAGGAACTCGGCTTCGGGTCGGGGATGACCTGTTGGCGCCGGTTGCGGGACTGGAACGACGCCGGCGTGTGGCAGCGACTACACGAAGTCCTGCTCGGCAAACTACGGGCCGCGGACCAGCTGGACATGTCCCGGGCGGTGATCGACGGCTCCCACGTCCGGGCGCTCAAGGGCGGCCCAAAACCGGTCCGAGCCCGGTCGACCGCCGCCGCTCGGGCTCGAAACACCACGTCATCACCGACGCGGGCGGCATCCCCCTCGCCGTCAGCCTGACCGGCGGCAACCGCCACGACGTCACCCAACTGATGCCCCTGGTCGACAAGATCCCACCCATCAGAGGCATCCGCGGGCAACCCCGACAACGACCGAAGCGGCTCTACGCCGACCGCGGCTACGACTACGACTGCTACCGCCGGGACCTGCGAGCCAAGGGCATCACCCCGATCATCGCCCGACGCGGCGTCGCCCACGGACCCGGCCTCGGCACCCGACGGTGGGTCATCGAGCAGACCATCGCCCTGCTGCACTGGTTCCGCCGCCTACGCATCCGCTGGGAGGTCCGCGACGACATCCACGAAGCCTTCCTCACCCTCGCCTGCGCCATCATCTGCTGGCGCCGACTCCAACGCTCAAACAGTTAGGAGCTCTAAGAGGCAGGGCTCAGCACCGGGTTCAAAGTGGGCACCCCTGCGCCGAGGTGGATCCGGACGAGAGCGACTCGGTGAGGATAAAGCCCTGCGAGCTGAACCTGAACCGCAACTCCGGCGTCGACACCGGCAGCCGCCGGCCGCTCCCAGGGACCCGCGCGGCACGGGCGGTGTGGACCTGGGCGGCTCGGCGGGATCGGTAAACAGGTGCGCTCTATGACGCGGCCGAGGAGCTCTAGCCAGCGGTGTTCGTGACCGGGCTGCTTCCAGGATGTGCGTCGACCAGACGATGAGCACGCCGGCGGCGACAGGAACCCCCGGAGCATCCTGGAGATGAAGCAGGTCCTCGAAGCCGGACGGTAGGCGGCGGACGCCCGGCACACTCACATCGGCACCACCGTGCATGCCGCCCTTGAGGCGCCATGGGCAACGTCCGAATCAGGTGCAACCGGTCTGGCGGGTGCAGTTGGTGGTGCTCGGGGCGATGCGCCGCAGCGATTTCCATGTTCGACAGCCCTCACGCGTCCTACCGGGAGGCTGGAACGCGCCGAGGCGCGGCCCGGTCTACACCGGGCCGCGCCTCGGTGGAGGTGCGGCGGATCGGGACGGTCAGCCGGCGCGGTACGCCCGGACGATCGTCTGCTCGATGCCGCTACCGCCGTCGGCCGTTGCCTTCACCCGCAGCGAGACCGCCTGCCCACCCGTCACGGCCGGCAGCGCGGCGTGGAAGCCGTCCCGGTCACGGTCGACCGTGGCCGGCTGCCAGGTGGCGCCGTCGTCGGTCGAGGTCCAGACCTGGAACGAGGTGACCCGCTGGGCCGGCGCCCCCTGGGGCTGCCGGACCGCGAAGGTGGCCCGGCCACCGGTGGGATGGTTCGCCGCGTCCAGCGGCAGGGCGTAGTCGACCGACAGGAGCGGCAGGGCGCTGCGCGCCGTGCCGGCCGGTCCGGCCGACCGGAAGGTCCACGCGGTGTTGACGTGGGTCGAGAACGGTAGGATCCGGCTGGTGTCGACGTCGAAGGTGAGCCGGTAGTCCGCCGCCTCCGCCGGCACGCTGAAGTCGGTCCGGGCGGTGTTGCGCTCGTCGACGAGCTGGCCGTCCCGGTAGAGCGCCAGCTTGCGCGTGATGCCGATCGCGCCGGCCTGCAGGCAGTCGGCCCGCTGGTGCTCATCGACGAGCATGGCCAGGTCGACGTGCAGGTTGCCGCTGGTCCGCCACGGCGCGCCGGCGCAGCTCAACCCCCAGTCGACCGGGTCGTCGAACCAGTCGGAGCGCAGCGGCTGCCGCGCCCAGATCTTGGTCTGCCGGCTGCCCGGCGCGTAGTCCCGGGGCGCCTCCTGCGCCGTGAGCCCGCCGTAGGTCCCGGTGTCCTGCCAGAGGAACCCGGGCGAGACGTAGTCGGTACGCGTCGCCGGCAGGTCGTAGGTGGGGTTCTGGGTCAGGTAGTACCCGTCCAGGGTGAAGCCGAAGCGGCGCATCGAGGTCACCATCCCGTCTAGGTCCAGCTGGTTGAACCGCTGGTCGATCCGGGCGAGCCGGGCCTGCTCGGCGGCGGTGACCCGGTAGGTGGGGTCGGCCGGCACGCCCTCGGTGTACTCGTGAGCTAGGTCGTAGTGGTACGGCCCGGCGGTACCCGCCGGCGAGTCCAGCCCCCAGCCGCCGTACATCCGCGCCGACCCGACGCCGGGCATAGCCACCGGGCCGGTCGCGACCGTGGCCGAGTCACCCCACGCCGCGATGCCCTGCCACCAGGACAGACCGTTCCCGGCCGTCTGCACGTACAGGAAGTCGCTCGCGAGGGTCTGGGTGGGCTTCCCGGGCACGGTCGCGGTCATCGGCTTGGCCTGCGTCGGGTCGAGGACGACCGTCCGGGGGCCGTCGACGGCGAGGTCGCTGTCCCCGACGAACGCACCCGTCTGCACGCCGGTCTGGTCGTCGTAGGTGCTGAACCCGGCGGTGACCTGGTAGCGGCCGGCCGGGACCCGCAGCGTGGCCGACTTGCCGGGGGTGAAGAACACGCCGCCGCCGTAGAGCAGCGGGTCGGCGAGGTTGGTCACCTCCACCCCGACGGCGCTGTACCCGCTCGCCGGGGCGCCCGGCACGGGACGGGTCTGGATCGTCAGGTCGTAGCTGCGCGGCTCCACGTAGAAGGCGACCGGGGTGGTCGCCACCAGCGCGTGATTAGGCCTGCGGGCGGTGACCCTGGCCAGGTAGTACCCGGGCGAGCCGGCCAGCGCCGCGCGGTCGAGCCGCAGCGTCGCCGTGGCGGGCACGCCGCGCTTGAGCGTCACCCGGCTGGTCGACAGCTTCGCGGCGCGGCGGGGTACGGCAGTCCCGTCGTGGTTGACGACCGTGACGGCCAGATCGAGCGGGACGGCCGCCGGCGTCCGGTCGCCGGTCCAGCTCAGCCGCACCTCGTGGGTGCCGGACTGCGGGTAGCTGAAGGTGCCGACGTTGACCACCGGCTGGTCGCTCACCGGACCGGTGAGGGCCCGCGCCGCGTTGAGCCGGCCGGCGCCGACGGTATACGGCTCGGCATCCGGCAGCGGGTCGGCGGCACCGACGAGCCCGGCCTTGAGCCGGTCCGCGGTCCAGTCGGGGTGCCGCTGGGCGAGCAGCGCGGCGGCCCCCGCCGCGTGCGGGGTGGCCATGGAGGTGCCGGAGAGCGTGGTGTGGTAATCGTCGAACGGTGTGCCGAGCGACGTGCCGGCGGCACGGCCGGCGACGATGTCGACGCCCGGGGCGACCAGCTCCGGCTTCGCCGCCCAGGTGTTGATCAGCGGTCCCCGGCTGGAGAAGTCGGCCCGCTCGTCGTCCGCGTCGACCGCGCCGACGGTCAGCGCGCGCCCGGCCGAGCCGGGGGAGGCGATCGCGCCGCCGCTGTTGCCGGCGGCGATGACGAACAGGGCGCCGGTCTGCTCGGTGAGGTTGTCGACGGCGACCGCCATCGGGTCGGTGCCGTCGTCCGGCATGGAGCCGCCCAGGCTCATGTTGATCACGTCGGCGCGGGCTGCGGCCCATTCCATGCCGGTGATGATGTCGGAGTCGAACCCGGAGCCGAAGTCGTCGAGGACCTTGCCGATGACCAGACGCGCGTCGGGCGCGATGCCGCGACGCTGGGCGTGCGAGGCGGCCCCGGTGCCGGCGATGGTGGTCGCGACGTGGGTGCCGTGCCCGTTGTGGTCGACCGCGTCGCCGCCCGGGGTGACGAAGTCGGCGCGGTCGACGACCTGACCGGCCAGGTCGGGGTGGCTGAAGTCGGCGCCGGTGTCGAGCACGGCCACCCGGGTGCCCGTGCCGGTGTAGCCGGCCTGCCAGGCCTGCGGCGCGGAGATCTGGCTGATGTTGTGGTCGAGTTGAGCGGGCTGCTCGCCGCCCTGGTTGCCGGCGGTGATCCCGGTCGCGTGCACCTTCCGGTCGAGCCAGACCTTGCGCGCGCCGGTGAGCAGGGAGGTGGTCGCCGCCCTGGCGTTGGCCGCGGACTTCTTCGGCACGACCCCGGCGACCGCGCCGATGCTCGACAGCGGTCGCACGCCGGCAAGCGCGGTCGTCCGCTGGTTCTCGGCGGGCTGCACGATCACCGGCAGCTCGGCGGTGCTCTCGTCGTCGTAGCCGTCGGCGATCAGCGTGGTCACGTCGAAGAGGTCCGGGTCGAGCACGGTGCCGACCTGGGCCGCCACCGTGGCCGGGATGACCTTCAGGTGCCCGTCGGCACCGCAGCTGCGCCGGATCACCCCGGCCGGATCGACGGGCTGCACGCGGACCCGGGGGCAGCCGGATCCGGTGGTCTCGACGGTCACCACGTCGCCGGTGAGCAAGGTGACGGTGTGCGTCTCACCGCTGCCGGCCGGGGCCGCGGCGGCAGGGTTCGGGGTGGTGAGGTCTGGGGTCGGGTTCGCCAGCGCCGGGGTTCCCGGCACCGCTTGCAGCGTCGCGACCACTGTGGTGGTCGCCAACAGCCACCGGATTCGTCTGGGCATCTCGCTCCCGTGTTGGGGGGCGGCCGCACCTGCCGCGGGCAGGATCAGCTCGGCCGTCCATTCTGGTAAGGATCGGAAAAAGACCGGGCCCGAGCGGCTTGTAGCCGCTCGGGCCCGGCCTCGCTCGGTTACCGGGGCCGCACCTCGTAGGCGCGGTGGACGGTCTGCGTGACCTGGTTGCCGTCCTGGTCGGTCAGCGTGACGCGCAGCGCGACGTGGCCCGCCGCGGCCGGGCTGGGGACCATCACCTTGCCCAGCGTCCCGTCCGGCCCGCCGGTGACCGTCAGCGACTGCCAGGTGCCGCCGTCGTCGAAGGACGCCTCCACCCGGGTGGCATGGACGCCGCCGGCGGGCTGGCCGCTGACGCCGATCAGCACCTTGGTGGGCGCGTTGCCGGCGGCCCGGTTGTAGTCGTCGAGGCCGACGGCGGCCAGGCGGGGCACCATGAGCGGGTTGGCCACCCACTCGGTGGTGCCTGCCGCGGTGAACCGCCACTCGGCGTCGATCCGGCTGGACAGGGTGGCGAACGGCACCGACCGGGTGACGCTGGCCTGCAGGGTGTAGGTGGCCTTCTCCACGGGCAGCCCGTAGGCGTAACCCCACTGGCCGGCCTGCCACTGCGCGACCTGCTCTCCCTCCCGCTTCAGGGTCAAGGTGCCGGACGCGGGGGTGTACGCGAAGTCGTGCGTCTCGGCATCGACGAACCACGGGATGTCGGGGATCGACATGAAGCCGTCGCCGTTCAACCCGGTGGTGCCGTCCAGCGTCGGCCCGAGGATCGCGTTGTTCCAGGTCTCCCGGCCGGCGTCTGCCAGGCTGACGGTTCGCGGCGGCGCCGTGATCCAGTTGTCGCCGATGCGGATCTCGCTCTCGTACCGCCCCGGCGCCCGGTAGTCGATGACCGTCGACGGGTAGGTGACCGGCCCTTCGACCGTGAGCGTGGGAAGGCTGCTGTCGGTGCTCATGCCGACGGCGGCGGAGCCGCTGGAGGCGACGCCGGGGGCCTTGTAGTCCATGACGACCCGGGCGAGGTCCTCCCTGGCCACGGTGCTTACCGGATCGGTGGGGATCCCGGCGCGGGTGTCGGCGATGCGGTAGTGGTAGGGGCTCGGCGACTGCTCGCTCGATCCCTTCTTGTCGAAGACCGCCCGGGCGCCGTAGGTGACGGCCGGATCCTCGACCGGGAGGACGTAGCTCGCGCCCTGCACACCGAAGGAGCCACCGTGCGCCATCCGGGTACCCGCGACGTCGAGGGTCAGGTCCACGGACGTGACGACATGCTCGGCCGAGCGGTCGGAGACCTCGAGCCGAACCTGCTTGCCGCGGCGGGCGTCGACCCGTACCGGCAGGACGGCCGTGTCGTCGGTGACCGTGACCGGCACGATCCCGTAGGTGAAGGCGATGTCCTCCGGCCCACCCGGGTACACCGTGGTCAGCAGGTAGTGCCGGCCGGTGGGCAGCATCCCCCGGGCCGTGCCTCCGTTGACCGTCAAGTACGTCACCGCGCCGGTGTCGCCGTTCACCGCGGCCACACTGCCCTCGGCGGGTGCGCCGAGCCGGTTGACCAGCTCCACCGACACGTCGTACCGCGCGTCCTGGTGGTAGCTAAGCGCGGTCCGGGCCCTCGGGGTGCCGTCGACGGTGGCGGTGAGGGCGCCGAGGTGGTACGCCTCTGCCTCGCCCTCGTTGCCGACGGTGAGTGTCACCGAGGCGCTGCCGTCGGCGGGCACCGTCAACCGCTGGGTGCTCAGCGTGACAAGCGCGGCCGGGATCGACGAGACGGCCAGGTCGAGGACGACCGGCTCGGTCCCGGCGTTGCGGTAGCTGACCGTGCGGGTGACGCCCTGCGTGGGGCGTGGCCAGGGCTGGTTGATGTTGAGAGCACCGGCGCTCGGCGTGACCTGGGCGGCGATCGCCCGCGCCACGTCGACGCGGCCGGCCCCGTACCGGGGTGATGGCATGCTTTCCCATTGGGGCTGGGAGGCGCTGCTCATGAGGCCGGCCTTCAGCTGCTCCCCGGTCCAGTCCGGATGCTGCTGGGCCAGGATCGCCGCCGCGCCGGTGACGTGCGGGGCGGCCATCGACGTGCCGCTGGAGGTCCCGTAGCCTCCGCCGGGGACGGCTGCGACGATGCCCACCCCGGGCGCGCTGATCTCCGGCTTCAGCGCGTTGTCGATCACGCGGGGACCGCAGCTGGAGAAGTCGGCGATGAAGTCGGCGCTGTTGACGGCTGCCACGCTCAGCGCCGCGTCGGCGGTGCTGGGCGAGCCGACCGGGCGCGCGCCGTACCGGCAGCCGTTGTTGCCGGCCGCGATGACGAAGAGCGCTCCGGTCTGGGCCGACAGGTCGTTCACGGCGGCCTCGAGCGGGTCGATGCCGGGGGTGTCGAGCCCGCCGAGGCTCATGTTGATGACCTTCGCGTGCACCTCGTTGGCCGCCCACTGCATCCCGGCGAGGATCGCCGACCAGGGGCAGCCGTCCTCGGTGCACACCTTGCCCTCGGCCAGCTTCGCGCCGGGCGCCACGCCCTTGCGCAGCCCGTTCGAGGCCACTCCGCTGCCCCCGATGGTCGAGGACACGTGGGTGCCGTGCCCGACGTGGTCGTCTACCGTGCCCTCGCCGACGAAGTCGGCGGACGCGACGACCACGTCCTTGAGGTCGGGGTGGTCGATGTCGTAGCCAGTGTCAAGAACGGCCACGGTGACACCGGTCCCGGTGAGCCCCGCCTGCCAGGCAGTCGGGGCGCCGATCTGGGGCACACTGCGCTCCAGCGAGACCTTCATCCTGCGGTCCAGCCAGAGCTTGCCGAGGCCACCACGCAGACTCTGAGCGGCCCTCTCCCCACCGGTGACCGCACGCCACATGCGTCCGGTGTCGTCCGTGGGGACGCGCATCGTGTTCAGCCCGAGCCGGGGCAGGGCGAGAGTGGTGCGGGCGTTGTCGGCGAGCACGCCTCGCACCCGGTCGGCGGGCCCGGACGTGGTCGCCTTCGCGTACTGGGCGATCAGCGGCAGCTCGCCACCGCCGTCGGACGCGCTGTCGATAAGCGCGCCCAGGTCGAACAGCTGGGGGTCCAGCCGGTCAGCGGAGAGCAGCTTCAGCGCGTCGGAGGGGATGACGGAGACGCTGCCGTCGCCGGACGATCGGGTCAGGAACGTCACGTCCTGGCGGCCCGGGCCAGGAGTGACGCTGTACGACGTGATCCCCTTTGGTCCGCGAGTGACGGACACCGTGTCGCCCGTGACGAGGGTGATCGTGTGATGTTCGGGGCTTTGGTGCGTCGGGCCGGGCCCGGTGGCTGGTTGCGGCGAGGCGAGCGCCGGCGGCAGGGGCAGGGCCGCGAGCCCCACCGCGAGGACACCGGACACCACCGTCATGGCAGCACGCCGTTGTGGCCGGGAGAGTCGCACAGACATGGGCTCACTTCTTCACTCGGCCGCCCTTGAGCCTGCGGCGACCCCACTACAGGGCCCTCCTCCCGACCGCGGTCTCCCGGATGATCGTGGAAGCGAGCTTGGCCGAGTGTCACGGTTGGCACCACCTGGGGCCAGATCACTCCGTGGCGCACATGAGACATGGCAAAAGTGCGTCACCACCGTCCACTCCGGCCGCGGTCGTGGCTCACCGGCCTGCCGTCGTCGTCGGCACCGTGATCAACCCGTGATCCGGGCATCTACTCCCACGCCTGGGAACGACGCTCGAAGGTCTCCGGATCGCTGTGACACGGGATGACGCTCACGAGGTGACCGCCCGGAGCCCGCAAGGTTACGCACTTGAGGCACTTGAGCTGATCGACCGAGGCGCCGGGCCGCCCGCCCGGTCAGGCACGGTGTGGTTGCTGGCGCCACACGGCCACAACGTGGCGACGCACCTCGGCACCTGTCACCGGGTCGCGCCACATGAAGACGACGGGCTCGTCCTCAGCAAACCACCTACGTCACCAAGAGGAGGAACTGCATCTGCCCGTTGCAATCCCGCTCACCCTAGCCATGGGGGGTTCGTGCTAGCAGGAAGGTTTTGCGCCAAATCCATGATCACAATTCGCGACAATCTACCGCTACACGAGGGCATCGCCCTTCACGCTCCTACGGACGCGTCGTGAACACCACGTGCAGGTTGCGAGGACCGTGGACGCCCTCGACCCGGTTGAGTTCGATGTCGCTGGTGGCGGAGGGAGTGTGGATCTAACGGTGTTTCCGGCCTGACCCGCCGGGCGTAGTGCCCGGCGAGGGAGGTGCCGTGATGACCGCGACACTGAACGATGTGACCCCGCGGAAGAAGAAGCCTGAGCCGTCGGCGGAAGAGCAGGCCGCCGTCGAGCTGGTCCGGCTGGCCAAGGAACAGGGCTTGTCGCTGACCGGCCCGGACGGGCTGCTGAAGCAGCTGACCAAGTCGGTGCTCGAGACCGCGTTGAACGAGGAGATGACCGAGCACCTGGGCTATGAGAAACACGATTCGGCCGGCGCGGGGACGGGCAACATCCGCAACGGCACCCGGTCCAAGACGGTGCTGACCGAGGCGACTGGTCATGTCGAGATCGACGTGCCGCGTGATCGGGCTGGGACGTTCGAACCGCAGATCGTCCGTAAGCGGCAGCGCCGCCTGTCGGGGGTCGACGAGGTCGTGTTGTCGCTGTATGCCAAAGGCCTGACGACCGGGGAGATCTCGGCGCACTTCGCCGAGATCTATGGGGCGTCAGTGTCGAAGGAGACGATCTCCCGGATTACCGACAAGGTGATCGAGGAGATGAACGACTGGTCGCATCGGCCGTTGGATGAGATCTACGCGGCCGTGTTCATCGATGCCATTGTGGTCAAGGTGCGGGATGGGCAGGTGGCGAACCGGCCGTTCTACGCCGCGATCGGGGTCAGCCGCGAGGGCGAGAAGGACATCCTCGGGCTGTGGGCCGGCGCCGGCGGTGAGGGCGCGAAGTTCTGGATGAGCGTGCTGACCGACCTGCGCAACCGCGGTGTCAAGGACGTGTTCCTCCTCGTCTGCGACGGCCTCAAGGGCCTGCCGGATGTGGTCACGAACGTGTGGCCCCAGACCGTCGTGCAAACCTGCGTCATCCATCTGATCCGCAACACGTTCCGGCTGACCTCCCGCAGGTACTGAGACGAGATCAAACGCCACATCAGACCGATCTACACGGCCGTCAACGCCACCGCCGCCCGGGCGGCGTTCGACGACCTGGCCGACAAGTGGAGTGGGCGGTATCCGGCGGTGATCCGCCTGTGGGACAACGCCTGGGCAGAGTTCATCCCGTTCCTGGACTACGACCCGGAGATCCGCAGCATCATCTGCTCCACCAACGCCATCGAATCGCTCAACGCCCGCTACCGCAGAGCGGTCAAGGCCCGCGGCCACTTCCCCAACGAGCAGGCCGCGTTGAAGTGTCTGTACCTGGTGACCCGGTCCCTGGACCCCACCGGAGCAGGCAGAACCCGATGGACGATGCGCTGGAAACCCGCGTTGAACGCCTTCGCCATCACCTTCAGCAACCGCTTCCCAGCCGCAGAAACCTACTAACCAAGATCGCCGGAAACACCGTTAGCGAGACAACCCCGTCGAACGGTGGTCAGACTGCCGTGAGGTGGGTCGCGGTGGGCTGCCCGGCTGTCAGAGTGTTGACGGGCGGCCGCGTAGCTCGCCAGCAGGCGCAGGGCCTGTTCAGAGGGGGAGCCGGGCTCGGCGGTGTGTAGCGCGAGGAATTGTTCCGGATCAACAGTGTGGGCGAGTGCCTCGTAGTTGAGAGTCATCTCGCCGAGGATCGGGTGGTGGAAACGGTGGGCACCGTAGCTGTGTCGGTGCACGTCGTAATCGGCCCACCAGCGGCGGAAATCCGTGTCACGTACGCACAACTCGTCGACCAGCTCGGCGAGCTGGGCGTCGTTCGGGTTGCGCCCGGCGTAGAGATGCAGGCTGGCGACGGCGCTGCGGGCCGCTTCCGGCCAGTCGAGGTACAGCTCTCGCGCCGCGTCGTCGAGGAAGAGAAACCGGACGAGATTGCGCTCGCGGCGGGGCAGTGCGTCGAAGTTGGTGTAAAGGGCGCGGGCGAGCGCGTTGGTGGCCAGCACGTCGCAGCGGCGGCCGATCACGAGCGCTGGCACATCGGTGAGTGCGTTCAGGGTTTGCAGCAGCCCGGGTCGAACCCGCTGAGTCGGCATCGGTCGATGCCCTGACGGGGACCGCCGGAGTTTTGCCAGCGCGAGGAGGTGGATGCGTTCGATCTCGTTCAGTTGCAGTGCGCGGGCCAGTGCCCTCAGCACCGACTCGGAGACGTTCAGGTTCCGGCCGCGCTCCAGCCGAATGTAGTAGTCGGTGCTCACCCCGGCGAGCTGGGCGACTTCCTCGCGGCGCAACCCCGGCACTCGGCGGACGCCTGGCTGCGCGGGCAGGCCCGCCTGCTCCGGCGCCAGCCGCGCCCGTCGCGTCCGCAGGAATGCCCGGAGCTCTGCGTTGCCCTCGCTCATGACCTCCAGAATATTCCGCTCGAGTGCGCCGCCCACCCCCGGAACCCGTAGTGAGGGGGTCTGATGGTACCTCCCGCATTCCGGGATATTGGATCGCTTCAGTGCTTGACTAGCCGAGGCCATCAGAACAGTGGAGAGCACACCATGAAACGCAGAATCCTCGGTGGTACAGGCATGTCGGTGAGCGAGTTCGCGCTCGGCACCATGATGCTCGGCGCGATGGGCAACACCGATCACGACGAATCGGTGGGCATGATCCACACCGCGCTGGACGCGGGCATCAACTTCGTCGACACCGCGGACGTCTACTCCGACGGCGAGAGCGAGGAAATCGTCGGCAAAGCGCTGAAGGGGCGGCGTGACGAGGTCGTCCTCGCTACCAAGTTCTCGTTGCCGATGGGATCGGACGACAACCAACGGGGCGGATCCCGCAGGTGGATCATGCGGGCGGTGGAGGACAGCCTGCGTCGTCTCGGCACCGACTACATCGACCTTTACCAAATGCACCGGTGGGATCCGGACACGGACCCCGATGAGACACTTTCGGCGCTCTCGGATCTGATCCGGGCCGGCAAAGTACGCGCGATCGGCTCGTCACTGTTCCACCCGGAGCAGATAGTCGAAGCGCAGTGGGTCGCCGAGCGGCGCAACCACCAACGCTTCCGGTCCGAGCAGCCGCCGTACAACATCCTGCTGCGCGGCATCGAGGCCACGACACTGCCAACCGCCCAGCGGTACGGCATGGGCGTGCTGACCTTCGGCCCACTCGGCTCTGGCTGGCTCTCCGGCCGGGCCGACCCAACGGCGGGTCACCGTAACGCGGGACCTGCCACACGGCTTTTCGACCAAACGGAACCGGGAAACCAGGCGAAGGCGGCGGCTGTCGGTGAGCTCACCGAACTCGCGGCCGAAGCGGGGTTGAAGATGTCCCATCTGGCCATCGCCTTTGTTCTGTCCCACCCGGCCATCACCTCGGTTCTCATCGGTCCACGCACTCCCGCGCAGCTCACCGATCTGCTGTCCGGCGCGGATGTCGAACTCAGCGACGACGTGCTGGACCGGATCGACGAGATAGTTCCGCCGGGGGTCAACCTCAACCAGAAGGACGTCCTCTTCCTGCCCTCCACTCTCGGGGACAAGCACAACCGCCGCCGCCGTCGCTGACGCCACCGGCCGAGTGCAGGGCTGACCCGTCTGTCTACGGGGTTATGTGGAAACGCCTCCACGCCGATCATGGAGCCTCTTTCATCGTGGGTAGCGGTTCGTTTCGGTGGCGTGTAGGACGAGGATGACCTGCGGGATGGTGGTCGCGTGGCGGGGCAGCAGCGCAGCTTGGCCAGGATTTTCCAGGTCTTGAGTAGGGCGATGGCGCGTTCGCCGAGCGCGCGGACCTTGGCGTCGCCGCGGTTGACGGCCTTCTGCCGTGATGACAGGGGCAGTTGGGTACTCCGTTGACTGGCGCGCGCTGGCGGCGTCCCACGGTCCGGCAGGACGAGTGGGTCGCCGCTGGTGCGGTTCTGGTGCAGGGCGTGGAAGGCCGAGGCGGTCACCTTCGCCGCGCCCGGAGGGTCAGCAGGGCCTCGGAGCGTAGGAGACGCTCCGTGCCGTCGTTGATCGTGCCGGCAACGCTACGCGGCCGGTGGTACTGGGATACGGTCCACTTCCGTGACAGATTCGCGGACCAGTTCGGGGGACGTCCCACCTTCGGTGTTCGGCGCCGACCTGCATCTGGACCTGATCGGCCCCGGGCTGCGGGCCGGGCTTACGGACGCCCTGCGGGAGGCCATCCGCAGCGGACGTCTGGTGCCCGGCACCCGGCTGCCGTCGTCCCGTTCACTCGCCGCCGATCTCGGCGTCGCCCGCAATACCGTTGCCGACACCTACGCCGAACTGATCGCCGAAGGCTGGCTCACCGCCCGACAGGGCTCCGGAACGCGGGTGGCCAAGCGGGCTGAACCACGCAGCGCGGCGCCCGCCGCCGTTCGCGCAAGGCCCGCCCAACGCCGTCCCACGTACGGCCTGCTGCCTGGTGCGCCAACCCTCGCGGAGTTTCCCCGCACGCAGTGGCTCAAAGCCGCTCGCCGGGCGCTGACGGCGGCCCCGAACGATGCCTTCGGCTACGGCGACGCTCTCGGCCGGGTGGAGCTACGTACCGCCCTCGCCGACTATCTGGCGCGGGCTCGCGGGGTGCACGCCGGACCGGACCGGATCGTGATCTGTGCCGGTTTCCGCCACGGTCTGACCCTGATGGCGCAGGTCCTGCGGGCGCGGCAGGTCGCGGCGCTGGCTGTCGAGTCGTACGGCCTCGACGTCTATCGCGATCTGCTGACCAGCGCTGGCCTGCGCATTCCGCCCGTCTATGTCGACGAACACGGCGCGCGCACCGATGATCTGACGGGGTTGAGCGCGGTGGGCGCGGCGCTGTTGACACCGGCGCATCAGTACCCGACGGGGTTCGCGTTGACCCCGCAGCGGCGCACGGCGGCAGTGGACTGGGCCCGCGCCACCGGCGGGCTGATCCTGGAGGACGACTACGACGGGGAGTTCAGATACGACCGCCAGCCGGTGGGCGCGCTGCAGGGCCTCGACCCGGAGCGGGTGGTGTACTTCGGCACGGCGAGCAAGTCACTGGCGCCCGGACTGCGGCTCGGTTGGATGGTGCTGCCGAAGGAGCTGGTCCCGGAGGTCGTGGCGGCCAAGGGAGACATCGACTACATGTCGAGCGCGCTGGAACAGCTGACGCTCGCCGAGTTCATCGCCTCGGGGGCGTACGACCGTCAGGTACGCACGATGCGCGTGCGCTACCGGCGCCGCCGGGACGAGCTGGTCGCCGCGCTGGCCCGGCGTGCGCCCGCCGTCCGCGTGACCGGGATGGCCGCCGGGCTGCAGGTGGTCCTCGAGCTCCCGCCCGGCACCGAGAACGCGGTCGTCCAGGCGGCGGCCCGCCGGGGCCTGGCGGTGGCCCCGATGGCCGATTTCCGTCACGAGCTGGCCGATGCCGGCTGGCGGTCGGCCGAGCCGGACGGGCTGGTGGTCAACTACGCGGCTCCCTCGGACAGCGCGTGGGCGGGAGCGTTGGACGCCCTGTGCGAGGTCATGCCGTAGGCCAGCCCGGTCAGAGGCTTGCCGTGTCGCCGGGCCTGGCGAGGTTGTGCTAGGTGATTCTTAGCTGCCTGACCTTCCGACCGGTTGGCGGCAGGCGTTGGACCTCCCGTGGGTCGGTGCTGTGAGCGGCAGGTCAGCCGACCGCCCGCCGCCCAGTCGGCGCACCCTGGGTTTCTCTACGGGTAGCTCTCATGGTGAGCCAGATTCCTTGCCGAATTGGCCCATGAATCCGTCGAGTAACTGGACCAGATCACAGCGCCACTCGGCGCGTAACTTTGCCGCCGTGACCGCAGGACCAAGCGCTCGCGAAACGGATACGGCCGCCAAAGTACGCATGCGTGGAGCGGACGAGATCTGCCGCTGTCCGGGCGCCGTTCGGCGGCGACAGCAGAGCCAGACCTAACCGAACTATGAAAATTGGGAGAAATGATGCGGGTATTTCTCGCCGGTGCGTCCGGCGTGATCGGACGGCGGCTGATCCCCCGGCTGGTGCAGGCGGGGCACGTGGTCGGTGGCATGACGCGATCGTCCGACAAGACCGAGCTGCTGGCGCAGCTCGGCGCCGAGCCGATCCTGTGTGACGTCTTCGACCGGGACGCCCTGATCAAGGCGGTTCGAGAATTCGAACCGGAGGTCATCCTGAACGAGCTCACCGATCTGCCCGATGAGGTGGAGAAGATTGGTGATCATGCGGAGCTGAACGCGCGCATCCGGACCGAGGGCAACCAGAACCTGATCGACGCGGCACGCCAGAGCGGATCACCGAAGATCCTGGCCCAGACCGTCGCCTGGCAGTTGCCGGACGGACCCGATGCCCGGGCCGTCGCCGAGTTGGAACGCGCCGTTCTCGCCGAGGGTGGCGTGGTGCTGAGCTATGGGCAGTTCTACGGGCCCGGCACCTACAACGAACAGCAGATCCCCGCCGAGCCCCGGGTCCAGATCGATCGGGCTGCCGAACGCACGGTGGAGCTGCTGGATGCGCTGTCGGGCGTCGTCGTCATCACTGACTAGCGATCACGATCCGGCCGCCGAGCCGCACCGAACTCGGCCGTGGACCAGATCCCGGCCGACGCCGGTCCGGCCCGGCGGCGGATTCCCCTTTCCACGTTCACCGACTCTTTCGGCCGGCGCATCGCTGCGTGCGGCCGCCCCAGGGAGCTGTCATGTCCTCGATTCCGGGAACCATCGACGCGCCCGCGACCCGCCGGCGGCGCACTCTCCCCGCCGGACTGGCGTTGACGGGCGCGGCGCTGGCGTTCACCAGCCTGTATCTCGCGGCGGGTGTGCTGACGCCCCTGCTGGTGCTCTATCGCCAGCAGTGGAACTTCGCACCGTCACTGCTCACGCTGGCGTTCGCGGTCTACGCTGTCGGCTTCCTCGCCGCCGTCCTGACGCTGGGGTCGCTGTCCGACCATGTCGGACGGCGACCGGTGCTAATCGGCGCGCTGGTGATCCAGCTCGCGTCGAACGTCCTGTTCCTCGTCGCACCCGATGTGGGCTGGGTGATCGCCGGGCGCATCGTGCAGGGTGTCGCCAGCGGCGCGGCGACGGCCGCCTTCACCGCGGCGCTCGTCGAGCTCGCCCCGCCGAACAAGAAGAGACTGGGCACCATCCTCGGCAGTGTCGGCCTGACCGGCGGGCTGGGTGCCGGCTCTCTGCTGGCCGGTCTCGCCATCCGGCTCACGTCCACGGCGAACACCGTCGTCTTCGTCGTCCTCATCGCCCTCACGGTCCTCGGGGCCGTCGTCATCGCCCTGTCTCCGGAGACCATGCCCCGCACCTCGGGCGCGCTCCGCTCGAGGATTCCACGCGTCGCGATCCCGCCCGCTGCCCGGACGGAGTTCGCCGCCGCAGCACCGGTAGTCGCTGCGGTCTGGATGCTCGCAGGTCTCTCCGGCGGGCTGGCCCCGAGCATGGTCCGCAGCGTCTTCCACCTCGACAGCGGCCTGCTCAATGGCGTGGCCGGGTTCATCGCGCCGGCGGTGTCGGCCGTCGTCGGACTGACCTTCGCCCGCATCGACCCGCGGCGCGCGATGACCGTCGGGATCCACGCGTCCCTCGTCGGGGCCGTCGGCATCATCGGCGGGGTGTTCGCCGGGAGCCTGGCCGTCATGATCATCGGGCAGGCCATCGCCGGCGTCGGTTTCGGCGCGTCCTTCACCGCCGCGCTGCGCCTCATCTTCCCGCTCGCGGCCGCACACCAGCGCGCGGGAGTCGTCGGCGGGATCTACGTCGTCTCCTACGTCGCCTTCGGCCTACCCATCGTCGTCGAGGGGCAGCTCACCGGCCCGCTCGGCGAGGTGCCGGCCGTCGTCTGCTACACCGCGCTGACCGTCCTCCTCACGCTCATCAGCCTCGCCGCCCAGATCCGCATCACGCGGCGTACCCGTGCCTGACCGACGCGACGTAGGCAACCGACGAAGGAACTGGGAAGTGAACCGCACGGACCTACCCGAAGCTGCCTCGTGGATCGTCGCCCTGGACCTCGACGGAACCACGCGCCGCAAGGACGGCTCGATCAGCGGCGCGGTGATCAAGCAGGTACGCCGGCTCCCCACGGCCGGTCATCACGTGGTGCTCACCACTGGCCGCTCCTCCGCGATCACCATCCCGGTACTCGATCAGCTCGGCATCGCGCCGCGGTTCCTGGTCTGTTTCAACGGTGCGGTCATCCTGCACCGCGACCCGGGTGCGCCGAGGGGCTACCGGCGGGAATGGGTGGAGTCCGGCGCGGGCATCCACCCGACCGGGTTCTGCGCCAACGGCTCACAACCCGGCAAAACCCTCCCCCAATACCGTCGGTTGGCGCGTCCGCTCGAACGCAAGAGCCCACTTAATCGAAAGCTGGCGCAGCCCGATCGAGAGGATGCGGAGCATGCACGACCTTTCTCGTCGCAAACTGCTCAAGGCGACCGCCCTCGGCGCCGGGCAGTCGCCCTCCCAGGCCCCGGAGAGCTCAAGCCCATCGTCGGCGACGTGCGACCGCTCTCCGAGACGGCCGCCCACCCGCCGTCGTGGACAAGGCGGAGGGAACGTGCCGGCCCGGCCGGGCCGGTGCGGCGATGTGTGATCGAGGAGTCGCTGTGGTCGTCGGCAGATCGCCGTCGCCGTTGTATTTTAGTAATGACTAAAATACGGAGCGGCATCGGAGGCGATCATGGCAGGCGGACGACCACGCTCCTTCGACAGCGACGTGGCTCTCGATCGGGCGTTGGAGGTGTTCTGGCGCCAGGGCTATGAGGGCACGGCGATCTCTGACCTGACCAAGGCGATGGGGATCAACAACGCGCCCAGTCTGTACAACGCGTTCGGGAGCAAAGAGCAGTTGTTCGTAAAGGTGCTAGACCGTTATGCGGATGGGCCTGCCCGGTATATCCGGGAGGCGTTCGATCAGCCGACGGCGCGGGCGGCAGTGGGGGCGCTGTTGCATGGCGCCGCGGATGCGACGACTGATCCGGGGCATCCGCGCGGGTGCATCACGGTGCAGGGTGGGTTGGCGTGTTCGCCGGGGGCGGAGACGGCGCGTGACGAGTTGACGACGCGGCGGGCGGCCGGTGAGGCGGCTCTGCGTGAGCGGTTGCAGCGCGCCCGCGCCAACGGGGAGATCCCGGCGGGCGCCGATCCTGACGGGCTTGCGCGCTACTTCACCGCCATCTATCAAGGAATCGCTGTCCAGGCAGCGAGCGGGGCGACCCGGGAGCAGCTGCACGGGATCGTGGACCTGGCCATGACCGTCTGGCCGCAGCAGCCGGCCGCCTGATCAGGCATCACCGACCCCGACCTCCTACGCCGTTGCCGCTGGCTGTCCGCCTGACGCGGACATCCCGCCGGTGTGGTCGATGTCGTCGGGCCGACCCGGCCGGCTCTGCGTGGCCGGCACCCGCCCCGCGCGCAGCGTCCGGCCTACGACGGCGTCACCGATCCGGCCGTGCCGTTCGACGGCTACAAGGTGTTCGGGTATGTCTGCGGCAGCGACGACCAGCATCTACAGACCGGGGTCGTCCGGACTGGACGGAAGTAACCGGTAGCCCGGCCGGCACGCTCGCCCGGCCGGCACGAGCCGCAGCCCTGGCGGGCCGAGGGCGTCGGCCAGATGGCACCGTTCGTCAGACGCAGGTCACACCCCCATCCCTTGACGCGCGTACCCGACCGAGCTAGTTTTTTAGTGAACACTACAAAACTAGCGGAACGCGGCGTGGCAGGCGACAGATCGCGACCAGTCGCGGCTCATTCGCCGCATATCGGACAAAGGAGCATCATCATGGGTCAGCTTGACGGCAAGACCGCGGTCGTGACCGGCGGCACCACCGGCATCGGCCTGGCAACCGCGCAGCGGTTCGCTGCCGAGGGCGCACACGTCTACATCACCGGCCGCCGCCAGGACGTCCTCGATGCCGCCGTCGCCACGATCGGCCACGGCGCGACCGGTGTACGCGGTGACGTGGCCAACCTCTCCGACCTGGACCGCCTCTACGCCACCGTAACCAACGACAACCGGCGTATCGATGTGCTGTACGCCAACGCCGGTGGCGGGGAATTCTCCACCCTGGAGCAGGTAACCGAGAAGCACTTCGACGAGACGTTCGGCGGTAACACCAAGGGCGTGCTGTTCACCGTGCAGAAGGCGCTGCCGCTGCTCAACGACGGCGCGTCGGTCATTCTGCAGTCGTCCAACGCCGCGACCCTCGGCAACGAGGCCTTCGGTGTGTACGCCGCGTCCAAGGCGGCGGTGCGGTCGTTCGCCCGTACCTGGGCCGCGGAGCTGAAGGGCCGCTCGATCCGGGTCAACGCGATCAGCCCCGGCACCATCGACACCCCCGGCATCGACGGCCTGGTGCCCAGCCAGGAACAGGCCGACCAGCTCAAGTCCTACATGGCCAGCACCATTCCGATGGGCCGCATCGGCCGCCCCGACGAGGTCGCCAGCGCCGCCCTGTTCCTCGCCTCCGACCAGAGCAGCTTCATCACCGGCATCGAACTGTTCGTCGACGGCGGCCGCAACCAGATCTGACCGCTGTGCGGAGACGGGGCCCGGTCCCCGTCTCCGCACCCCCTGCGACACCCCACATCGAGAGGACACCCGAGATGCAGCTGGGATCGACCGGTATCTGGAGTATCGAGTTGCGCATGGCCGATCCGCACGAGATCGCCGACGCCGCCGCCGAACTCGACGACCTCGGCTGGGGCACCCTGTGGATCCCCGGCCTGGGCGGAGGCGACATCATCGCCGACTCCGAACGACTGCTACGCGCCACCCACCGCCTCAACGTCGCCATCGGCGTCGCCAGCATCTGGCGACACCCCGCCGACGAAATGGCCGCCGGACACGCACGCCTGCAAGACACCTACGGCCGGCGGCACATGCTCGGCCTGGGCGTCAGCGACCCCGCCGCCGCGCAGGCCGCGGGACGCCCATACCGGCCCTTGGCCGACATGGGCCGCTACCTCGACGACCTCGACCAGGCCCCGACACCGACGCTCCCGACGGAGCGGCTCATGGCGGCACTCGGCCCCAAGATGACCGAACTCGCCGGACAACGCACCGCCGGTGTCCACCCGTTCATGGTCACCCCGGACTACACCGCCGCCGCACGCCAGCAGCTGGGCGACGGCCCGCTGGTCGCGCCCTACCAGGCCGTCGTGCTGGAACGCGACCCGGCAAAGGCCCGCGCCGCAGCCCGCGACTTCCTCGGCGTGTTCCTCGGCATGGACCACTACGCGCGAAGCCTGCTCCGCCAAGGCTTCACCGAGCAAGACCTCGCCGCCGGAGGCAGCGACCGGCTCATCGACAGCGTCGTAGCCTGGGGCGACGTCGAGGCCATCGGCACACGCCTCCGCGCCCACCACCAAGCCGGAGCCGACCACGTCTGCCTCCACATCGTGAGTGCCGGTCCGGGAATGCCGCTGCCCCAATGGCGCGAGCTGGCCGTACTCACCGCCTGAGCACAGCACCCCGTCACCCGGAGCGCATTACCGGTCGGGGAGATCGGCGCGACCAAGGACGCGCACTTGCCCGCTTCGTCGTCGCAGTCCGCGACATCCAGGTCGTAGCCGGCGGCGGTAGGCACCGCGCTTCACGCGCGGGTCTGCTGCACCGTGCTGGTGTCGAACCAGCGACCCCGCCTTGTCGAGACGGTGCTCTCCCGCTGAGCTACCGGGGGCTTGGTGGCGGGTGCGGGTGTTCGCCACCGGCAACGGCCGCAAGACCGACCCGGTGGATGCGCACTCGGTGGCGATGGTGGCGCTACGCAGCCCGAATCTGGTGCAGGTTCAGCTCGACGCGGACCTGCAGGTGATGGGCATGCTCGCCGACCGGCGTGATGAGCTCGGCCGCGCCCGCACCCAGACCAGCAACCGGCTGCACCGGTTGATGCTGGAACTGTTGCCCGGCGGGGCGAAGAGGTTCCTGTCCGCGCTACAGGCCCGCGCGTTGATCGCGACGGTCAAACCCCGCGACATCGTCGGCAAGGCCAGACGCCGCCTCGCCGTCGGCTGATCAGTGAACTCGAGGGGATCGACAAGAAGATCAAGGTCGCGGAGAAGGACCTCAAGGAGTTGGTGGCCGCCCCCCGGCTCCACCCTGATGCGGCTGCACGGTATCGGCCCCTCAGGCGCAGCTCGCCTATTGGCCGATGTCGCAGACATCAGCCGCTTCGCCGACCGCGACCGATTCGCCTCTTGGAACGGCACCGCACCCCTGGACGCCTCCTCCGGCGACCAGAAGCGTCACCGGCTCTCCCGCGCCGGCAACCGCCGGATCAACCACACACTGCACATCATGGCCGTGGTCCAGCTGCGCAATCGGACCGAAGGCCGCGCCTACTTCGACGCGAAGAAGGCCGCACGGGCCTCCACGTCGAGCTAACCGGAATCTCTGGCATCTACTCGGATCCTGCTCACGTGATCGCCTACGACAATGGCGAGATTCGGCAGGAGTTTTCGATCTGTCTCCGCGCACGCATCGTCGGCGGCACGATGCGAACTAGCAGCGAGTTATCAGAGGTAAGGTGGGTCGAACCAGAGAGCATCCAGACGCTTCCGATTCATCCTTCGATGCTTCTACGAATCAAGCACGGCTTGGAGAACGACGCACCCTACATCGGTTAGCTCGCAAACTCACGAAGTCGGCTTTTCGTCCGGGCAATCGCATCGGCTAGATCCTGCTGGGCGCTGTCAATGAAGGCGGTAACCAAGTCATCCGGGCCGTAGCGTTCCTTGATCTCGGCAACCCGGCTCGCAAAAGCCGTAGGCTCTCCGTCAGGCGTCGTGGTGAGGTCACACATCCACAAGGCATCTCTCACTGAACCTTCTTCGTCCCGAAATTCAGCCAGCTGCCCTTCCAAGCCCCGGAGACGTGCCTCCCTAACCGCGCAGGAGTGGTGCGCGACGAGATGAACGAGTCGATCCGGCGCGTCTACACCCTTCAGATAGACAGCGCCGTCAAGCGGATGGAATCCCGTCTGGCCAGGTGAGGCGCGTACCCGACATCATGAAGGATCGCGGCGGCCTCTAGCAGAGGAGCATCATCACCAGCAGCCGCGGTGAGGGTGCGCGCTTTCCGGGCAACGCCCCGCACATGAGCCCAGCGGCGAGGCAAGGTGCCCGACAGGTTTTGGCGGGAGACCTCATAGGCCCACGAAACCAGCGACATGCACAGACAATAACGCCGCCAGTGGTCTATCAGTCTCCCCAACCCGGGCTGTGGGCGAATCGGTTTCCTGGCGTGCGTGACACTTCCGGCTAGCCGGGTGGTGATGGCGGCTCGGGTGGGCGTCCTCTCGCGCGTGCGGCGTCGGAGATGGCGATCCCGGCTAGGACTGCGGTGGCGGCGAGGGCGGCCATGAGCGGCGGTACGAGGAGCATTATCGGTGTTAGGGCGGCCAACGCGAGCAGCCCGATCGGTCGATCCCGGGACACCCGGGCGAAGATCGCGTACTCGAAGCGGGCACGCCCGGCCAGGAACAGCGCAGGTCCGCCGAGGATGACGGCGATCCAGGCCGGTTGAGTGTGCCCGGTTGGATGGGCGATGACGAGTTCGGCGCCGACGGCGGTGACGACGATGCCGGCCACCATGACCAGGTGGGCGTAGAACGCCGATAGGCCAAGGCGGGCCGGGTCATGGGATGCCGAGATGGCTGCGGCCGACAACTCCCCAGCGCGGTAGATGTAGATGCGCCAGAGCAGCACCGTGGTGGCGATCGACACCACGAACGCCGCGGTCCGGTCGGGCGCGAAGCCGTCGCCGCCGAAGGTCGAAGCGGAGACCAGGATCAACTCGCCGAGCGCGATGATGAAGAACTGCCGATGGCGTTCGGCCAGGTGCTCGGCCACGCTCGGCAACTCTGACGCGGGCGAGCGGCCCAGGCCTGGCGTGGGGTAACGGAGTTTGCCTGCCGAGTAGTCCACGGCTACCGCCAGCGCCCACAGTGCCTCACGGGCGGCGCCGTGCACGAGCGCCCCCGCGATCCACGGCACGGCGGATACGCAAAACCAGATAAGCACCCGTCCGGCGCCTCGCTGCAGTTCGTGGCCCCGCAGGGCGATCAGAAGGACGAGGCTGCGACCGATCTGAATGGCGAGGTACGCGCCCGCGAAGACCAGGCCCTGCGCGCCGAACGCCGCCGGAAGCGCGACAGCCATCACCAGGCTGCCGACCAGAGTCGCGATGACCAGCAGCTGTATCGGCGGCCGCTGCGGGTTGAACCTGTCGGGGACCGTCGCCGTGAGGCACCAAACCCACCACACCGCCAGCAGCAATACCAACGTGTGGAAGGCGCCGCGCCACGTGAGATCCTGGCTGAGCACGCGCGAGAGCTGGGTGAGCACGTAGACAAACGCCAGGTCGAAGAACAGTTCCAGGAACGTTGCCCGTTGCGGATCCCCGGGTTTCCGCAGCAGCTCGCCTGCCCTACTCGTCGTCATCGGCTCGCCCGTCCTGTGGCTTTGCGCCCGCGTTGAGGCATTCGTACCATGTGGCAGGGCTGGTGAACACGGATCTGCGACCGTGACCGCGTTACACGGGCGGGCGATGGTAAGTCCGGTCAGCTCCTGCTATCCGTCGCCGCCGGTTCGGACCAGCTCGTCGACCTGGCCCAGGCGTCGGGCCGGTGTTACAGGCGTCGGACTGTTGATCAGGTCCTGATACCGATCCATCACGCAGGTCCTGAGACCCGACAGCCAGCTGCCGCGCCGGCTGCCGGCGATGCCGGCGTGTGATCCGACAACTGATGTGCGACGCAGCTCTGCCAGCTGATCCGCCACAGTCGGCGCGCGGAATGCGGCCATGAGCGGACGTCGTCGGCCTGCGAAGCGGAGCCACCGGTGCTGACGCTTTCGGGCACGCCGAAGAGGTCACCAAGCAGAGAGCCCTGGTCAATGCATTGCCGGTGAGATTGATGTTCCAGGCATTAGGACAGGTGCTGCCGCCTGAACGGCGACACGCAGAGAAGGATATCGATCACCTCCTTCCGACACTGCTCCGTTCCGGCGGCCGGCTCTAACCGGCGAGGCGGTCGGATCCATAGGGCCTGCAGCTTGACCACTTCGGTGTTCTCTGGGAGGTCACGCCAGACCGCCGGACCGCATCACCGCAGGTCAAAGCCCCTCCCGCTGTCCGGTGTCCGTGAGCACTTCGGACGCGGTGACCACTTCGCCAACCTGCACCCAATCTGCTCCCACTTGCAAGGCCAGGCCATCCAGCGGCCCCTTACCGCCATGACCTGCGCATACTTCCCTGCCAGGCAACATAGATTGCTGTCGACTGCTGCGCAAAACCGCTGAGCACTCCGTGTGAAGCAGGGCGCTCCGCCCGCTCTGACCTGCGAAAACGAGAACCCGCAGGTCGTGGTGGGTGCAGTTGAGCGCCGTTCAGTGCCGTTGGATGCAGTTCAACGCCGTTCAGTGCGCCCGGCTGCTCCCATCGTGCTCCCCCGATTTCCGGCGACCCGCTGGGGGCACCAGTTCCGGCCGCGGTGGTGCTGGTTATGCCGTCGGGTGGCGACGAAAGCTGGTCATCGGCGCACCAACCGCCTTCTCGTACAGCACCGCCTCTCTGAGACCTACCCGTCGCCCGTCAGCGAGGCTGCGGCACGACGGCCACATGATCGACCGCAGTTCCGGATGCTCGACGACGCGGAGCGACTCACTCGACTCCAGCTCCACCCCGCTCTCGTCGCACCAGGCGACGACAGCGGCCCAGAAGCGGTCCACCGTCTCCCAGCCCTCGACGGTCCGGGGTCCGCGCAACGGCAGCAGCTCCTCCGTGGTGAACAGTCCCTCCGTCCCGTGCGACGCCGCGTTCTGAAGATCCTCGAGAAAGTCCAACGCAATACGCGAGGCGTCGCCCTCCTCAACCAGCAACTCCTCGACGACGGCAAGGGTTGCCGTGACGCGCCCGCTCCTACGTCGGACCACGTCCATGACGACGTCCCGCACCGGGATCGCGCCACCCGCAATGGGCAGCCCGGCGGCGGCCATGAGCCGCCCGACGGGAGTCGACGGTCGCCGTTTGAAGAGTCCCACTGGCATCACCTTCGGTAACCGCGGCGTCCGGGCCGGTCGCCGTCCGCGTCGCATGATCATGCCAGCCGTGTCCCTGCCAATCAGCTTCGTTTCTTCCCGACCTGCTAGCCCGGGCGCTGAGCACCGCCCCACGCGGATCGCGGCCAGATGCGTGTACGTGACCTTGGTCGACGCCGGGCCGGAGTGTCGACCAAACAGGGCGGGCCGGATCTGCCGGGGCATTAGGTCACCTTTCGGGCAGCCTCTGGCGGCTATCCTCCCGCCCCCTTGGCCCGGGGGTGCCGTTTGAGCTTTGACCTGCGGCGCCCGGGACTCGCACGCCCGTGACGAGACGGCGTACGACCTCGGGATCACCGATGATGGCGGCGCCGGCAGCTACGAGCCCGGCGAGGTCGTCGCTGCCGAAGGCGGCGAGGAGGGCATCCGTCGTGGTGATCAGGACGGCGTGCGGCTCTTCGGGCGGCTCGTGGGTGACCTCGGCGCCGGCCGACGTGAGGCGGACACCGAACACCCCGGCAGGACCGTGGTCGCGTAGTTCGATCCGTTGCGTCACCTCGGGCTGCTCCGGCGTCGGCACGAAGTAGGTGCGGATGGTCAGCATTGCGCTGTCCGCGCTCACGAAGAGCTGTTCCGCGGTCGGCGGGGCGGCCAGCGCCCAGGTGCCAAGCGCGACCACGATCGGCTCGAGGCCGCGACCCCACGTGGTCAGCTCGTAGACCCGCACATTGGCCGGCGGTGCCAGCTGCCGACGGCGTAGGACGCCTGCGTTGGCCAGCTCGCGCAGGCGGTCGGACAGTGCGTTCGGGCTGGCGGTCGGGAGCGCCTGCTGGAGGTCGATGAACCGCTTCGGCCCGAGCAGCAGCTCGCGCACCACGAGCAGCGACCACCGCTCCCCCACGATGTCGAGGCCGCGAGCGACGCCGCACGCCTGCCGATAACCCCGCTGAGTCGGCACCGAAAACCTCCCTACGCCTTGTCCGGAACCGCGCCGCCCGTTCGTCACACTGGCGAGTCCAAGAATCATACTTGCTTGATCCTAGCAGTCACTATTAGCCTCATAGCGGCCGAATCCGAGGAGGAACCCATGACCACGCCAGCGACACCCCCGCTCACCGACCGCGAGACCTGGCAGAAGCAACTCGACGAGCTCCGGCTCCGCGAGAAGGCGCACACCCGCGAGGGCGACGCCATCGCCGCGACCCGCCGGCGGCTGCCGATGGTCGAGGTCGACCCGACCACCCATCTGGTCGGTGCCGACGGCCCGGTGCCCCTGCTCGACGTCTTCGAGGGCAGGACCCAGTTGGTGGCGTCGTACCACATGTGGCACACGGGCAGGCCGGCCGCCGACCAGTGCGAGGGCTGTACGTTCTTCACCGGCCAGGTGCTCGAGCTGGCCTACCTGCACTCGCGTGACGTCACGTTCGCGGTCTTCTGCCAGGGGCCGTTCGAGGAGTCGTCGCGCTACCGCGACTTCATGGGCTGGCAGGCGCCCTGGTACTCCGTGCCCGCGCAGTCGCTCGACCCGCTCGTCGCCGGGCGCGCGTTCGGCATGAAGGCGTGCTACCTACGCCAAGGCGACCGCGTGTTCGAGACCTACTGGACCACCGGACGCGGCTGCGAGGCGATGGCACCCTCGTACGGCCTGCTCGACATGACCGTCTACGGCCGCCAAGAGGACTGGGAGAACTCGCCGGAAGGCTGGCCCCAGCGCTTCCGGACCGACGGCGACCAGTTCCGGCTCGACGGGCGGCCAACCTCGCAGTGGTCGCGCCTCGCCGCCGGCCGTGACGACGACCTGGGCGCCACCGCGCCCACCGGCAGCGAGCACCATTGCTGCCACTGAGGTTCGACGCCTGCCGGAGGCCCCGCCACCGTTCGTGGGGCCGATGATCGACATTGGCCCTCTCCGATGGCTGCTGACGGTGGCGTTCGGAGGGGCGGCCGCCTTTCACCTGCTCCGGTGCCTTCGCCCACCCGCTGCGTGGCTCTGTCCGGTGGCGGAGGATCGATTCTCCGAGATGTTGCACCTGGTCATGGGCTTATCGATGATCGTGATGATCTGGCGGTGGGGCGCGGCGGTCCCGGCAGCTGCCTGGTTTGTCGTTTTCATGATGTCGACGGGGTGGTTCGTGGTGCGGGCGGTGTGGACGGCGCGACGTCGTGCGGTCCCGGTTTTCTTCGCCACCGCGACAGGGACCATGGTGTGGATGGGTGCCTCGATACCGGGGCACGCCTCCGCCGGCGGTCACGGCGGCATGGACATGGCCGGGATGGGTCATGCGCCGGTCGGGTGTGCCGGATGGGTCGCTGCGCTGCTCGGGGGGTACCTGGTACTCGCCGCATTCTGGTGGGTTGCCCGCGGGATGCGCATCGGTGGACTGTCCACGGCGACGACGGACGCGGCGGGGTGTCCGCTGGACTGGTCGGCACTGTGCCACGGCGTGATGAGCGCGGGTATGGGCATCGCCCTGCTCGCGATGGCGTAAACGATGGGCGCCAGGCGGGATGCTCGTCGCCGGGTGAACTTCGGTTGAGATCAACAGGAACATGCCAAGATCGGGCGTATCCGCAAGGTTACATTCAGCCCTGCGAAGAAGTGTCGTGTTAGGGAGGTTCAGAAATGACGGTGGCAGTCGACGCCGAGATCACCGCGTTGATGCAGTGCCTCCAGAGGCAGCGAAACCACGTGCTGGGTGCCGTGGAAGGACTGAGCGATGAGGCGCTGCGGCGCCCCGTGCTGCCCTCTGGGTGGAGCTGCCTGGGGATGCTGCAGCACCTCACGCTGTCGGTGGAGCGTTTGTATTTCCGCGCTGTTGTGGCCGGCGACCCGGAGGTCATCGACATGGTCGGCAGCCAAGACAGCCCATGGCAGGTAGCCCCGGGACTACCCGCCGGCGATGTCCTTGACTGCTATCGCCATGAGGCTTCCTTGGCGGATGCCGTCATCGCCGCCTCATCTGCCGATGCTGACCTGGTCTGGTGGCCCTTTCCCGAGGGTGAGTGGCGCCTGCACAATGTTCGGGATGTCCTGCTCCATGTGATCACCGAGACCGCCTGCCACGCCGGACACCTCGACGCGGTTCGCGAGCTCATCGACGGGCAACAGTGGCTGGTGAACACCTGACCAGTAGGCCTGGCACCGCATTTCGACTCCCGTGCGGCCGAACCCTGGTTGCGCCAATCCGGTCCCCCATGTCAGACCTGGCGACCACTCTGACGGCCAACCGGATCTGCCGCGAGTCGCGCGCTAGATGTTCTGCCCAGTGAGGTTGGGGACGCGGCTGGCGGGCGGTTGGCCGCCGAGTGCGGTGTGAGCGCGGTGATTGTTGTAGGCGTGTAGCCAGCCGGGCAAGGCGGCCCGGCGGGCGGTCTCTGAGGAGTACGGCCTGGCGTAGGCCCATTCGTCGGTGAGGGTGCGGTGGAAGCGTTCGACCTTGCCGTTGGTCTGGGGTCGGAACGGGCGGGTCTTCTTCATGCTGATGCCGAGCTCGTGGAGCGTGTCGCGCCAGAGGAAGGACTTGTAACAGGAGCCGTTGTCGGTGATCACGCGTCGGACGGTGATGCCGTGCGAACCGAACCAGGTGTGCGCGCGCTGCCAGAAGGCGGCGGCGGTTTCTTTGCGTTCGTCGTGGAGGATCTCGGTGTAGGCCAGCCGGGAGTGGTCGTCGATGGCGGTGTGCAGGTAGGCGTAGCCGATGACCGGGTGGCCGTTGCGGCGGGCTGTCGTGCTGGCCCGGCCGTTGCGGTCGCCGCGGGCGCGGCCGTGGATGCGCCATCCGCCGCCGTCGGGGATGTTGCCCAGCTTCTTGACGTCGACGTGGACCAGGTCGCCGGGCGCGGCGTGCTCGTAGCGGCGCACCGGCCGTCCGGTGGCCCGGTCCAGGTGCGCCAACCGGGCCACCCCGGCCCGGCGCAGCACCGCGTGGCACGTCGAGGCCGCCACACCGAGCCGGCCGCCGATGCGGGCCGGTCCCCACCGCCGCTTCGCCCGCAGGTGCAGCACCTTGCGCTCCACCGGCGCCGGCGTACGCCGCGGTGACCGGTGCGGACGGCTCGACCGGTCCACCATCCCGACCGGCCCCTCGACGCGATACCGGTCAGCCCATCGCTTCGCCGTGGTCGGGCTGACCTGGAACCGCTCAGCCGCCCGCCGCAGCGGCCAACCGTCATCGACCACACAGCGGGCAAGGCGCAGCCTCCCGCGCTCTGTCATGGGTGCATTAGCGTGTGGCACGAGGACCTCCCGGGTGGTGCGGAACCTTCGACAAGCTCCACCTCACCCGGAGGTCCTCACCTATTTCAAGATCCCAGCCCTGTCACCAACGTCCATGGACAGAACAGCTAGATGCGACGCCGGAGCGATCATGTCAAGCGTCAACCGAGGCCGTGTCAACCATCAACCGGAGTCGGACAGCCGGCTGCCGGCGATGTCGCGTCTCAGGACCTGCGTCGATGCCGCCGGCAGTCAGGGCGTTGTGCACCGCGGCCGGGCCGCAGTAGTAGGAGCTGATCTGATACTCGAACGAGGTGTCCAGGATCTTCTCGGATGGGCCCGCCGGAGCCGCAGGTGGAGCGGTGGCCGTGCGCGGCCGTGGCTGTGGCGGGCGCACTGAGCGGCCCCACTGACGTCGTCGGCGTCGGGTCGGGTGCCGATCTCGTCAGTGGGGCGTCAGCATGACGGCGCTGTTGGCCTATTCCAGGGCGCTCAGGGGCGCACGCGAATGACGGTCTTGCCTTTGCGCCGCTCGGTCGGGTTGAGCGCGGGGATGGCGTCGTCGAGAGTCGCGACTGTTCCGATGTGCGTGCGAAGGCGCCCGTCTCGCACCCGGTCGACGATCTCCACCAGCTGACTCGGAACGGACTCGACGACGAAGTCGACCGCCAAGCCGTCGACAGGGCGAGCCTCAACAGGTCCGACCACCGACACCAGCGTCCCGCCAGGCCGGATGATGCTCGCCGAGCGCCCTTGGATATCACCGCCGATGACATCGAAGACCAGGTCGACCCCGCCGATGTCGTCGAGATCCTCATGGTCGAGGTCGAGGAAGGCGTTCGCGCCGAAGTCCAGCGCCGCCTGGCGGTCCGCCGCCCGACCGGTACCGATGACGTAGGCGCCGAACTCCCGGGCGAGCTGCGTCACCACTGACCCGACAGCGCCGGCGGCGCCGTGTGCGAGGACGCTCTGCCCCGCCTGAAGACGACCGTGCTGGAACAGGCCCTGCCACGCGGTCAGGCCGGAGATCGGCAGACTCGCACCCACCGTGAAGTCGACGTTCCCCGGCAGCGGCGCAAGGTTGCGTGCCTCCACGGCCGCGTACTCAGCCAGCGTTCCATCGCGGTGCCAGTCCGTGATCCCGAACACCCGCTGTCCCAACGAGAGTCCCGTCGTGCCGTAGCCGAGGGAGGAGACCACTCCGGCGAACTCGTGGCCGATGATCGCCTGGGCGCGATCGTGACCGGAGCGATCGACCCACGTCGAGGGCCACTCCCACTCCGCGGGGACGAAGCCCGACGCGTGGACTTCAACGACGACGTCGTTGATCGCCGGCGTCGGCTCAGGCCGCTCCGCGAGTGTGATCCCGGCTGCTGCCGCGGCCTGATCCATCGCGACGATTGCCTTCATGGGTGCCTCCCTATCTCGTGCTCGTCGGCTCTGTGCGCCGCCCTTTTGGGCCTGCTAGCCCTGCAGGCGCCGACAATGACATCCGCCCTGGTCACGGCCGGTTTGACCACGACGACAAAGATCGTGCCCTCATCAACGTGCCCAGGCTGGTTGAATCGCTGAAACCACTGGGCGAGGATGACTGGTCGTGCTGCTTCGACTGGCCTACCTCGGCGTAACCAACGCGCTGGCGATGCTGGCACCCGATATCGAAGGCCACCGCAGCCTCGGCACTGGCACACATGCTGGCCGCCTCGGGCGGCGATCCTGTTGGCGATCCCCGATCACCAGGTCGCGAGGTCTTCCGACCAACTCTCGACCGCCTCGTCGGGGCGGGCAGTACGGGGCAGGAACGCACCCTGGTCCTAGCCGGGCCCGGCACTCCGCACACCGACGGCGACCTCGCCCTCATCCCGGAACACCCGCAAACCGGTGAACTCTGGCCGGTAACCCCGCCGATGATGCCAGTCCCGCTGGCCTGGGACACCTGGCGACACCTCGCGTTCCACCGAGCCCCGAAGCCGGTTGGACGGTCCATCCCAATCCCGCCGGACGCCCTGCCGGCACTGCTCCCGAATCACCGATTCGAGCCGAACGGTGAGATCTTCCTCAACGTTCTCGCCCGACTGCCCCAGGTCAAGCAACCACGGTTACGCGCCATCTACGACCGAGGCCGCCCCTACAACTACACCCTCTACAACTTCTGAACACCGGGTCACCGTGGACAGCGGCCCCCCTTCGACGGGTTTACCACCACCCCCATGATCGACAATGCCCCGCAGAACACCGCGGGCAACACATGCCGACGCCTTCGGGCGCGCCGAAGAGGTCACCGGACAGGAATCCCTGGCCAGGAGGTTGCCGGTGGGATTCGTGTCTCAGCCCCCGGGATGTATACCGGCGCCACCACGGCGGATGCCAGAGCCGTAGGTCGATGCAGCACGACCTCGCGAGCGGCGTCAACGAGCGCCCCCGGCCGACAGCCGGCACTAGCGAGACCGGCAGCAGCGAACCTTGACCACTTCGGTGTCTCCGGGAGGTCACGCTGGACCGCTCGACCGCATCACCGCAGGTCAAAGCCCTCTGCTCGTTCCGGGCCCGGTGAGCACTTCGGGCACGGTGACCACTTCGCCAAGCTGCACCCAATCTGCTCCCACTTGCAAGGCCAGGCCATCCAGCAGCCCCTTACCACCTTGGCCTGCCCATACTCCCTTGCCAGGGAAGATAGAGAGCGGTCGACTGCTGCGCAAAACCGCAGAGCACTCCGTGTGAACAGAGTGCTCTCCAAGTACTGCTAGCCCATTGGCGCGCGGCCCGCAAACCCCGCCATCAGCAGCACTCGCTTTCCCCCACGCTGTCAAGCGACATCACGACTGCAGAGATGTAACACCCTGCTCGACGAGCGGCCGGTGCCCGACGGCACCGGCCGCTTCTTCTTGCCCACCGGCCAATCGGCATCCGACCACCTGTCGGAGGACCTCTCCATGGCAACCCACCCATCCGCCAAAGTCCAGGAGCCATCGAACTACCACCCCATCACCTCTTTCGCCGGCGACGCCGATGTTGGCGTCGCCGTCAACTCCGCCCCGTCTCCGATGCTGGTAGGGGAAGCCAAAGAGCGAACGATGCACGCCGACCGGCGCACGTCGCGGCCGGACCAACCACCGGACGGAGGCTCATGACCCTGCCGCCCGCTCACCCACATCGGCAACGCAAGGAGATCGACCGGGCAACGGCCGCGGTACCAGACAAGCGACTTGACCCGCCCGGCGAAGACAACGGTTCATGGACGCTGGACAACGCCGACCGCGGCAAAACGACCTGGGTCACCAGCGTTGCCGCTCCCGGCCAGCCACCCGAGCTGCACCCCGGGGCGGCCGCCGCCCTACTGAAGCTGCTCAGACGTGTGAACGAGCGACGCACAGACAAGCCGAACCAGGAGAATGTATGACCACCCCTCAACCGAAACCATTCGCCTTTTACGGCCGCGTGTCGACCGAGGACAACCAGGACCCCGAGTCATCCCGTAGCTGGCAACTCACTCGGGCGACGACCCTCATCCAGCCTCACGGCGGCCATATCGCCGCCGAGTACTTCGACATCGGTCAGAGCCGTTCGCTGCCGTGGCAGCGTCGCCCACACGCCAGCCGACTTCTCGCCGCGCTTCGCGACCCAAGACGCGGGTTCTCCGCTGTCGTCGTCGGAGAACCCCACCGCGCGTTTTACGGCAACCAGTTCGGCCTCACCGTGCCGCTGTTCACGCACTACGGCGTCGAACTCTGGGTGCCGGAGATCGGCGGCCCGATCGGCCCCGACAACGAAGCCCACGAACTCGTCATGTCCGTCTTCGGTGGCATGAGCAAGGGCGAACGCAACCGCATCGAGCTTCGTGTCCGTACCGCCATGGCCGCCCAGACCCTGCTCGAAGGCCGCTATCTCGGCGGGCGTCCCCCATACGGCTACACACTGCAGGACCTCGGCCCGCACCCCAACCCGGCGAAAGCAGCCGACGGCAAACGCCTACGCGGCCTCACCCCAGACCTGCAGACCGCCCCGATCGTCCGCCGGATTTTCCACGAGTTCCTCGCCGGCAGCGGCCTCTTCGCTATCGCCGAAGGACTCACCAGCAACCACGTGCCCTGCCCCTCCGCACACGACCGTGCCCGCAACCCCCACCGCAGCGGCATCGCGTGGTCCAAGAGCGCCGTCCGCGTCATCCTCACCAACCCCCGCTACACAGGCCGGCAGGTCTGGAACAAGCAACGCACCGACCAGGTCCTCCTCGACGTGGACGACGTCGCGCTCGGTCATACCGGAGTCATGCGCTGGAACCCGCGGGACAAGTGGGTGGTCTCCAAGGAGATCACCCACTCCCCTATCGTCGATGATGCGACCTTCGAACAGGCTCAGGCGCTCCTAGAACGGCACCGGCGGGGCCTGGACATCCCGCAACGCCAACGTCGCGCCCGCAACCCGTACGTGTTCCGTGGCTTGATCTACTGCGCTGCCTGCCAGCGGCGCATGCAAGGCCAGTACAACCATGGCGACCCCTACTACCGCTGCAGATCCCCCCAGGAATACGCCCTCGCCAACGAGGTCGAGCATCCCCGCAACGTCTACCTCCGCGAGGACGCCCTCACCGACCCACTCGACACCTGGCTCGCTACCGCGTTCACGCCGCGCCACCTCGAGAAGACGATCACCGCAATGGCAGACGCCCAGCTGGGGAACCAGCCCTCCCCAGCCATTGCCGCCGCTCGAGCGACTATCGCCGAGTGCGACGCGAAACTTGAGCGCTACCGGGCAGCCCTCGACGCCGGAGCCGACCCCTCGGTCGTCAGCAGCTGGATAGCACAGACGCAGGCCGAACGGACACGGGCCGAAAACGATCTGCACACGCCGGACTCCGCCGCACCACGCCGGATGACCCAGGCAGAGATCGCCACGCTGGTCCTGGCCCTCGGGGACATCGTCACCGTGCTCCGCGATGCGGACCCCGCCGACAAGGCCGAGGTCTACCGCCAGCTCGGCCTGCGGCTGACGTACCACCCGCAAACGCAAACGGTGCACGCTGAAGCTGATCTCAGCGCGCACCGTGGGCCTATGGGTCGTGTCCGAGGGGGGACTTGAACCCCCACGCCCTATACGGGCACTAGCACCTCAAGCTAGCGCGTCTGCCATTCCGCCACCCGGACCTGCACGTCCAGCCTACCCTGTCGGCCGAGGTGATCTTCTCACCGGTTCGGCCGCCCCGGTGGGCCGCACGGGGCATTACTGTACACGGCGCGGATGGATCATGCACATCGCCGCCGCGCCCCGGGGTTTCCGCAGGTCAAGACGCCACCACGGGCCGTCGGCACCGCCGCCCCGTACCGATCCGAGGGGCCGGGTAGCGAGGAACCGCCGATTCCGGGCAGCATTGCTCACGTGTCCCACCCCTCCCCCCTGACCGCCGCTCAACACCAGGCCCTCGCGTTGCGCTCCGCGGGTGACCTGGCGACCGCCCGCCGCCTGCTCACCGACGCGATCGCGGCGGCCCGACCGGCGTACGGGGAGGACCACCCCGACGTACTGGCCACCGGCCACCTGCTGGCCCGCCTGCACCGGGAGGCCGACGACCCGGCCGCCGCCCGACGGGTGCTCGAAGAGGCGTACGCGGCCGGTGAGCGCCGCCGCGGCGACGCCGACCCGCTGATGCTCGCGCTCAGCTTCGACCTCGCCGGGGTGGCGGAGGAACTCGGCAACCGGCACGAGGCCCGCCGCAACTACACCCGCGTGGCCACCGTCGGGCCCGCCGTGCTCGGTCCGGACCACCCCGCGGTACGCGCGGCCCACCAGTACCTCGCCGGCTCCGCCGCCGCTCCCGTCCCGCCCGGCCCGCCTCCCGGCGGCTCCGCCGCCGCTGCCGGCCCGCAGCCCGATCCGGGGGCGCTGTCCGGGCCGACCATGTCGCTGCCGGCCATGCCCCAGCCGTACACGCCGCAGTCCGCCCCGCCCCGGCCCGGCGCTCCTGCCGCGCCCGGTCCCGTCCCGCCGGTTCCCGGCGCCGAATGGGCGCCGCAGCCGGGGCCGGTCGGGCCGGCACCATGGTCACCTCCCGCCCCCGGTCCGGCGACGCACCTGCCGCCACCGCCGCCGATCCCGCCCGCGCCGCCCGGCACCGCGGCCGCCTCGACCCCGCTGCCGCCGCCCCCGGTCATTCCCGCGCCGATGTCCGCTCCCCCGATCCCAACCTCCGGGCCGGGGGCACCTGCCGGCGGCGCGTCGAGTGGCTGGGCGGCCACGGAGGCGACGGCGCGGTTCCCCGCACCGCCCGTCGCCGGCGCGGCCCGGGCCGTCCCGCCACCGCCGGTCGCTGCCGTGCCGCCGGCGCCCGGGGTCACCCCGGTGCCGCCTCGGCCCCCGGTCGTCCCACCGTCGGTCTCCGTCCCGCCGGCGCCGGATCCGCTTCCGGCCGGCCCGTACGTCACGCCGCACGCGCCCGGCTCGGCACCGCCGGTACCGCCGGTGGCGGTGCCGCCGGCCGCGCACCTGGCACCGCACGCGCCCAACTCCGCGCCGCCCGGGCCGGTTCCGCCCACCCCGCACACGCCCAGCTCGGCACCGCCCGCCCCGCCGGCGCCGGGGCCGGTTCCGCCCTTCCCACACACGCCCAGCTCGGCACCGCCCGCCCCACCGGTGTCAGGGCCGCCCGCGCAGATCCCGCCGGTCGCACCGCGGCCGGCAGCGCCCGGGATGCCGTCGGCGCCCACGTACGGCTCCGTGCTCCGGGCCGCGCCGGCGTCGGCACCGCCCACCCCGCCGGTGGCGGCCCCATCACCGGCCGTCCCGGCGTCGGTCCCGTTGCCACCGGCGCCGGTGATTCCGCTACCGGCCAGGCCGGTCGCGACGCCGCCGGCGCCCGGCCCGGCACCGGTCGCGCCGGTCTCCGGCGTGCCCGGACCGCCGGTCCCGCCCGCCGGGGCAGTTCCGCCGGCTCCGAGGATCCCGGCTCCGACCTCCGCCCCGCCCGCGTCGGGTCTGCTTCCTCCGCCTCCGCCCATCCCGGTTTCCGCCCCACCGGCACCCGCCGCGCCGGGACCGGCGCCCACCTCGACCCCACCCACGGCCATACCGGCGGCCGCGCCGGAGAGGGCCGTCCCGCCACATCAGACGCCCGGCCAGCCGGCCGCCAAGGGCGGTGAGCCCGGCGGGGACGACCGGACCGACATGCCCGCAGCACCGGCGCCGGGTTGGGACAAGCCGACGATCCAGGTGCAGCAGATCGGCCCGCTGCTCCGGGAGGAGGCCGAGCGGACCGCCGCCTCGCCTCCTGCTGCGAACACTCCGGTGAGCAGCCCGCCCGTCAGCGCACCCCCGGCAGGCAACTTGCCCGTCAGCGCGCCCCCGGCGGGCAACTTGCCCGTCAGCGCGCCCCCGGCGGGCAACTCGCCTGTGAGCGCGCCCCCCGTGGCTGCGCCAGCCCCGCTACCCGCCGCTCCCGTGACCGCGCCTCCGGTGAGCGGTCCGCCGGCCCCGCCACCCACCGCGGGAGCGGCGCTCGCCGGGCCGTCCGTCGGCGAGCGACCGGTGACCCCGCCGGTCAGTGGGGCGCCCTTCCCGCCGCAGCCCGTCAGCGGACCGCCGACCAGCGGGGCACCCCTGCCGCCGCCCGGTGATGGTCCCGCGTCGCCGCCGCAGGGAAGCGCCGTGCCGCCTCCACCCCCGCCGGTCAGCGCTCCCCCGGCCGGTGGCGGACCGGGCACGCCCTTCGCCATCCCGCCGGGCGGCAACCCGCCGTCCAGCGCACCGCCGGCCAGCGGCCCGCCGTTCGGCGCACCGCCGGCCAGCGGCCCGCCGTTCAGCGCACCACCCGGCAGCGGCCCACCCTTCAGCGCACCACCCGCCAGCAGCCCACCCTTCAGCGCACCACCCGCCAGCAGCCCACCCTTCAGCGCACCACCCGCCAGCAGCCCACCCTTCAGCGCACCACCCGCCAGCAGCCCACCCTTCAGCGCACCACCCGCCAGCAGCCCACCCTTCAGCGCACCACCCGCCAGCAGCCCACCCTTCAGCGCGCCACCCGCCAGCAGCCCACCCTTCAGCGCGCCACCCGCCAGCGGCCCGCCGGCAAGCGCGCCGTCCGGCTATCCGCCGCCGGTGAGCGGGCCGCCCGCCGCGGCGCCGGTCAATGCCTCGCCCGTGCCGCCGTGGAGCATGACCGCGCCGCCGTGGAGCAGCGCCGCCCCGCCGCAGGCCCTCGACCGGCCCGGCGATCCTCGTCCCGAGCCCGTCGTGGACGAGCCCGGCACGGTGGACCCGGATCCCGCGCCGGAGAGCGGGGACGGGGCACCCCCGGCGCTGCCGGTCTACGACGGGTTGCTGGAGTTTCCCGAGTCGCAGCAGGCGGCCCCGGAGCCGTACCCGAGCCAGGGCGCCTGGCCGGCGGTCCCGCCGGCGTTCCACCAGCCGGCCGCGTACCCGGTGGCGGAGGAGCCGGAGGCGCGCGGCCGGAACCGGACGGTGGTGGCCCTGGTGGCGGGCATCGTGGTGTTCGCGGTGGCGGCCGCTGTGGGCGTGGGCGCGGTGCTGCTCAACCGTGACCCGGCGCCGCCGCCCGCGCCGGCGCCGACGGCGGCGAAGCCGAAGGTGAGCGGTCCGCCGCCGGGTGAGCTGCGGTTGCAGGACGACACCACCACGATCACGGTCACCTGGACGGATCCGACGGGCGGCGGCGTGCCGTTTGTGGTGGCCGGCGGGCGGGCCGGGCAGAAGTTGGGGGTGATGGCCACGGTGGACGCCGGGCAGACGCGCTACACGGTGAACGGGTTGAGCCCGAAGCTGGACTACTGCTTCACGGTGCTGGCCGTCTACTCGACGGACAACTACGCCACCTCGGGTCAGGTGTGCACCGATCGGGAGGGCGGTACGACGCCCAACTGAACGGGCCGGCACGACACGCTCGGTGTCCACAGGGGGACGGTGCGGGTTTCACCGGCCTCGGCCGGCCCCTATGATGGCTCCCGGCTCTGGGGAGGGTCGACCGCGCGTGCCGCCCTCCCCCACCGACGCGGGGAGGCATCCGCCA
Source organism: Micromonospora halotolerans (assembly GCF_032108445.1). Classification (NCBI taxonomy): domain Bacteria; kingdom Bacillati; phylum Actinomycetota; class Actinomycetes; order Micromonosporales; family Micromonosporaceae; genus Micromonospora; species Micromonospora halotolerans. Next base: position 4,798,361 of record NZ_CP134876.1, on the reverse strand, counting down.
GTGACCACCATCGAGAGCGTCACGAGCACCGGGCCGGAGACGGCCCGCCCCCGGTCCCGGATGCGGGGCGGGCTGGTGACCATCGGCACCGTGGCGGCGCTGCTGGCCGCCATGGGGTTGACCGTGCTCGGGCTGGGGGCCGCCGACAACGCGGTGGCCAACTACGACGCGTCGTCCTGGTTGTGGAGCACCAGCCGCAGCGAGCTGGCCCGGGTGAACGGGGTGACCGCCCGGGTGGACACCCGGATGGAGGTGCCCGGCGGGCGCCGGCACCAGATGCAGGTCGCCCAGACCGACCGGCTGCTGATCCTGCGCGACCTGAACACCGGCCAGGTCAGCTCGCTGGACCTGGCGACCCTCCAGATCACCGCGACCACGCCGACCGCGCCGGGCCTCGGGGTGAGCGTCGCGCTGCACGAGGACGCGGCGTTCGTCGTCGACGCGGTGCAGGGCATCGTCCGGCAGCTCGACCCGCGGGCGCTGACGCCGGTGGGCGAGCCGGTGCGTTACCCGCCGGGCATCACCAGCGGGGCGTTCGACGGCGCCGGGCGGCTGTGGATCGCGGTGCCGAGCGAGGGCACCGTCTCGGCGGTCACCGCCGCCGAGCTGCCCGCCACCCCGGGCGCCGCGCCGCCTGCCGGGCTCAGCCCGAAGCGGGTCGAAACGTATGAGGTGGCGGAGCCCGCCCATGAGCTGGTGGTGTCCACGCTGGACGACGGTGTGGCGGTGCTCGACCGCACCTCCGCCTCGCTGGTCACGGTCCGGGCCGGGCAGACGCAGCGGGCCAACCTGACGATGACCGCCCCGGCCAGCCTGCCGACGCGCACCACGGGCCCGCAGGTGCCGGTCACGGTGAGCGGCGAGCGGAAGGTGCACGTGGTCCGCGACGCCGCCGAGGTGCAGCGGTTCACGGTGCCCGGCGCGGGCGGGGAGCTCAGCCCGGCGGTGGCCTGGGCGGGCCGGTTCTACTGCGCCGACGAGACCACCGGCACGGTCTACTCCTTCGACGCGAACGGGCAGCTCGTCGACACCATCAAGGGGTCCGGACGGCCGGGGCCGATGGAGCTGGAGGTCCGCGAGAACCATCTCTTCATCAACCCGCCGAACTCGTCGACCGCGCAGGTGGTGGACGACCGGAACCAGGTGCGCGAGGTCAACAAGTACGCCAACGACGTGCTCGGCGGTGACCCGCCGCCGGTTGCCCCGCCGCCGCCCCCGCCGAAGAAGCCGAAGGTGGGCAAGCCGGGCGCGCCGCGCGGGGTGACCGCCGCCGCGGGGAACGCGTCGGCGCGGGTGAGCTGGCAGGCGGCCGCGTCGAACGGGGCCGAGATCACCCGGTACGTGGTGGAGGGCGCCGGCCAGCGCCACGAGGTGGGTGCGAACCAGCGCGCCCTGGAGATCACCGGGCTGACCAACGGCGAGACGTACACGTTCTCGGTGCACGCGGTGAACGCGAAGGGCGACGGGCCGGCCCGGAAGAGCAACCCGGTCACGCCGACGGCCGCCGTGCCGGACCCGCCGGCCAGTGTCACGGCCGAGGCCCGGCCGGACGGCACGGTGCTGGTGAAGTGGCCGGCGGCCAACGGCCAGGGCAACACGGTCACGAAGTACGCGGTGACCGCCAGCTCGGCCGGCGCGACCGCCCCGGCCGGCGAGTCGCCGAAGACCGAGCTGGTCATCCCGGCCGGCCAGCTGGAGTACGGCACGCAGTACGCCTTCACCGTGATCGCGGTGAGCGACAAGGGCGCCGGGTCCAAGGCCTCGCCGGTGAGCAACACGGTGGTGCCGTTCACCGTGCCGAAGGCGCCGACCGAGCTGCAGGCGTCCACGGTGGCCGACCAGCCGGGCACCATCGCGGTGCAGTGGGCGCCGGCGGTGGAGAACGGCCGCCCGGTGACGAAGTACGTGGTGGAGGCCGCCGGGAAGACCACCGAGGTGACCGACGTGCGGACCACGATCGGCGGGCTCGGCGACGGGCAGAACGTCACGGTCAAGGTGAAGGCGGTCAACGAGGCGGGCCCGGGCCCGGAGGCCAGCACGACGGCCCGCACGGTGGCGGCGCCCCGGGTCACGATGACCGGTTCCTCGGCCGACGCGACCTCGGTGACGGTGACGTTCACCGTGGACGCGGGCGGTGGCCGGGCGACCTGCACGGCGGCCACCGGCGGCAAGACGGCCAGCGGGAGCTGCTCCAGCCTGCGGGTGACCGGCCTGACGCCGGGCACGGCCTACACGGTGACGGTGACCGCGTCCAACGCGGCCGGCAAGGGCACCGGCAGCCAGGCGCAGAGCACGGACGCGCTCTACGGCATCGCCACCTGCAACAACGGTCCGACGGGCGATCAGCGCACGTACTGCGACGCGGAGGTGGACGGCCGCAACGGCAACGAGATCTTCTCGGTGCCGGAGCAGCTCAACAGTAAGCAGGTCGGCTGGGCGAAGCCCGGCACCCGGCTGAAGGCCTATTGCAAGAAGCAGGGTAAGAGCGTGGACGCCTGGATCTACAACGACAACAAGCAGAGCACCTGGTGGGTGCAGGTCGAGTACTCGGGCAAGAACTACATCCCGTGGGCCTGGCTGAACCTGGAGGGTGGCGACAACATCAATCTCCTGCCCACCTGCTGACCGCGCCGCACCGAGGAGCACCCGCACGTGAACACCCACGAACCGCTCACCCAGCCGGAGGTGCAGGGCTTCGCCGCCCTGGCCGCCCGGCTGGCCGAGAACGTCAACGCGGTCGTGCTGGGCAAGCCGCAGGTGGTCCGGCTGGCGCTGACCGCCCTGTTCGCCCAGGGTCACGTGCTGCTGGAGGACGTGCCCGGGGTGGGCAAGACGACCCTGGCCCGGGCGGTCGCGGCGACCGTCAAGGGCCAGTGGCGGCGCATCCAGTTCACCCCGGACCTGCTCCCCTCGGACGTGTCCGGTGTGACGATCTTCAACCAGGCCAGCCGGGGCTTCGAGTTCCACCCGGGGCCGGTCTTCGCCAACATCGTGATCGCCGACGAGATCAACCGGGCGTCGCCGAAGACCCAGTCGGCGCTGCTGGAGGTGATGGAGGAGCGCACGGTCACCGTGGACGGCGTACGCCACCCGGTGCCGCAGCCGTTCCTCGTGGTGGCGACCCAGAACCCGGTGGAGATGGACGGCACCTACCGGCTGCCCGAGGCCCAGCTCGACCGGTTCCTCGTGAAGCTCTCCGTGGGCTACCCGGACGAGGCGGTCGAGGTGGAGGTGCTGCGCGGCGCCACCCTGCGCTCCCCCGACTCGCTGACGGCGGTCACCGACACGGCCACCGTCGGGGAGATGGTGAAGATGGCCCGGCGGGTGCACATCGCCGAGCCGCTCTACGCGTACGCGGTGCGGCTGGCCGCGGCGACCCGCACCCACCCGCAGGTGCGGGTCGGGGTCAGCCCGCGGGGCGTGATCGCGCTGACCCGGGCGGCGTGCGCGTACGCGCTGATCGACGGGCGGGGCTGGATCATGCCGGAGGACCTGAAGACCCTGGTCGAGCCGGTGTTCGCGCACCGGCTGCTGCTCACCCCGGACGCGCAGGTGCGCGGGGTGACCCCCGCCGACGTGCTGCGCCAGGCGGTCGCCTCGGTGCCGGTGCCGCTGCCGTCGGGCCAGCCCGCCTCGGTCCACGGCTGACCGGTGGGGATCACCGCCCGGGGTGTCGGGCTGCTCGTCGCCGCCGTCGTGCTGCTGGGGGTCGGCTTCCGGTACGCGTACCCGGAGCTGACCGTGCTCGGCGCGGCGGCCGGTGTCGCGGTCGGGTACGCGCTGGTCACGGCCGCCTGGCGCCCGCGGCTGACGGTCGAGCGGGTGGCCGACCCGGACCGGGTGGCCCGGGGTGAGCCGGCGGCCATGGTGCTGACCGTGCGCAACACGGGCCGGCTGCGGGCGGCGAACCTGGTGGCCGAGGACCGGTGCGGCGGCCGGCTGGTGCCGGTGCCGCTGCTGCGGCTGCGTCCGGGGCGGGACACCGAGGTGCGCTATCCGGTGCCGACCCGCCGCCGGGGGGTGGTGCCGGTCGGGCCGCTGCGGGTGACCCGCCGGGACCCGCTCGGGCTGGTGGCGCTGGCCCGCGCGTACGGGGAGCCGGCGCCGGTGTGGGTGCACCCGCGCATCCATCCCTTGTCGGCGGTGCCGACCGGCGCCGGCCGCAGCCTGGACGGGCGCACCGACAGCGTGCCGCACGGCTCGATCACGTTCGACTCGCTGCGGGAGTACGTGGTCGGCGACGAGCTGCGCCGGGTGCACTGGCGGACCAGCGCCAAGGTGGGCGAGCTGATGGTGCGGGAGAACGTGGACACCAGCCTGCCCCGGCTCGTGGTGGTGCTGGACAACCGGGCGGTGGCCCACCCGGACCGGGACGCCGGGGTGGCCGAGTCGTTCGAGTCGGGGTGCGAGGCGGCGGCGTCGGTGGTGGCCGCGGCGACGCGGGAGGACCTGCCGGTGAGCCTGCTGCTGGTCGCGCCCGCCGCCGAGGAGCCGGCCGGAAGCGCCGAAGCCGCCCGGTCGCCGCGCCGCGGCAGACGCGCCGGGCGCGAGGTCTCGCGCGACGGCTCCGGGTCGCCGCACGGCGGCGGACACGCCGGACTGGATACGCCGCGCGGCCCCCTGGACCGGCTCGCCGCGGTGCAGCTGGCCGACGGCGGGGAGGACGTGCTGCGTACCGCGCTGAGCCGGCTGCGGCAGGACCGGCTCGGCGACACGCTGGTCTTCCTCACCGGGCCGGGCGCCCGCGGCGACCTGGGGCACGTGGGCGCGCTGCGCCGCGCGTACCCGTCGGTGGTGGTCGGGATGTTCGGGGCCGCCCAGCCGACGGCGGCCGGCGCGGCGGGCCTGGTGGTGGTGGACGCGGCGGACGGCGCCGAGTTCGCCGCCGAGTGGGACGGGATCCGCCGGTGGTGACCGTGACCCCGCCGCGCCCGGCGGTCGACGCGCCGGTCGGGCCGGCCGGCGGCGGTCATCCGGGTCCGGTGGCGCGGGTGCTGCGGGCCGTGCCGGTGCCGCTGGCGCTGATCGTCATGATCGCCCTGGCCGGTGTGGTGCTCGGCCGGGTCTACGCGGACCCGCTGCTGACCCGCCTGACGGCCGGCGCGGCGGTCGGCTCGGTGCTGGTGAGCGTGGCCGCCCGGCGGCTGCCATCCTGGCTGGTGGCGCCGCTGTCGGTGGCCGCCCTGGCCGGCTGGGCGCTGCTGTCGCTGCGGCTGGCGGCCGCCCACGCGGCGCTGCCCGGCGGCCTCGGCGAGGTGGCGGCGGACGCCGCGCGCAACGCCATCCCCCGGCTGCTCACCGCGATGATCCCGGTCGAGCCGGCCCCGGACACCGTGCTGGTCCCGGTGGTGGCCGCCTGGCTGGCCGGGCTGGCCTCCGCCGAGGTGGCGCTGCGGGCCGGCCGGGTGCTGCTCGGCTACCTGCCGCCGATGCTGCTCTACGCCGGCGCGCTGTACGTGGTCGGACCGAACGCGGGCCCGGCGGTCGGGCCGACGGTGCTGTTCGCGGCGGTCGCCGCCGTCGGCCTGGCGGTGCCCGGCGGGCGGGCCGACCCGGCCGGCGCGGATCCGGTGGCCGGCCTGGCGCCCGCCGTGCGCGCGGCCGTGCGGCTGCGGCTGCTCGCGGCGAGCGCGGCCGGGGTGGCCGTGGTGGTGGCCCTCGCCGCGCTGGTCGCCCCGGTGGTGGCCTGCCGGGTGGACGACCGGCCGGTCGACCCGCGCCGCTACGTGGAGCCGCCGCAGGTGGAGTCGCTGGACGAGAACCCGCTGATCCGGATCTCCGGCTGGGCGCTCAACCCCGACCAGAAGCTGCTCGACGTGCGCACCGAGGCGGGCGCGACGGACGCCGGGCCGCCGCGGATCCGGCTGGCGGTGCTCAGCGACTACGACGGGGTGACCTGGCGGGTGGGCGCGACCTACCGCAACGCGGGGCGGATCCTGCCGGCGACCGAGCCGGCGACCGGCACCGACACCGACACCGAGCCGGTACGCCAGGAGGTCACCGTGGCCGACCTGACCGGGAAGCTGCTGCCCGCCGTGCCGACGCCGCGCGAGGTGACCGGGGCGCGGGTGGCGTACGACCCGGCGACCGGGACGCTGATCCGCCCGGAGGGGCTGGCTCAGGGGCTGCGGTACACGGTCGACTCGGTGCGGGAACGCCCGGACACGAACCTGATCAGCACGGCGAACGTACCGGCCGGCGACGCGGTGGCCCGGGTGCTGCGGGTCGCCGACGGGGCGCCGGAGCAGATGCGCCGGCTGGCCACCCAGCTCGCCGAGGAGAACGGCGCCCCGTACGCCCGGGCCGCCGCGATCGCGGACTTCCTGGCCGAGCACTACCGGGTGACCGCGGACGCGCCGAGCGGGCACGCGTACCCGAACCTGGCGTTCTTCCTCTTCGGCCCGCGCAACGGCGGCGGGCAGCGCGGCACGTCCGAGCAGTTCGCGGCGTCGTTCGCGGTGCTGGGCCGGTTGGCCGGCCTGCCGACGCGGGTGGTGGTCGGCTTCGAGCCGAAGGCGGACGGCCCGGTTCGGGCGGCGGACGCGTACGCCTGGCCGGAGGTGCTGTTCGAGGGTGTCGGCTGGGTGCCGTTCGACCCGATGCCGCGCCCGGACGAGGAGCCGCGCCCGGTGGAGGAGGACTTCCGGCCGAAGCCGGAGGACCCGCCGCCGTCGGAGGTGCCCGCGCCGACCGGGGAGCCCACACCGACGCCGCCCGCGGCGGCCGCCCCCGACCGGCGCGGCGCGAAGGCCGGACCGGGTACGCCGGCGCTGGTCGGCGGCGGCGTCGCCGGCCTGGTGCTGCTGCTCGGGGCGCTGCTGCTGACCCTCGCCGCGCTGCGCCGCAACCTGACCCGCGGCCGGCTGGCCCAGGGCGAGCCGGGCCGCCGGATCGCGGGCGCCTGGCGGGAGGTGACCGACGCGCTGCGGCTGGCCGGCCACCCGGTCGGCGCCGACCTGTCCGCCGCGGAGGTCGCCGAGCGGGCCCACCACACCCTCGCTGAGGCCCAGGCCGCACAGGCTGCGGGTCAGCACCTCGACCGGGCGGGCGGGGTGGATGAACTGGCCGGCCTGCTCAATCAGGTGGCCTTCGCCCCCGGCACGGCGGCCCCGGCCCAGGCTGACCGGGCGGCGGCTCTCGCCACGGCGTACGTTGCCGCCCTCCGCGCCGCACGCCGCCGCTGGCGCCGCCTCCTGTGGACCGTCCATCCCGGCCCCCTGCGCTGGCGTCGCTGACGGGTGAGTTCCCCTGGGCGGCGAACGCCACCCGCCGAGTTCCCCGGGCCGGCTCGCCCCCTGATCCTGATGCCGGCGGAGCAGGCCGTTCAGGTCCGTTCGATGACCGACGGCGACCCGGCCACCTGGATGGTGACCGGGTCGCCGTCGTACAGGACGCACGCTACGGGACGCGCGCTACGGCGCCCCGTGTACGCGCTACCGGAGCGGGTCGAGCGAGAAGTCCGCTGTGGCCGTCTTGCCCGCCTTGAGCGTGACCTTCGCCGTTTCAGGCGCGTAGCCCTGGACGGCGACGACCAGCGTGAGCGGGCTCAGCGTCGAGTTGATCCAGTACGCGTACGTGCCGTCGTCCTCGGTGACCAGCGTCTGGCGGTATCCCTTGCCGCCGGTCACCTGGACGATGGCGCCACCCAACGGCTCGCCGGTGGCCGCCGAGGTGACGGTGCCGGTGACCTTGCCCCACGACTTCGGGGCGGTGACGTTCATCGACACCGGCACCTCACCCACGCTATACGGCGTGTTGGTGCTGGCACCGATCGCGGCGGAGTACGCGCCCGGCTGGTCGACGTCGGCCGACATGGTCGCCTCCACCGTGACCGACTCGCCCGGCTCGAGCGTGACGGACGGCCTGTCGAAGGACACCCAGTCCGCCGGAGCGCCGCCCGTGCTACCCGTCACGTTCATCACGATGTGCATGCCCGGGAAGCCGATCGAGGACGTGTCGGCAGGCTCGGAAATGCCGCAGTCCACCGAGGCGATGTACGACGGAGCCGTCTGGCCGGCGTTGTTCGAGCCGATGAAGAAGTAGCCATCCGCAGGGACGCTCACCTCGACCACCAGGGTGGCACCGGACGGAACCGCGCCCTCGACCGGGACCGTCACCAGAGTGCCGTTACCGGCCGGGACCGTGGCGTCGGCCGAGCCGATGAGCGTCATGTTGGCGTACCGCAGCTCGCCCTCGAGGGTGTAGAGGTTGACCGTGAGCGGCTGGCTCCCCTGGTTCGTCTCCACCCCGAACGACACGCTCGACACGTCCAGGCCGTTGAGCCCGAAGTCGGCCAGCGTGAACGTCCGCAGGTACGAGTTGTTCCGGGTGGTGAGGCCGTTGTTGCACGACGCCGAGTTGCCGGTCATGATCGCCTGCGACGCGGAGTGCGTGATGGTCATCTCGTCGGCCGGGATCGGCGCCGCCTGAGGCGTCACCGTCTCGCCCTTGACGTTCGAACGCGACATCGACGAGCCGGCCGCCGACAGCTTCCCCTTCGGTGCCACCGACGCCGGGACGGTCGCCTTACCCTTCACCGCCGTGAGAGCACCCGTGGCGAGCGGCGCGAACGCGCCGCTGCGGGCTTCCAGCTCGACCGACGCCGGGGCGGTGCCCTCGTTGGTGATCGTGAGATCCTCGGTGTGCGAACCGCCCATCGGCAGTGCGGCGTGCGTGTCGCCGTCCGAAGCGATGGTCACCTTGCCCGCGGCCAGCGCGGCGTCGAACCTCACGGTGCTGTCCTCGGTAACCATGACCGAGCCGGTGGCAGCCTGATACTTCGGCGCCGTGATCTTGACCGAGTAGCCACCGGTGAGGACCGACGTCGAGTACGTGCCGTCCGCTCCAGTGGTCACGGTCTTGCTCTGGGCCTTGGAGGAGACCGCCACGGTCGCGCCGGAGATCGGCGCACCCGTGTTCCGGTCGGTCACCGTGCCGGCCACCGTGCCTCGTGGCGCGGAGTCGTAGTGGATCGACATTCCGGCGTTGATCGCCGGGGTGTTGTAGGAGAACTGATGGGCGATGGTGCCGTTCTCGTTCTCGATACCCACCGTGGCCGAGCTGCCGGCCGCCGCTCCGCCCGAGTTCGCCCCGTAGCCGAGCTCGATCTCACCGTTCTCCAGCAGGGTCGCGGAGAAGTTCGTCCGCTCGGCGCGGTTGGCGTAGAACGTGACGTTTCGGAACTCGAGGACGAACGCGTCCACGCCGTCGAGCTGGGTGGTCGCGGTGTAGAGACCCGACGAGGCGTCGAAGTACAGGTCGTCCCACAGCGGGTAGATCGCGGCGTTAGGTGCGGCACTGTTCGGGATCGCGGTGTTGCTGTATGCGGTCGAGAGCCCGGCGAAGTTCACGTGGCCGTTGGTGGTCACGTACGCCGTCGCGTAGTCGCCCTCGTAGTACGGGAACGAGAACGGCAGCGGCACTGTGGTCGCCGCGTCGTCACCGGTCAGGTTCACCCGGGTGTCACCCGTGGCGGCCCCGTCGCTGCCGACCGTGCAGAAGTACCCGAAGTCGTCGTACCGACGGGCGATCTCGGCGGTAACCGTCTCGTCACCGTCGACGACGACCTCCTGCGAGAACGCGCTCGTGCAGGTGCCGCCCTCGATCGAGATCGTGTAGGTGCCCTCGGGCACGTCGGCGAACGCGAACGCGCCGTTGGCGTCGGTGGTGACCGGGCCGATCGGTGCGGAGATGCTCACCGTGGTGCCGACGAACGGGTTGCCCGTGGCGATGTCCGTGACGGTGCCGGACACGGTGTGGCGTGGCGCGGCCTCGAGGTCGATGTCCACCGTGGTGGTCGCGTCGACGGTGACCGTGGCGCCGGTCGGGGCAGACGGCAGGTAGCCGAACGCCGAGGCCGAGACCTGGTAGGCGCCCACGGCGACGCGGGCGGAGTACGTGCCGTCCGTGCCGGTGGTGACGGTACGGTCGTGCTCGCCGTCGACCGTCACGCGCGCCCCGCTGATCGGGTCGCCGTCGGCCTCGGTGACGGTGCCGGCAACGGTGCCCATGTCACCGATCGGCGCAGCGTCGATCAGCGCGGCCAGGTCGAGCGTGCCCTCGCCGTAGACGTTGTTGTTCTCGGCGGTGCCGCCGCACGAGGTGTCGTCGACGTTGTGGGCGGTCTGGTTCAACAGTTCCCAGGTGCCCGGAATGTCGCCGATCAGTGCCGGTGCGGCGCTCCACAGTACGGCGACGGCGCCCGCGAGGTGCGGTGCGGCCATCGAGGTGCCGTTGTAGAGCTCGTACCCATCACCAGGGACCGAAGAGCGAACGGCCACGCCCGGGGCCGAGATGTTCGGCTTGATCCCGCCGCCCTCACCCGGACCGCGCGAGGAGAAGGACGCGATGCGGCCCGAGGAGTCGACCGCGCCCGTCGAGTAGTTCGTAGTGTTCGCGCCCGGCGAGGAGGTCGTCTGGCAACCGGGACCGCTGTTGCCCGCCGACCAGGCGCCAAAGATGCCGGCGGCAGCCCACGCGTCGGTGATGTCCTGGTACCAGTCGTCGATGGCCCCAGCGGCGACCGCGCCCCACGAGTTGTTGACGACCTGCGGCCGCTTCGCCGGGTCGGCGTCGGTGCCGTCCGTGCGGGTCGGCGCGGTGATCCACTGACCGGACTCGAGCAGGTCGGCGTCCGAGCAGGTGTCGCAGCCGTTGGCCTCGATCCACTGCGCGTCGGGCGCGACACCGATCTGGTTGCCCTGGCCGTCGTCGCCCATCATGGTGCCCATGGTGTGGGTGCCGTGTCCGTTCACGTCGCACGGATTGCCGCCCCCGCAGCGCCCGGAGGAGTCGAACCAGTTGTAGTCGTTGACGATCGTCCCGTCGGGCTGCCGACCGCGGTAACCGTCGGCGAGTGCCGGGTGGTCGAACTGGACGCCGGTGTCGACGCTCGACACGACGATGCCCTCGCCCGTGAAGCCCTGGGCCCAGACCTCAGGGGCGTTGATGAAGTCGAGGCCCCACTCGACCGTGGCCGGGGCGTTCGCCGGCGCCTTCTCGCGCTTGACCGGTTCGACGAGGTTGAACTTCGTGGTCTCGGTGATCTGGCTGACCTCGGACTGCGCGGCGAGCTCCTTGGCGAGCTCCATCGTGCCGTCCTCGACGAGGATGCGGTTGCTGATCCAGAAGCTCTCGTAGTCGGCGCCGTTCGCCTCGAGCTGCTGGATCACGTCGGCCTGGGACGTCTTGGCCGTGCTGGTGAGCGCGTCGTAGACGTACTGGCCGCGCTTGCCCCAGTCGGCGATGTTCGGCGCCGCGTCCAGGTTGGCCTTCGCCGACAGCTTCACCCAGAAGTCCGCCGAGTCGTGCGTGGTGAGGGTCTTCTCTACGGCCGAGGTGAGCTTGTCGGCCGGGTTGGCTGACGGTGCTGTGGTCGACGGCGCGGCGAACGCGGGTACTGCGCTCGCCATCGCCGTCGCGAGAACCGCGAAAGCCGCTGTCACGACTGACGCGCGTCTCACATGCCTGGTTCGTGTATGCACGGAACCTCCATGTACTAGCGCGCCGCAGAGACAGGACGCGCACGACATCCCACGGTCGTGGGTTATAGACCAACATGGATCATGCGGCACAGGGGGGTCTACCCGGCGGCATGGCCAACTCGGGAGCACTCCGGTCAACTCGCGGCTAACTGATGGTCAGCGCGTCATAACCGTGCGGCGTTTCCGGGTCCTCGTCCCAACCCCACGAGATGGCGGGTTCTCCGACATGGCATGACTCCGACAGGGGCGACCGATGAGTAAGTCACGAGGCCGCACGCGCAGCACATATCGACCCCGGTCGTTGGATATTCGGAAGCGGCCCGCCTGCAGGGAAGGACCACGTGGCCCGAACGACCAAACCGCTAGTACCTGGCAGCAGCGGACAACCGCGCCGGTTGCGCTGGGCGTAGTGCCCATGGGACTCACCATCGTGCCGGGGACCAGCACCGCGAGTGCCAGCCCACAGCCGACTGAGACCTACGTGATGCAGATGGCACTCGACCGGTCGTGGCCTACGAGGGCGGAGTTGTTGCCGGCCTTGCCGCACCCAAGCCCGCCCCGGGCACAAGGTCGACCCGCAGTCGGCAGGGTCGTGTCGTACGTCGACCACCAGAGGCCCGGCACGCCGCCGCCCTCAGCCGAGTCGGCGGCGGCAGGAAGCTCTACGACTTCAGTAACTCCTTCGACGGTTCGCCGCTCGGCGGACCGCCGATCAAGGAAAGTGTCCCCGACCCCGGCGACCGGGCGGTGCTGTGGACGGCAGACGACCACCTCGTGGCTCTCACGTCGCTGCTCCCGGCCGACTCAGGATGGATCCTGTCACGCCATGGGCATCACCGACTCCGGCTGGGTCACGGGCATCGGCCTCTAAGCTTGACATTTAACCTGTGCGCTGTTTACGGGCGGTGATGCTCAGGTCGCGTTTGGCGGTTTTGCCGACGTCGTCGCGGGGTGCCGGCCTGCGGTTGGTGGAGCCGGGTGGGCGTCCGGGGCCGGCTCGCCGGGTTTCGGCGCACCGGCGGGCAGGGCGCTTTTCGCGCGTAGGTTCCGAAATCCTCGACGGACGCGGGCGGGAGTGAGCCGGGCTGGTGTGGTGGTTCGTTCCCATGGAAGGCGCAGGTCCGCGGCGAGGGGTCGGGCGAGGCCGAGTTGAGTGTGGGCGACGATGATCAGCCAGGTCCAGCGGTCGGCGGCCTCGGAAGTACGCAGTTTCGGTCGGGTCCAGCCCCGGGTCTGTGTGAACAGCCGGAACGTGTGCTCCAGGTCGGCTCTGCGCAGGAACGCCCGCCACCACCAGTCCACGTCGGTGGCGGTGACGCCGACGGCGGAGCACCACAGCCACACCGGCTTGGGGTCACGGTCGCCGGGCAGGTGCTCGACCTGTAGCCGGATCAGGGTGCCGGCGATGACGGGCAGGTCGCCGTGGTGGTCGATCCAGCAGGTGCGGCGGGTCAACCGCGGGTGCAGCCGGTCCCAACTGCAGGCGTTGGCGGTGCCGTAGCGGCTGGTCTCGGTGGTGGTGTGGCGCTGCGGCGCCGGCCAGGTGGACGGGTTGTCCAGGCGGAAGTCGGGCCCGTGTTTGGGCGGACCGCCGGTGCTGGCGGGCAGTTGGGGTGGCTTCGGCAGTCGTAGTACCCGGTCGGCGCGGATGCGGCCCAGCAGTTGCACCGGCAGATCGGCCAGGACGAACGCCAGTCGGGTGATGTCGTCGCCAGTGTCGGCGACGATCAGAATCTCAGGATCACCGTCGCGCCAGTGCCCTGCGGCGATGCGGCGGTCGACGACGTCGCGGAGCTGGTCGACGGTCACGGCGGTGGCGTCATCGGCGGGTCCGAGCCGGACCGCGTCCAGCACCACGATCCAGCTGGGACCCGAATCCAGCGCGGCGACAAGCGAGTACGGCCAGCCGGGAATCAGCTGAGCCTGACCCTTCGCCCGGCCGTAGACGTGGCAGAACAGCCGGTCGGCCGAGGTTGATGCGTCCGGGCGCAGCCAGTTACTGACATCGCCGCCAGGGCGATCCGACCGTCCGCCGTCCTCGCGGGCGGGACCCTGTTCAAGGTGGTCCGCAACCGGTGCACCTCGACGCGGCCGCGGTTCAACCCGTCGTACAGCGCGCGGTGACCACGCCGCTGCTCGGCCTTCAGCGTGAGATCGACCAGACTGTTGCACAGCACCGCGTCGGTGAGCTCGAACAACACGTCCGCCCGCCGGGTCAAGCACTGATAGAAGTCCCGACGCAATCCCGCCAGCACGGATGCGGGGTGAGCCGTGGGCGTGTCGGGCCGGACGAGCTCGCTCAGGTAGTCCAGAATCGTGGCCACGGCCACCGTCCTTGATCATCATGTCCTGCCAGGGAACCCGAAGATCATCAAACGGTGGCCGTCTTCTGCCTCCACGACAGGCCACATCCACACAGGATCGACCAACCCGCCGGACACCGGAGGTTGAAGGAAAAGCCAAGGTCGACGGTGTAGCGCCAGGAGGGGCTCCTCGTCGGCGAGTCGCCTGATCAGATCGGCGAGATCACTGTTCCGACGGCCTGCCGTGTCGCTGCTGGTCAACGCCACACCAGCGTAATGAGCCCTACACTCCACCCGGAACCGACGGGCAATTTCTGCCCAACTTCGTCATGGCCCCGGCGATAACTGTCAATCTTGGCAGCTGCTAGTGGCAAGTTGCTCACGTCCTGTGCTTGATCGCTCATTCACATAGTTCATATGATCCTTTCGGGTAGCCGACGTGATCCGCGCGGCGCCCAGAGGGCTTGGGGGGGTCGGTCCGGGTCCTACCAGCGTCTGCTCGTGTTCCATATCCGGCCCGCGACGCAGGCGGAACGCAGTAGGCCACAGGTAAGGAGAAAGATGACTCTCGCTCGGGGGGAGAAGTCCATCAAGGACGTCCGGATGGAACGTCCACCGGGAGCCGACGACGCGACCGTGGTCATCGCGATCGCCTCCTCGACGGAGGAGAGAGTGCGCCTGGCGTCGCTGGTGACCGGCCATGCTCCGGTACTGCTGGTCTCGTCGCCGGAGGAGCTCCTGTCGCTACTTGTCGGCAGCGCCACGCCCGCCGAAGCCCCGTCAGTCCATCCACGCGTCGTCGAGCCGCTCTCGCGAGCCCTCATAGGAACGGTTGATATCGTCCCGGAGGTCGACTCGGACAGGCGGGTGGCAACCTGGTCCGGGCGCACCGTGCCCCTGTCACCCCTCGAGCACGACCTGCTTCGGTACCTACTGCTGGCACGACTCGGCCGCACCTGCACCTTCGAGTCACTGCACCGCGCGGTCTGGGGCAACGACCACCTCGGCGGCCGGGGCGACGTGTGGTCGGTGGTGAAGCGACTCCGCCGCAAGCTCGACGAATTGGACTGCCCGCTGCGGATCCAGGCGGTGCGCGGCGTCGGCCTGCGTCTTGTCGACCCCGGCGCGGTGCTGTCATCGAACGCCGAAGAAGCACGAGAGAGCCGAAACCAGATCTGAGGGTGACGCGCCTTCCGGGTCCTCCAGATCGACATGTTCGGGTCCGACCCGGGCTACATAGTGCCGGAGCCGACCCTTGAGCTCTGCTGGATCGGAACTGATCCGAGGATCCGCACGGATCCGAACTGAATCGCCGTCGGCAATGATGCTCAGCCGTTGGCGCCAACCCAGGATCACAAGACACCACTCGCGCCCAGAGCATGTGCGCCTAGTTCACTAGGTCAGTCGGAGGTTGAGTGGAGCTAGGGCCCGTGATCTCATCGGGGCGCCAACCCAGGAGTGACATGCCCCGACGAATGACCTACCGCCAAATCGCGGACGACATCGCCGCCCGCATCGCCACTGGCGAGCACCCACCCGAATCCAAGATTCCTTCCTACAGTCAGCTCTCAGAGCTTTACAGCGTTTCGGTTGCAACTGTGCAGCGTGCACTTCTGGTGCTGCACTCCAGAGGCGTCGTGTATGGGGAGCCTGGGCGGGGCGTCTACGTCAAGGGGCATGACGACTCATGAAGTAAGGCGAACCAGGAGACGTGGACGTTACGCCGACTGGTGGAGCTGCCCCCGATGGACGCCCGCGGGAGCGTACCAAGTCCGGTGCTATCAGTGTTCGTCCACGAAGTCGTGCAGGTGGGGGCAGTTATGGGAATCATCTTCATGTTGCGTTATTTGCACAAACCGGTGCCCGGCGTGTCCGGGCGATTAAGACGCCGCTAAGCCGACGCAACCCGAGCCCTGTTCCCCTCGCCACGCTCGGCCCAGCTGCGGCTGGCCGCCCTGCACGCCATCGACGCCGTGCACCGCTTCGTCGACGGATCGAACCCTTCGCCGCCCACCGATACCGCGGCGGCTCGTCACTGGCCAGGGCCCTCTTCACGGTGTTGCGAGACATCTTCAACCGCCGTGCGATGGCCTGGATCGCCATGCCCTCCGACCGCCGAAGCCGCCGGATCTCCGCCCAGTCCTCCACGCTCAGCACCTCCCGATGCAACAGGAGGTGGTCCAGATTCAGCCCGCCCGGGACCACGTGGTCAGGTTTTCAGGCGGAGCCGACACTGGTTCTGGGCGGAAGTTTGGCGGACGGCGAGCCCTCCCAGACGTGTGGACCAGGCATGGCCCGTCTCGGGACGTCGGGTGCGCGTCAGGCGATGGCTGGATCGGTCTGTTGCTGGAGTCTGCGGTTCCACCAGCCCGGCCGCCGCTGCGCCAGGTCCTTGAGCCGCAGGTGTTCGGCGTGTTGCAGCACGATGAGCATCGGGACGAGGGCGAGCGCCAGCAGCGGGAGGTAGCGGGGTGCCGAGCGGTTCTCCCAGACCAGCCCGGCGACCGCCGCTCCGCCGGACACGTAGAGGATCGGGTTGTAGAACGTCATGAGCTCCGGTCCCATACCCTCGCACTCGCGCAGCCGTGGCAGGCCGAGATAGCCGCGCTCACGCGGCCATCCCTGCAGGTGGGCGATCACCGCGGCCAGCCCGATTCCGTTGCAGGCGGCAAAGGCGGCGTCGCTGGAGGGCGGGTAGCTACCCGCTGCCCGCCAGACCGTGGCGGCGCCAAGCGCCCACAGTCCGGCGGCGGGCACCGGTCCCAGGATGGAGGCGGTGGGCATGCCAACTCCGGCCCCGAGCTCGAAGAAGACGTGCGCGGCGACCCCTGCGGTGGCGAGCCGCGTCATGGGTCGGATCGGCCGACCGGACCGTCCCGGCGTGCCGCCGCCCTTCTGCCCGATCCTGGGTGTCAACAAGGCTCGACCTTTCGACGTTCGCGAAGGCAGTCGTCACCGGTCCGCTCCAGGCCGGCCCGGTCGCGGTACCCGCTTCCCGTCGACCTACTCCTCGGTTCCTCGGGCGGAGGTGCGCCCGCGCGGGCGGCGGGCCTGCGAGGTGTGGACCGGGCGCTGGTCATGCGGCCTGGTCAACAGTTCAGCCGCTCGTCAGTTCAGCCGCTCGTCGACTTGCCGGTGGCCACGGCGGACTCGGTGGTCCTCGTGGGCCACCTCACCACGGTGGAGCACCTTCGCCCGACGCCGGAGTACCCAGCCGGAGAGCGCCGCGAATCCGGACAGCACGAGGAAGATCACGATGCTGATCTCCGCCGTCCGCCGGGCGGCACCGGCAGCCGCGTAAAGCAACGCGGGAGGTGCCAGTCCCGCCGCGCCGGCCACCGCGAGGTAGCCCCAACGGCTCGCGCGGACCGATCCGGTAGTCGTGCTGCCGCAGCAGCACCGAGGCGAGCGGCACGACGAAGAACCCCGACCGAGCGGGCCACAGTGCAGGGCCGTCCGCGAGGACGCGAGCAGCCTGGTCCATCCGCATGGCCCGCATAAGCATGGGTAGCTGGCAGATTGAATGGTCCGGTTGCACATCTGTACGGCGGCCCCTCGACGGAGGCGCCTTCGCCGGGTCTCATGGGTGAACTCCACGAGTTCGTCAGCGGCGCCGGCCAGTTGCCGGTCCACCCGGCACCACTGCATACGGGGGCTCGGTGCACAGCCGGCGTGGGAGAGGTTGTGGCGGCATGGCGGTTTGTCTCCAGGAGACGGGCGCAGACGCGAACAGGAAGAAGCAGTTGGTCAGCCAGATTCTCGAGGCGCTGACCATGCACACCTACATTGAGAACGAGTGCATGTACCCGGAGACCCGCAGGCTGGTGCCGAACCTCGATGAAGCGGTGCTGGAGTCCTACGAAGAGCACCACGTCGCCGACGTCCTGGGCTTCGAGCTCGCCATGATGAGCCCCGATGATGAGCGTTTTGAGGCCAAGACGATGGTGCTCATCGAGGCGGTCACCCATCACATCGAGGAGGAAGAGAAGGAGTGGTTCCCGAAGGTGCGTGAGGCCGTCTCACCGCAACAGTTGCAGGACCTCGGGGCCAGGCTGGCGGCAATGAAGGAGAAGGCGCCCCGGAAGCCGACCGCCCCGCGCGCGCTGAAGAAGGCCATGGATGCGGTGCGGGCCTGAGCTGAGGAACCCGGCCCGGCCCTGCCGCTGATCCCCGCCATCGCGGAACGCGGCTACGGCCGTCCCAGCAGCAGTATCGCAGTGGTTCCCGCCATCCGCCGCGCTAGTTGTGCTCGCTGGTCCCAGCCGCCGTGGGTTTTCTCTAGCTCCAGGGCTGGTTGGTACAGGTTTCCGGATTTGACTGAAGAAAATGTTGCCGGTCGACCTGGACGGCCATGAGCCCCTCGAAGCCGGGCAAACCGGAGCGGCCACCCGCGCGTCCCGCGCGAGTCGCCGCGCCAGCGGCAGGAAATAGCGATGCGAGCAGCCAGCCCGTGCACAACACCAGGTCCGGAGCGTTCGCCGCACCGAGGACGGCGGCGTGGATCCGGGTACCCGCTGCCCGGGTTAACTCGGCCTGTTGCCAGCTGTTCATCCCAGCCATCGGACGACCGGCCGCGACGGCCCAGGTCAGCAGTGCTGCTGCGGCGCCGACGCCGCGCAGTGCCATGCGTCGGTCCGGTCCAGCCGCCACGGGCTCAGCCGGTGCCGGCGGCCGACTGGTACAGGTTTCCGGAGCTGGCCGGGCGGGCTGGTCACGGGACAGATGCTTTCGATCAACCTGGACGGCCATGGGTCTCTCGACGCGCCCGGGAGTCAGTCGGGACTGCGCGACTAGAGCCCGACCCATGGTCCCGACGACGGCCTCCCGCCGCGGCAGCCGGACCAAGTTCACGATCGTGCGCGCCACCCGTTCCGGCGGGTACACCGGGGGCATGGCCAGCACGGCACGACCGGTGTAGTTCGCTGCGTGCTGGAACAACGGGGTGTCGATCGTCGCCGGTAGAACCGTGCACACGTCGATGCCGCGTGCCCCTCCAGACTCGTGCAGCTTCAACCGGCCCAGTCCGGGCAGCGCCATGTGCATGCCGTCGGGTTCAACACGGATCGTGCCGGTGGTGAACCGCACGCTCGGGATGCTGTGTCGGCGGGCCTTGAGTCGGGGGGAAGCCGACCGGCCGTCCGGCGCGGGTGGCGCTGCGCGAGTGCGACCAGTTCTTCAAGGCACGGGCGAGGGCATCAAGGCCGGTGTTGAACGCTTCCTTGGAGTAGTCCTGCCACCACGGCGCTACCTCATCCTTGGCGGCGTTCCACGCCTTGCGCAACGCGGGCAGCGACCACGAGATCGATGGTGTGAGTTGGTCGGCGGAGATGCCGTAGGTGCACTCGGCTGCCCTGTGGCCCATGACCGCTTGCACCCGTTCCAGCGCCCAGTTGTGCGCCTTACGGGCGGCGCCGGCATGACCCAGCACGGCGCGTTCTGCCTGGCACTGAGGTCTAGGGCGAACCGGTACGCCAGGATCACCCATCACGTCGGGTTGTCTCCGATCGCGGCCTCAACGGCTCAGCCAGCCTCCACGCCGGTCCGGGAGAGCCGCGGAATCAGCCCGGCCAGGGCCGCCGCGCCGCCGGCGGTCAGTTCTGGGGTGGGCAGCAGCGCCAGGACGGGCACGTCCACGCCGTGGTCGGCGTACCGGCGGGCCCGGGCGACGCACTCCTCGGGCGAGCCGTGCAGGATCAGCGCGTCGACCACCTCGTCCGGCACCGCCGCCGAGGCGCCCCGCCGGTCCCCGGCGGCCCACGCCTCCCACATCGGGCCGAGGCTGTCGTGGCGCCCCAGCCAGCGGTGGAAGGCCGCGTACGCCGGCACGGTCAGGTAGCCGGTGATCAGCCGGCGGCCCAGCGCCCGGGCGTACGTGGCGTCCTCGGTGGGGCAGACGAAGATCCGGGCGGCGACCTCGAAGCCGGGGCGGCGCTCGCCCAGCTCGGCCAGGGCGGTCGGCACGTCGTCGGCGGCCAGCCAGTTGAGGATGACCCCGTCGGCCTCGGCGGCGGAGAGCCGCAGCATGCCCGGGCGCAGCGCGGCCAGCAGCACCGGCGGCGGCACGGTCGGCGGGCGTTCCAGGGTGAATCGCCGGACGGTGAAGGTGTCGTACGCCTCGTCGACGGTCTCCCCGCGCAGCGCGGCGCGCAGGAAGCGCAGCACGTCCCGGGTCCGCTGGAACGGCTCGTCGAAGCGCACCGCGTTCCAGTCCCGCACGAGCACCGGCGAGGAGGCGCCGATGCCCAGCGCGAAGCGCCCCGGCGCGGCCTCGGCGAGGGCGGCGGCGCTCATCGCGAGCAGCCCGGGCCCCCGGGTGAAGACCGGGGCGATCGCGGTGCCCAGCCGCAGCCGCGGTTGCCAGGCGGCGGCGAGCGCCAGCGGGGTGAACGCGTCGGTGCCGGCGACCTCCGACGACCAGACGTCGGTGAAGCCGGCCCGGTCGAGCGCCGTGTAGACCGCGGCGTGGTCGGCGAGGGTGACGCCGGCCAGCGGCACCGTTATGCCCCATCGATTCGTCACCGGTCGATCGTGCCCGGTCACTGGCACCCGGAGCAAGATCCCGACCGGCGGCTCCAGGTCGCGCCCGGGGACGCGCCGAGCTGGAGATGGCCGCCTGGGCGATACGGACGATAGGCCGTCCTACGCCCGGAAAGAGTGTTACGACTGCCAGGTGGGGTGCACCGGGGTCGGGAGGCGGCGGTGAGGATCCCGGAGCCGGCCGCCCTGCTCCGGCCGGGGAGCGGCCCGCACCGGGCCACGTTCCTGGAGCTCTTCTTCGACCTGGTGTTTGTCTTCGCGCTGACCCGGATCTCCGCGCGCGCCTTCGAGGACCTGGCGCTGGAGGGTGGCAAGACCGGCTGGACGGCGGTGACCGGGGGCGGCAAGACCCTGCTGCTACTCCTCGCGCTCTGGGCGGTGTGGCAGGGCACGGCGTGGACCACCAGCCGGTACGACCCGTACCACATCTGGCTCCAGACGGTCGTGATCATCGCGCTGGTGGGCAGCATGGTGATGGGGGTGACCATCCCCCGCGCCTTCAGCTCGATGGGGCTGGGGTTCGCCGCCGCGTACGTGGCGGTACAGGTGAGCCGGCCGGGCATCCTGCTGCTCACCCTGGGCCGGCTCCAGCACCGCCGGCTGAAGCTGCGCATGCTGATCACTTTCAGCGCGACCGGGGTGCTCTGGCTGACCGGCTCGCTGCTGCCCACCGACGCGCGGGTGACGCTCTGGGCGGTCGCGCTGCTGCTGGAGTACCTGGCGGGCCGGTTGGGTTGGCCGGTGCCGGGGCTGGGCCGCTCGACCGTCTCCCGCTGGGACATCCACGGCGAGCACCTGGCCGAGCGCTACCAGCAGTTCTTCCTGGTCGCGCTCGGCGAGACGATCCTCATCGCCGGCCTGGCGTACAGCCGGGCGCCGGACGACGCCGCCCGCACCGCGGCCTTCGCGGCCGCGCTGCTCACCACGGTGCTGCTCTGGCGGATCTACGTCCAGCGGGCCGGGCGGATCCTCGGCGAGGCGGTGACCCGGGCCGCGCACCCGGCCAGCATCGGCCGCTCCGCCGCCGACACCCACCTGGTGATGGTCATCGGCGTGGTGGCCACCGCGATCGGCTACGAGCTGGTCAACGAGCACCCGACCGGCCACAACCAGGTCGGCTGGCTCGCCATGATCCTCGGCGGTCCGGCGGTGTTCCTGCTCGGGCGGGCGCGCTTCGAGTACGAGGTGTTCGGCCGGGTGTCCCCGTCGCGCTGGGTGGCCGTCCTCGTGCTGGTGCTGCTCATGCCGGTGCTCAAGCCGGCGTGGCCGCTGACCGGGGCGATCGCCACCCCGCTGGTCGCGGCGTTCGCCGCCCCGCTCGTGCTGCTCGGGGTGGCGGTGGCCGACGCCCGCCGCGCCTGGGGCCGCCCACCGGAGGAGGCCGCCCCGCCGTTCTGACCGTGCCCCCGTCGGGGCCGCTGACCGCCCCGCCCCGGCGCTACGATCCGCGGGTGACCTTCTCGATCGTGGCGCGTTCGGCCGACGGGCTCCTGCATGGCATCGCTGTGGCCAGCAAGTTCCTCGCCGCCGGGGCGCTGGTGCCGGCCGCCGAGGCGGAGGTGGGCGCGATCGCCAGCCAGGCCCACGCCAACCTGGCGTACCGGCCGCAGGGGCTGGCGATGCTGCGCACCGGGGTTCCCGCCGCGGACGTGGTCGCCGGCCTGATCGCCGCCGACCCGGGCCGTGACGACCGGCAGCTCGGCGTGGTGGGAGCGAAGGGCGACGGCGCCACGTGGACCGGGCCGCGCTGCCACCCTTGGGCCGGTGGCGCGTCCGGCGACGGCTGGGCGGCACAGGGCAACATCCTGGCCGGCCCCGAGGTCGTCGACGCGCTCCGGGACGCCTGGCTCGGTAGGGCCGACCTGCCGTTCCCGCAGCGGTTGCTGGCCGCCCTCGCCGCCGGCGAGCGGGCCGGGGGCGACCGGCGGGGCCGGCAGAGCGCCGCCCTGTTCGTCGTGCAGCGGCACGGCGGCTACGCCGGCACCGGCGACGAGTTGGTCGACCTGCGGGTCGACGACCACCGCGACCCGGTCGGCGAGCTGGCGCGTCTGCTCGACATTCACACGCTGCTCTTCGGCAAGCCCGACCCGGCCACGCTGCTCGACCTCACCGGGCCGGTCGCCGACGAGGTCGAGGCGCTGCTGGCCGCCGCCGGCCACCCGGTCGGCCCCGCTGGGGTGGAGGAGGCGCTCGAGGCCTGGGCCGGCGTCGAGAACCTGGAGGAGCGCATCGTCCCCGGCCGGATCGACCCGATCGTCCTGGACTACCTGCGCCGCACCACGGCGCCGGCCGCCGGCGCCTGACCGCCGCCGGTCAGCCGCCGAAGGAGAGCCAGCGCCAGCCCGTCCGGTCCAGCACGGCCCGCTCCGCACCGGTGAGCGGCACCCGGCCGGTGGCCTTCCGGACCAGGGTGAGGGCGTCCCAGCCGAGCTCGTCGGGGACCGTCCGACCCCCCGCGGCGCGTCCGCCGGGCCGCGACCCGAGGCCGTCGCCGGCCAGCAGGTCGGCCACCACGGCCGCCGCGGTCGGGGTCAGCCACGGCCGCCGGTCCAGCGCGTCGGCCAGGTCCAGGCCGTGCACCGCGACCTCCACCACCCGGGTACGGAGGAACTCCGTCAGCGCCATGGCGTCGCCGTGCCGGGTGCGGACCAGCCGCCCCGGCGGCTCGGCGGCCACCGCCGCGTCGGCGGCCCGCCAGGCCCGCGCGAAGCCCTCCGCCACCTCGGGTACGCCGGGCAGCTCCCGCGCCTCCCGCCGGGCGCCGTCGATCCGGTCCCGGTCGACCTCCGGCGCGAACTTGGCCGCCCCGAAGTAGCCGGCGGCGTCCACCTCGGCGCGCTCCGGGGCGGGTGCGGCGAGCATGCCGACCAGCCGGCCGGCGCCGGTGCGCACGTGCGCCAGCAGGTCCCGGACCGCCCAGGGCGGGCAGGGTGTCAGCCGGTCCAGGTCCGCGGCGTCGAGCTCGCGCAGCACCCCTTCCAACCGTGCGCACTCGTCGCGGAACGCCGCCCGTACCGTGTCCATCCGTCCGTCCCGCTTCCTCGGTGAGCCCATGGTGCCGACCGATTATCCGCTCGCCGCCCGGGTGCGGTTTTCCACACCCCGGCCTGCTGTGGTCGACCTTTCAGAGTCGGCGGCCGACCTCATGGTGCCGGCCGCGGTGGGTTCCTAGCGTCGTGGGCATGATCTTTTTGTGGAATGCGACGCGTGCCGGCTGGGCTCAGGAGGCTGATCCGCCGGGCGGCCTGGTCGGGTTGGTGACCGACCTGGTGGAGCGGCTCGGTGCGCCCGGGGCCGGCCTGGCGGTCGCGTTGGAGAACCTGTTCCCGCCGATCCCCAGCGAGGTCATCCTGCCGCTGGCGGGCTTCACCGCCAGTCAGGGCCGGATGAACCTGGTCGCCGCGATCGTCTGGACCACGATCGGCTCGGTGGTGGGTGCGGTGGCGCTGTACGCCGTCGGTGTGGGGCTCGGCCGGGACCGGGTTCGCGCGATCGCGGCACGGCTGCCGCTGATCAAGCTGAGCGACATCGACCGGACCGAGGCGTGGTTCGCCCGGCACGGGGTGAAGACCGTCTTCCTCGGACGGATGATTCCGATCTTCCGGAGCCTGATCTCGATTCCGGCCGGGGTGGAACGGATGCCGTTCGGCACGTTCCTGCTCTACACCACGCTGGGCAGCCTGGTCTGGAACACCGTGTTCGTGCTGGCCGGTTACGTGCTCGGGGAGAACTGGCGTGCCGTCGAACCGTACGTGGGGACGTTCCAGAACGTGATCATCGCGGTCTGCGCCCTCGTCGTGGGGTTCTTCGTGGTGTCGCGGCTGCTCGGGTCGCGGCGGAGGCGTCCGGCCGTTGACGACGGGCCGGCAGCGGGCACGCCCGAGCCGTCTCGGTCGGGAGCGCGTGGCGCAGCACACCGGCACCACGGGGCGGATCGCCCGGCCCATGCCGCACGGGGCACCCTGTACGGCACGCCCCGCCGGCCGGAGGCAGGTTGACCGGCGGCGGGAGGGGCGGTGGCCGGCCGCGGTCGACCGGACGACCGGAACGTCAGGAGCTGGGGAGGGACGGCCTGGTGGCAGAGCGCGCGGGGCACGGTCGGTCGTGGGTCGACGCCGCGGTCCGGTGGAGCCGGCCCCTGGCGGGCGTGGCGCTCGGCGTCCTCACCGCCGCGGCCGAGGTGCTGTTCCTGCTCCTCGCCGGGCTCGCCGTGGCCGCGGTCGCACCGGTCCCGGCGGCCCGGCGCCGCCTCGGCGCCGCCACCCTCCGGTACGCCCGGCGCGTCGCCGAGTGGGAGCGGCGCCGCCTCGCGATCGTCGCCGCCGAACCGTCCCCGCCACCGGTGCGGGTGAGCGGACCGCGCGTGCTCGGCTATCTCGCCGCCCGTCTCCTGCCGGCGGCGCTCGGGCTGCTCACCGGCGGCCTGCTCGCGGTCGGCGTGGTACTCGCCGGCATCGTGGTGCGCTCCTTCCTCGCGGGCACCCTCACCGCAGTCGACCTCCTGCTCCAGGCGTTCATCGGTGCCGCCCTGCTGCTGCTGAACCTGCAGGCGACGGTAAGCGTGGCGATGCTGGACCGGTGGTTGGCGCGCCGGCTGCTGGAATCCACCAGCCGCGAGGCGCTGCGGCTGCGGATCAGTGAGCTGACCGTCAGCCGGGCCGGCGTGCTGGCCGCGGTCGACGTCGAACGCCAGCGCATCGAGCGCGATCTCCACGACGGGTTGCAGCAACGCCTCGTCGCACTCGGCATGCTGCTCGGGCGGGCGCGCCGCAGCCGCGACCCCGACCGGGCGCGCGAGCTCCTCGTGCAGGCCCACGAGGACACCCAACGCGCCATCGACGAGCTGCGGGACGTGGCCTGGCGGGTCTACCCCTCGGCGCTCGACCACACCACCCTGGACGAGGTGCTGGGCATGGTGGCGCAACGGTCGGCGATCCCCGTCCGGATCAGCTACGACGTGCCCGTCCGGCCGGCCCGGCCGATCGAGACCGTGCTCTACTTCGTGGCCTGCGAGGCGATCACCAACAGCACCAAACACGCGGGAGCTACCCTGATCACCATCGAGATCGGAACACGGGACGCGGGAATCGAGATGCGGGTGCGCGACGACGGCGTCGGGGGCGCCGACCCGCACGGCAGCGGCCTTCAGGGGCTGGCCCGCCGGGTCACCGCGCTGGACGGGCGGTTCGACCTGCACAGCCCACCCGGCGGTCCCACCACGATCCGGGTCGAGGTGCCATGCGCGTAGTGCTGGCCGAGGACTCCACCCTGCTCCGCGAGGGCCTGATCCGCCTCCTCGCCGACGAGGGACACCAGGTGGTCGCCGCCACCGCGGACGCCGAGCAGCTCGTCATCGCCGTCGAGCAGCACCGTCCCGACGTCGTCGTCACCGACGTCCGGATGCCGCCCACCAACACCGACGACGGGCTTCGGGCGGCGCTGGAGATCCGCCGCCGCTGGCCGGACATCGCCGTGCTGGTCCTCTCCCAGTACGTCGAGCGGCGCTACGCCGCAAAGCTCCTTGCCGACCGGTCCGAAGGCGTCGGCTACGTCCTGAAGGACCGCGTCGCCCAGGTCGAGGACTTCCTCGACGCGCTCGACCGCGTCGCGGCCGGCTCCACCGCGCTCGACCCCGAGGTGGTCCGGCAACTCATGTCCGCGACCAGCCACACCGACCCGCTCGGCCGCCTCACCCCGCGGGAACGGGACGTGCTGCACCACATGGCGCAGGGGCACACCAACGCCGCCATCGCCGCACGGCTGCACGTCTCGCAGAGCGCGATCGAGAAGCACGTCAACACCATCTTCGACAAGCTCGACCTCACCCACACCACCGGCTACAGCCGCCGGATCCTCGCGATCCTGCGGTACCTCGGCACCTAGCCGGCCGACCTGATCCCGGGCCGCGGGCGCGCCGTTTCGTCGCCCACCCGCCGGGTACGCGCCGGTCGACGAGGAGAGGGGGCGCCGAATGGCCGGCATCATGCTGCGCAGCACCGCGTTCAACGACCACGACCTGCTGCCGGGGCGGTTCGCCAAGGACGGCGAGAACCTGTCACCGCCGTTGCAGTGGTCGGACGTGCCGGACTCCACGGAGGAGCTGGTCCTGCTCGTCGAGGACCCGGACGCGGGCAAGGAGCCGTTCCTGCACTGGCTGGTCACCGGGATCTCCCCGCAGACCGGCGAGGTGCCCGAGGGCGGGGTGCCGCCGGGCGGCCAGGAGTGGCCGAACAGCTTCGGCGAAACCGGCTGGAGCGGGCCGCTGCCGCCGCGCGGCGACGAGGCCCACCGCTACTTCTTCCGCCTCTATGCCCTGAACCGTCCGCTGGAGCTGTCCGGCGCGCCGCAGGCCGCGGACGTGCACCGCGCGCTCAAGGGCCGGGAGATCGCCAGCGGCAACACCGTCGGCACCTACTACCGCTGACCCGCTCCGGGGACCGGCCGGCGACCCCGGCCGGTCAGCCCTTCCAGCGGGGCACCAGGCGGTGCACCACCGCCAGGACCAGCGCGGCCACCACGGCGACCGTGCCGACGATGCCGGCCGCGCTGCCCGCGTACCCGATGAAGAGCGCGCGGCGGGCGAGCTCCTCGACGGAGGTGGTGGAGCGGTCGACCAGCCAGGACAGGGCGAGCGCCGAGACGACCAGGGCGAGGGCGCCGGCGAGGCCGAGCACGACGGCGGCGACCCGGTGTGCGTCGGCCGGGGACACCACGGCCTGTTCCCGCTGGAAGAACAGGAGCACGAGGCCGGCGACCGCGGCCCAGGCGCCCACGACGAGGAACGCGGCGACGGCGTCGCTGGGTCGGTGCCAGCCGGCCGAGAGGGTGGCCACGCCGGCGGCGGCCGCGTAGCCGGCGCCGAGGAACGCGCCGGCCACCCGCAGCTTCGGCGGCAGCACCAGGACCAGCGCGACCGCCACGGACGCGGCCACGGCCGTGTGTCCGCTGGGCAGGCTGTTGCCGGCCGCGGCCCGTTCCGGGTCGATGCCGAAGTCGGGCCGGTCCAGGTAGCGCTTGAGCAGCTGGGTGCTGACGTTGGCGCCGGCGATGAGCAGGGTGGCGGTGACGGCGAGCGCCTTGCGGCCGCGGATCAGCGCGATGAAGCCGATCATGGCGGTGGCGGCCAGCAGGGACACCACCGACATGGCGTTGAGGATCCGGTCCACCGGCCCGTCGATGCGGTCCTGGCCGATCCGGTTACCGGTCAGCGCGACGGTGTCGATCCACTGGCCCAGCTCGGTGTGCACGGCGAAGCGCCACACCACCAGGAACGCGGCCGTCTGGGCCAGGGCCATTACGACCAACCAGACTGCCGTCCAACCCCTCGCCGTCTCACGCACCCGGACAACGTAACGGTCGGCCGGGTCCGGCGCTCGTCGGAGCCCCGTGGCTGTCGCGTAGGTTGAGGCCGCGACGTGCGGTCCACTTGATCCGTTACGCACTGGCTTCACTGGAAGGGACAGTTCGCCGACTCTCCGGGCTCGGCTGTCACAGTGCGTAACCGGGGTGCCGCCGATCGCTGGGGCATGCGACTCTCGATGCCGGTCAGACGCGCGGTCAGCGGCAGATCCGGAAGCGGTGCCGGCGACGTGAGGGGCCGGAAGGTGCGGGACAATGGGCCGATGGACGATCACCAGCGCTGCCGTCTTTCTGTCGACGACGGCGAGTTGGAGCTTGCCGGGCCGCCAGCTGCCCTCCGCGGCCTCGGCCGGCTGCTACGCCAACATCCTGAGCCCTTTGAGGTGGCGATCACCGGCGGGGTTGTCAGTCAAGAGGCGACTGCCGGCCCGCTGCTCGTCCGTATGCAAGACGGGACAACCCTGCACTTCTCCGGTGGTCGCGAGTATCTCGACATCATTTGGGATGCGCTCGACGGCGTGGCTGAGCAAGCCGAGACCGCCGATGACCGGACAGTCAACCGGCATCAGCACATCGAGTACCTTCCTGGGGACCACTACCGGTCGCCGGATTCAGTCCCATTGGTCATCGTGGCCGACTGGCCAGACGCGCCGCAGCAGCTAACGTACTGATCTCGGCATGAGTGCGCACCTGATCTTGGTCCGAAGGATCAGCGGCTGGGGCTTCGACGAGCGCCAGCGAAGAGCCGGCAGCTCCGCCCGGTCCGGCCCGATGGACTTTGTCTGATCGACCCAGCCCCGCCGCCCGGGGTCGCTCGGATCGAGGTCTGGCAAGTGGGCTCGTCTGCGGTTTCAACTTGTCGGTTGACATCGGTCGGTCACCGAGTAGGTTGGCTTTCAACTAAAGGGTTGAAAGTTGGGAGAGGTGCCGATGGCAGCAGACACGCTGTCGCGGGTCTTCGCGGCACTCGCGGATCCGACCAGGCGCGACATGGTGGCTCGGCTCGCGGCGGGCGACGCGACCGTGAACCAGCTCGCCGAGCCTTACCCGATGACGCTCCAAGCGGTCTACAAGCACCTCAAGGTACTAGAGGAGGCCGGGGTGGTGAGCCGGCCGGCGGGGCCGCAGCCTTGGCCGGTACGGCTGGAAGCGGAGGTCTTCGACCTGATGGACAAGTGGATCGAGCGCTACCGGCGCCAGACCGAGGAGCGGTACCGCCATCTCGACGCCGTACTGGCGCAGATGAACCACGACACGACGATCGACCAGGCCGAGAAGGGGAGCACGGCATGAGCACCATCGCCGAGACCACGATCGAGGCCGACCCGAAGGTGCCGATCATCCGGATGCGCAGGGAGTTCAACGCCACGCCCGAACAACTGTTCCGGGCGCACACCGATCCGCGCCTGTTCGCGCAGTGGGCCGGTCCCAACGGAATGCACACCCGCATCGAGGAGTGGGACGCGCGCTCAGGCGGCAGCTGGCGCTACGTGTCCACACGAGACGGGCAGCAGTACGCGTTTCGCGGCTGCTTCCACGACGTGCGGCCGGACCGGATCGTCCAGACGTTCACCTTCGAAGGGCAACCCGACGGCGTGGCGCTGGTGACGCTATGGTTCGAGAACCTGGACGACGGGCGGATGCTTCTGCGCACACAATCCCTTGTGGACAGTTTTGAGGACCGAGACGCATGGCTCGCCAGCGGCATGGAGGTCGGGCTCAACGAGGGCTACGCCAAGCTCGAGGAGATGCTCGCCGATGGCACTGTCTAACCTTCCCGCCGAGCGGCACCGACAGGTCAGCCGCGGCTTCACCGACCGGGTCCGGGGCACCCGGTCGTGGGACGCGCCCGCGCCCGTCGCCGGGTGGACCGCCCGCGACGTTGTACGCCACCTGACCGAATGGTTACCGCCGTTCTTGGCCACCGGCTCCGGTATCCGACTCCCAGCCGGGCCATCGGTCGACGACGACCCGGCCGCCGCATGGCAGACCCACTGCGACGCGGTGCAATCCCTGCTCGATGACCCGACCACGGCCGGCCGCCTTCTGTCGAATCCGCATACCGGCGAACTGCCGCTGGACCGCGCGATCGACCAGTTCTACACAGCCGACGTGTTCATGCACACCTGGGACCTGGCCCGGGCCACAGGCCAGGACGACCGCCTCGACCAGGACTTCTGTGCGCAACTGTTGGCCGGGATGGAGACGATGGAGGAGATCATCCGCTCGTCCGGGGAATACGGCCCCCGCGTGCCGGTGAAGGAACACGCCGACCCGCAAACCAGAATGCTGGGCTTCATCGGCCGCGATCCGGAGTGGACTGCCTGACATGTGGAGCCCGGTCGGACGCGCCGACCGGGCTCCAGGAACAGCCGGCCCAAATTCCGGATGCCAGGCCGAAGCTTCCGCTCATCGGCAGAAGCGGATGGCTGGCACACCAGCCGTCGTGGGCAGTCGGCGTGACGGTCCGTATCCGGCATGCTCAAGGCTCGTGTAACCCCTCAACTGACGTCGCCGTGTAACGCATCAAGCGGAGCACGACAGTTGAGGGCGCGACGGGAGGAGGTGGCGCGTGACCAGCACGCCGGAGCAGGGGCGGCCGTCCGGGGAGCCGCCGGAGTCGCTGGCCGATCTGCTGGGCGGCCGGCGCGGTGCCGTGGACGCCACGGTGCCGCCGGTGGCGTTCGCGATCGGCTGGCTGGCCGCCGGGCTGTGGGGCGGGGTGGTCGCCGCGGTGCTCGCCGGTACGGCGGTGGCGGGCTGGCGGTGGCGGCGCGGGGACCGGCCGCGGTCGGTGCTGATCGGGCTGCTCGCCGTCTGCGTCGCCGCGCTGGTCGCGCTGCGGACCGGGCGGGCCACCGACTTCTTCCTGCTGCAGCTGGTCTCCAACGCGGCGAGCGCGCTGGCCTGGATGGTCAGCATCGTGGTGCGCTGGCCGCTGCTCGGTGTGCTGGTCGGCGTGGCGCTGGGCCAGCGCGGCCGGTGGCGACGCGACCCGGCGCTGCTGCGGGCGTACGGGCGGGGCAGCTGGGTCTGGGCCGCCACCTATCTGCTGCGGCTGGCGGTGTTCGTGCCGCTGTGGCTCGGCGGGCAGGTGGTCGCGCTGGTGGTGGCACGGGTGGCGCTGACCTGGCCGCTGGTCGCGGCGGCGCTGGCGGTGAGCTGGCTGGTGATCCGGCGGTCGCTCCCGGCGGATCATCCGGGCCTCCGGCACCCGGTCACGCCGTCCGATGCGGACGCCGCCGCGGCGAATTAAAAGAGAGGCCGCCACGGGGGGAGCGGCCTCTCCGGTGAATTACGTTACTCCGTCCACGCCTGCGGCGTGATCCCGTGGAGCGCCGATTTTCCCGGGCTTTTTCGCGGCAAGTTCGTCTCCGGGCGGTTCGGTGGGCCGGTCCGTCCGCTGCGTCGGCCGGACGGCCGGCCCACCCGGCCTGACCGTGGGAGTCAGGCCGCCCGCCGACCGGGCCGCTCCGTTCCCCCTTCGGCCCGGGTCGACCCCCTGCGCGGGCGGGCGGCGCCCGTCCGCGCAGGGGTGGTCACCTCACCCCGCCGGGAAGTAGGTGCCGTAGTCGGCGTACGCCATGGCGACGTCCGCCTGGGCCCAGAACCGGTGGTAGTTGAAGACCGGCTCCGCGCCGCCGTTGAGGTACGCCTGCACCTTCGGCCAGTCCGGGTCGTTCTTGTAGAACGAGCGGATGTCCAGGAAGCTCTTGCCGGCGGCGATGGCGTCGCCGTTGGGCATCTTCCCGGTCCAGCCGGAGGGGATGTAGAGGCCCTGACCGTCGGCCGCGTTGTAGACGTCGTCGAAGCGCTTGTAGTCGCCGCGCTTCTCCGGCATCGAGACGCCCTTGGTGTCGGCGGCGGCCGACAGCGCGTCCAGCAGGCCCTTGGCGGTGGTCTTGGCCGCGGCGTTGCCGGACTTGGCCGCGTACGCGATGAGGGTACGGGCGTAGGCGGCGGCGACGCCGACGTCCTGGCCCTTCACCGTCACCTCGACGTGCAGGTTGGTGTTCGGCTGCGGGCTCGCCGGGTTCCAGTCGGTGGGCTGGCCGGTCCACTTCATGTCCGAGGGGATCGACCAGTTGGTGCCCAGCGTGGTGTTGGCGATGGCCCACGGCACCCACTTGTCCAGCAGCGCCTTGGCCTTGGCGTTGCCGGTCTGCAGGTACAGCTCGGCGATGCGCTGCATCGACCAGGCCTGCATGCCGAACCACTGGTTCGACGGCGGGTCGTTGTAGACCGGGTCGACGTCGTAGTACATGCCGTAGAAGGTGGCGGTGCCGGCCGGCGGCTGGGCGTAGCTGCCGTCCCAGCTGTTGGTGGCGCCGCCGGCGATGCCGCCCTCGGCGGACTGCAGCCAGGTGTAGAACTCCAGCTGCCGGTCGAGGCTCTTCTGCCAGTCGGAGACCGCGGTCGGCGACTTCGGCTTGAGTTCGGCGACGTTGGTCAGCGCCCACGCCGCGAACGGGTTCTGGTAGCCGAAGTGGTTGTGGCTGGAGCCGATCCGCCACGACCAGTTCTGCGACGTGTCGTACGCGCCGCCCCAGGCGTAGTACCAGGAGAGCAGGTAGTGCGCCGAGTCACGGCCGCTGCCGGCCGGGCAGGTGGACGCGCCGACGCAGTTGCCGATCTTCTTGAAGTACTTGTCGAACATGGCGTAGCGCAGGTAGTCGCCCATCTTGGCGGCCTTCGCCACGGTGGCCGCGACGTCGGCCTCCTTGCCCTGCGCCTTGGCCCAGGTGAGCGCCCAGTACGCGGCCTGCACGGCGCGCGCGTCGGCGTCCGGGGCGTTGGTGTACTTCCACTGCTTGGCCGGGGCGGCCGACTCCTTGACGAACAGGTCGAGGTAGCCGTACTGGCCGCCGTGCTTGAAGGTGTCGCAGGACGGCTGCGGCACGGTCTCCCAGACGGACTCCTGGGTGCCGCGCTGGAAGGTGTTGATGTAGGCGGGGCGGCTGGTGCCGTCGCCGCAATGGCCGTAGCCGTAGGTGTTGTCGACGTCCAGCAGCCAGTGCATGCCGTAGATGTCGCCGGTGCCGTAGGTGGTCTGGAGTTCCGAGCGGAGCGGGTCCTGGCCGACCGGGACGTTGGGCTCCAGAGCCGACGGGTACTGGCTGGGCAGGTTGTGCTCGGCGGCGTACTGGGGGGTGCCCGGGGCGCCGGCGGTGGGCTGGTCGGCGTGCGACGGGATGATGTACTTCTCCATCACGGTCCACGCGTTGTTGAACGGGGCCCAGTTCTGGGTGACCCGGCCGTACTGCGCCTCCAGCCAGAGCCAGAAGCTGAACGCCTCCGAGGTGGTCTCGTGGCCGTGGTCGGGCGCCTCGACGATGAGCGTCTCGACGGAGTGGTACGGCACGCCCTCGGGGCTGAAGTAGCCCGAGTTCTTGATCTTGCCGTACTGGTCGAGGAACTTCTTGAGGTACGTGTTGTCCCCGCCGGGGGTGTCGTTGTCGACCTCGGTGGCGGTGACGGCGACGGGTGCGAAGCCGGTGGCCGAGGCTGTGATCGTGGCGGTGCCGCCGGCGGTGTCGGCGTCCTCCGCGGCCGCGACCGTGGCGGTGACCCCGGTGTTCCAGTTGCTCGGGGTCAGGGCCAGCGTCGTGGGTGACACGGTCACGTCGCTGTCGCCGGTGACGGCGAGGGTCACCGGGACGTTGGCCGTCGGCGCGGCGCTGAGGGTGAACTTCACCGGTGCGGTGCCGCCCTCGCTGACGCTCACGGCCGACGGGGTGGCCACGAGCACCGGGCCGGTGGCGGGGTTGACCGTGAAGGACTTCTCGGCCACGGCGGTGGCGTTGGCGTTGTCGTACGCCTTGGCCTGCACCGTGTAGCTGCCGGCCGGCAGGTCCTCCAGGGTGTACCCGTACGGCGCGGTGGTGTCGGTGTTGACCAGCAGGCCGTTGCGGTAGAACTCGACCTTGGCGATCGTGCCGTCCGGGTCGGCGGCGGTGGCGGTCAGGGGCACGTCGGCCGGCGCCTCGAAGGGGCCGCTCGGCAGGCCCAGCGAGACGGTCGGCGACTGGTTGGTGGGCGCGCCGTTGCAGGCGACCCCGTTGAGGGTGAAGGCGGTGGGCTTCGGGTTGCTGCCGGTGTGCGCGCCGTTGAAGCCGATGGTGGTGGATGCGCCGGTGGGCAGGCTGCCGTTCCACGACTCGTTGGTCGCGGTCACCTCGCTGCCGGACTGGCTCCACCTGGCCGACCAGCCCTGGGTCAGCTTCTGGCCGCTGTTCGGGAAGGCGAACTTGAGCGTCCAGTTGTTCAGGCCGTCGCCCAGGTTCTTGATGGTGACGCTGGCCGTGAAGCCGTTGTTCCAGTCACTGGTCACATAGGTCACGTCGCAGGCCGGGGCGGCCTGCGCGGTGCCCGCCGGCAGGGCCACCCCGCCGATGGCGAGGGCGGTGGCGGCGACCATCGCCGTCCGGCGACGTCTGGCCATGAGTCTCATGTGCGCGGTGTCTCCTCGGACCGGGCCGGGACACGGGGCCCCGGCGGGGCGCCTCCACGCGTCGACGTGGCGTACGCGGGGGGACGGAGGCGCCCGGAAAGGTGGTCGACCCGGCCGTGCCGGGGATTCGGACGCCGCACCGGTGGTGAACCGGGTGCCCTCGGCGGCCCGCACTCACGAGCTGGCTCCACGTGGTGGTGGAAGTGTGCCATGGAAGCGCTCCCACCACAACGGGCAGGGCAGACACCCACGTCGATGTTTCGATCTCGTTTTGGGGCTTTCACAAAGCCGTGACGGGCGTTACAGTCGCAAGCATCGCCGATGGGAGCGCTTCCATCGACGGAGATACAAGTAAGAGATCGCCGGGGACCCGGAGTGCCCGGCGCGCCAGCCCCCACGGCTGACGGCGGGCCAGCCCGGACGCCGCCGTCAGCCATCACCCACCGACATGGAGGGAGGTGGAACCAGAGCCACTCGCGTGGCCCGGCTCCCGCGCGACACGCACGACCGGACGCCAATTCCACTCGTGCGTGTGTGCATCACAGGTGGGGACGGGGGTTGCCCTCCCCCGTCCCCACACTAAACCCCCGTTGTCGACGGGAAAAGAGGCCGACGGGACAGGCGCGACGCGCCGCCCGGACGGCCTTCTTCGCTATCCGCCCCCGCCCCATCGCCGCTCGCCCCTCCGCCGCCCGAGCGACACCCCACCCCTGCACACCTCCGGCCGCCCGCCGGCCGGCCGCGCCTCTGCCGCGGTCCGCCCTCGGGACGCCGCCGGCAGCCCCTGGCCTATGCTGGGAGCGCTCCCGGCCTCTCAGGGCGGCCAGTCACTTCGAGGAGAACCCCCATGTCGCTACTCACCAGACGGCGCCTGCTCCGCCGTGCCGCCCTCTCCGCGACCGCCGTCGGCGCGACCCGGACCGGGCTGGCCGGCGCCGCCGCCGCGGGCGCCGCCGCGTCCGCGACCGCCGTCGCCGGCTGCGACGGCACGCCCGATCCCGACGGCGACGCGGACCCCGACGGCGGGCTGCGCTTCCCGCCCGGCTTCGGCTGGGGCGCGGCCACCTCGGCGTACCAGATCGAGGGGGCCGCCAAGGAGGACGGGCGCGGCGAATCCGTCTGGGACACCTTCAGCCACACCCCGGGCCGCACCCGCAACGGCGACACCGGCGACGTCGCGGCCGACCACTACCACCGGTACGCCCAGGACCTCGACCTGATGCGCGACCTCGGGCTGCGCAGCTACCGGTTCTCCATCTCCTGGCCCCGGATCCAGGCCGACGGGTCCGGGCGGCCCAACCAGCGCGGCCTGGACTTCTACCGGCGGCTCGTGGACGGGCTGCACGAGCGGGGCATCGCGCCGATGGCCACCCTGTTCCACTGGGACCTCCCCCAGGCCCTTCAGGACGCCGGCGGCTGGGAGAACCGGGACACCGCCGAGCGCTTCGCCGACTACGCCGACGCGGTGTTCCGCGCGCTCGGCGACCGGGTGCCGGTCTGGCTGACCATCAACGAGCCGAAGACCGTGGTGCAGAACGGCTACCTCTGGGGGCACCACGCGCCCGGCCTGCGGGACCCGGCAGCGGCGTACCTGGTGGCCCACCACCTCCAGCTGGGCCACGGTCTCGCCGTCCGCGCCCTGCGCGCCACCGGCGCGCAGGGGCGGATCGGTCCGGCGCTCAACCTGCACCCCTGCTACCCCGCCGACGAGACCGCCGAGGCGGCAGCCGCGACCCGGCTCTACGACGGCTACGAGAACCGGCTCTACCTCGACTCGATCTTCAAGGGCACCTACCCGGAGGACGTGCTGGCCGACCTCGGCGCGGACAGCCGGATGGTCCGCGGCGTGCGCGACGGCGACCTGAAGATCATTTCCAGCCCGGTCGACCTGCTGGCCGTGCAGTACTACACGCCGATCTACGTCACCGGCCAGGGCGACACGGTCCGCCGGTGGCCGACGTCGGAGGCGGAGTGGCAGCAGATCTACCCCGAGGGGATGTACGACATCCTGACCCGGGTCACCCGCGACTACGGCCGGGTGCCGATCACCATCACCGAGAACGGCCTGCCCTGCCCGGACACCCTCGCCGCGGACGGCACCGTCGACGACACCGCCCGGATCGACTTCCTCCGCGACCACTTCGCGGCCGCCCACCGCGCGATCCGCGACGGGGTGCCGCTGGAGAGCTACCACGTCTGGTCGCTGCTGGACAACTTCGAGTGGAACGAGGGGTACGAGCAGCGCTGGGGCCTGGTCTACGTCGACTACCCGACCCAGCGCCGGGTGTTCAAGCGCAGCGCCCACTGGTACCGCGACGTGATCCGCCGCAACGGGCTGTAGGCGGGGCGGCCCGGCCGGCGCGACACCGGCCGGGCCCGCACCCGTCCCGGCTCAGCGGGGCAGGGCCTGCTGGAGTTCCGCCCGCAGCGCCGGGGTGAGCATCTCGCCGGCCTGCTTGGCCAGCCGCGCCATCTCGTAGCCGACCACGCCGATGTCGGCGTCGGCCCCGGCCAGCGTGGCCAGGATCGAGCCGTCCCGGATCTGCATGACCAGGAAGTAGCCCCGGCCCATCTCGACCACGGTCTGCTTCACGACGTCGCCGTCGAACATCTGGGCCGCGCCGGCGGTGATGCTCATCAGGCCCGAGGTCACCGCCGCGAGCTTGTCCGCATGGTCGCGGGGCAGGTGCGCGGAGATCGCCACGAGCAGCCCGTCGGTGGAGACCACCACCGCGTGCGCCACCCCCGGCACCCGCTCCGCGAACGCGTTCACCAGCCAGCTCAGGTCCCGTGCCTCCTGGCTCAACGTCGTCACTGTCGAACTCCCCCTTCATCGCGCGGCAGGTACATCTCGGTGGTCTCCTCCGCCTCCGCCCGGCGCACCCCGCTGTAGTAGCGCGAGAGCATGCCGCCGACCGCGTCCGGGTCCGGCTCCGCACGCCCGGAACGGTTCGCGGCGGCGGGCTGGGCGACCGCGGAGAGCTGGGCCATCGGTACGCGTACCGGCAGGCCCCGCTCGTTGGTGCCTCCGGTGACCGGCGTCGCGGCGGGCGGCGGTGTCACACCGAGCACCGCGGCCGTCGGGCCCTGGCGGCTGAACCAGCCACCGCCGGCCGGCGACCCGGCCGCCGGGGCGAGCACGTCCTCGGCCCGGCCCGGCACGGGCCGCGGCGCGGGCACGGGCGCGCCGCGCCCGGCGGCCGGACGGCCCGGCTGCGCCGGCTCCGTGGCGGGCGGCGGCGCGCCGAGCGGAAGCCCGGTCAGCGGCGACACCGGCAGCTCCGCCGGTGGCACCGGCGGGCGGCGTCCCGCCACCGGCAGCTCCGCGGTCGGCGTGCCGAGCCGGGCGGCGCCGGGCGCCAGGCGGGACGCGGCGGCCACCTGACTGGTCAGCATCCGTGGCGCGGCCGGCTGGTCCAGCCCCGGCGCGGGCGCCGCGGCCAGCAGCTCGGCCGGGATCCGGACCCGGGCGACCAGACCGTCCTGACCGCCCCGCAGCCGCACCCGCACGCCGTGCCGGGCACCCAGGTGGCTCACCACGAACAGGCCCATCCGCTCGGAGGCGGCCACGTCGGCCGCCGGCGGCTCGGCCAGGACCGCGTTCGCCTCGGCCAGCGCGGCCGGGCTCATCCCGAGGCCCTGGTCGACGATCTCCACGAACGCGCCCGGGCCGTCCGCACCGGCGACGACCCGCACCACGGTGTCCGGCCGGGAGAAGGAGGTGGCGTTCTCCAGCAGCTCGGCGAAAAGGTGCACGAGGTCGCCGACCGCGTGCCCGACGACGTGCAGGTCGGAGCGGGAGTCGTGGCGCACCCGCTGGTACTGCTCGATCTCGGCGCTGGCCGCGAGCAGCACCGCGCCGAGGCCGACCGGCCGGTTCCACCGCCGGCTGGACTCGGTGCCGGCGAGCACCAGCAGGCTCTCGTCGTTGCGGCGCATCCGGGCGGCGAGGTGGTCGAGTTTGAACAGGTTCTCCAGCTGGTCCGGGTCGCTCTCCTCGCGTTCCAGCTCGTCGAGGAGTTCGAGCTGCCGCTCGACCAGCACCTGGCTGCGCCGGGCCAGGTTCACGAACATGGCGTTGACGTTGCGCCGCATCATCGCCTGCTCGACCGCGACGTCGACGGCGCTGCGGTGCACCGCCACGAACGCCTCGGCCAGCTCGCCGATCTCGTCCTGCGAGTCGACCACCGCCGGCGGCACGTCGATGGCGGCCACCGGGCGGTCGACGGCCCGCAGCCGGTCCAGGGTGTGCGGCAGCTCCACCTGGGCGATACGCAGCGCCTGGCCGCGCAGCTGCCGCATCGAGCGGGCCACCGACCGGCCGACCAGCAACGAGATCAGCACGGCCACCAGGAGCACGCCGACGATGCCGCCGACCACCAGCAGGGTGTCCCGCAGCTGCCGGGCGCTCGCGTCGTCGGCCTGGCGTACGGCGTCGTCGAGGACGCCGGCCTCCAGCTGCCGGAGCAGCTCCTGCCGCTGCTCGCTGGCCGCCCACCACTGGGTCGCCGGCAGCACCGCCGGTTCGGCGGCCCCGCTGGGCAGGGTCTGCTCCTCCAGCCGGGCGGCCGAGACGAACGCCGCGTCCACCGACGTCTCGTCGTAGCGGCGGACCTGGTCGGCGGTCGCGGCGACCCGGAACGCGCCCAGCGCGGTGAGCTGCTGGGCGCGCAGGTCGGTCAGCGAGACCTGGTCGTCCACCTCGTAACGGCCGGCGCGGGCGGCGGCGTACAGCTCGGCCCGGATCCGCGAGGACAGCTCCTTGACCCGGGAGAGCTGCACGTACCGCAGCACGGCGTTGGTCAGCGCCCGCTGGTCGTCGCCGGGCGACGGCTCGGCCAGGAGGTTGAGCAGGGCGGCGATGGCCCGGTGGTAGTTGCTCAGCACGGTGTCGCTGGACAGCACCGCGGGCGGCACGGCGGCGCGGATGTAGACGACCTGGTCGTAGGCCTCCAGCACCTCGGAGTAGGCCACCCGCCAGGCGGCGTCGGCGTCGGCGAGGGGCTCGGCCGCGGCGCGCAGGTCGGCCATCGCCCGGTCGGAGCCGTCCTGGAGCGGCTTGAGCGCGGCGACCGCCGCGTCCCGGTCGGCGCTGCCGCCGGCCCTGCGCAGCGCGGCCAACTCTCCGGCGGAGCGGTCCCGCTCCTGCTGGAGCCGGTCCACCACGGTGGTGATCTGCCGGCCGATGCCGACCTGCTGGGCGAAGTCGCTCAGCGCGGTGGTCTGCCCGACCAGTCCTTGTGTCTGCACACCGGCGAGCACCAGGAACGCCACCGAGGGCAGCACCAGCACGGTGGCGAGCTTCGTGCCCATCCGCCAGTCCCGCAACCGGAAGCGCGAGCGCCGCCGCCGGTGCGGCGCCACCCGGTCGTCGGACGGGCTCCGGCGCGGCTGCGGCACCGCGGCGCGAGCCGGGTCGGGACCTGCGCCCACGCTCTCCTCCTCGGGTCCCCCTCGGCTCCACCGGGACGGGGAGCGGAATCCCATCCAACCAGGCCGGCGGACGGTGTCAAACGGTGCGGCCGGCCGCACGAGCAGGAAGGTCAGCGCGGGGGGCGGAGGGCTACCGTGTTCGGCGTGTCCCGGTCGTCCGTCCGGCCGATGCCGCTCACCCCCGCCGCCTCGGCGATCCGGCCGAGCGCCACCAGGGCGGCCCCGGTCGCGCCGATCTCCGGGTTGCGCTGGTGGCGCACCGGACGAGGGGCCAGCGCGTCGACGAACGCGCCTCGCCACCAGGGCGAGGCGGCCATCGCGCCCCCGCCGAGCACCACTTCGGCCGGTTCGCCCGCACCTTGCTCCAGCAGGGCCAGGTCGTCGGCCATCAGCCGGCACAGCTCGGTCATCAGGACGGCCAGGATGTCGACCGCGGTGGTGCCGAAGCTCAGGCCGCGCAGCTCCCCGGAGCCGGCCGGGGCGAGGCCGGGCGGCCGGTCCCCGCCCAACCGCGGGTTCGCCCGCAGGGTCAGGTGCCTGCCCGTCCGGGCCAGCGCGGCCTCCAGCTCGGCGCCGGACGGCAGCCGCAGCTCGCGGGCCGCCCACGCGAACAGGTTCCCCCCGCTGGAGTACGCCGCCCCGGTCACCACGTGCTCATGGTCGACCCGGTAGCGCCAGAGCTCCTCGGGCAGGGGCGGCAGCGGCGCCCCGGCCGGCAGGGCCTGGACGAGGCGTACGGCGGCGGAGGTGCCGACGGTGAGCGCGGCGCGGGACGGGTCGACGCAGCCGGAGCCCACGTTGGACGCCGCGCCGTCGCCGACCGGAGCGGCCCAGCGGGCGTCGGCGAGTTGCGGCCAGCGCTGGGTGTGCTCGGCGCGGAGCCGGCCGCGCCACCGCTGCGGGGCCAGCGGCGGAAGCTCCTCGGGGCGTACGCCGGCCAGCTCGCACGCCTCGGCGTCCCACTCCAGCAGGCGCAGGTCGAGCAGCCCGGTGCCGGAGGCCATCGACACGGACATCGGCGCCTCGTCGAGCAGCTCGCCGAGGGCGTACTCGACGAGCCCGGCGAAGCGGGCCACCGGGC
Organism: Micromonospora halotolerans; assembly: GCF_032108445.1. Classification (NCBI taxonomy): domain Bacteria; kingdom Bacillati; phylum Actinomycetota; class Actinomycetes; order Micromonosporales; family Micromonosporaceae; genus Micromonospora; species Micromonospora halotolerans. The sequence continues at coordinate 4,757,714 of NZ_CP134876.1, read as the reverse complement.
TGCCGCAGTGCTCCCGCACCCAGGGCAGCCGCATGGTCCAGTAGCAGCGGTGCCACCAGGCGCCGGTGCGGTGGTGGAAGGCGTCCGGATCGGTCGGGCCGGCGGCGCCGGCGACGGGCTCCGGGCGGGTGTCCATCCAGGTGAGCACCGGGCCCAGCGGGGTGCCGTCGTGGCCGAGCGGCAGCATCGAGTGCCACTGCGCCGAGGTGGCGACCAGCTCGACGTCCCGCAGGTGCCCGGCGGCGGCCAGCTCGTCCAGGCACTCCGCGAGGCAGGCCAGGTAGCGCGGTCCGTCCAGGACGCCGCTGCCGTCGTCCCCGGTCACCAGGTGCACCTTCCGGCGGGCCAGCGCGCCGGGGCGCGGGACGGCGTCCGCGTCCAGCACGAGCCCGCGCACCGAGGAGGTGCCCAGGTCCAGAGCGAGAATGTCCATCGCGGGTCAACCTACCCGCCGGGAGCGGCGGCGAAGCCAAGATCGGTCGGGCCGGGCGATGCGATCGGGTTCCCCGGGCACCCCCGCTCGCGTACAGTGATCGTCATGCCCGCGCACCTGACCTGCTGGTGGCCCGCCGACTCGGCGGCCCACCCCCGCGCGTAGCTTCCCCACGCGGCCGCCCGACGAGGCGGCCGCCGGTCTCTCCCCGGCATCCCGGGTCGCCCCGCCGGCGGCCTCCGGCCCACCGAGGAGACCCGATGACCCGCCCGCACGACCCGCTCGCCGCCGTCGCGGCGGGCCGCGACCCCGGCCCGTTCGCGCTCGTCCGCCGCGAGGGCGCCGACCACGTCGACCTGTTCACCGGTCCGGTACGCACGGCCGACCGGCTCGCCGACCTGCCGCTGCCCGACGGTGGTCCCGGGCCGCGCACCCTGGCCCTGGTCCCCTACCGGCAGATCGCCGAGCGCGGCTTCGCCTGCGTGGACGACGGCCTGCCGCTGGAGTGCCTGCTGGTCGCCGAGCACCGGCGGCTCCCGCTCGACGCGGTGCTGGCGGTCCTGCCCGACGCGCCGGTGGTGACCCGCGACGCCGCCTTCGACATCTCCGACGCCGACTACGCGGACACCGTGGGCCGGGTACTCAGCGACGAGATCGGCCGGGGCGAGGGCGCCAACTTCGTCATCCACCGCACCCTGCGGGCCACCGTCGAGGGCGCGCCCCTGGTGGCCGCCCTGGCGGCGCTGCGCCGGCTGCTGCTGCGCGAGCGGGGCGCGTACTGGACGTTCGTGGTGCACACCGGCAGCCGCACCCTGGTCGGGGCGAGCCCGGAGCGGCACGTGAGCGTCGACGACGGCCTGGCCATGATGAACCCGATCAGCGGCACGTTCCGGCACACCGGCGCGGCGGCGGACCGGGACGCCCTGCTGCGCTTCCTCCACGACCCCAAGGAGGTCGAGGAGCTGTACATGGTGCTCGACGAGGAGCTGAAGATGATGGCCACCGTCGCCGAGCACGGCGGTCAGGTGGTCGGGCCGTACCTGAAGGAGATGGCACACCTCGCGCACACCGAGTACCTGCTGGCCGGGCGGGGCTCGCTGGACGTCCGGGAGGTGCTGCGGGAGACCATGTTCGCCCCCACGGTCACCGGCAGCCCGATGGAGAACGCCTGCCGGGTGATCGCCCGCCACGAGCGGACCGGCCGGCGGTACTACGCCGGCGTGCTCGCCCTGCTCGGCCGCGACGAGCAGGGCCGGCAGACCCTCGACGCGCCGATCCTCATCCGCACCGCCGAGCTCTCCCCCGACGGCGAGCTGCGGGTGCCGGTCGGGGCGACCCTGGTCCGGCACTCCACGGCCGAGGACGAGGTGGCCGAGACGCACGCCAAGGCGGCCGGGGTGCTGGCCGCGCTCGGCCTCGGCCCGGACGCCCCGGCCCGCGGCGCCGACCCCGTGCCGCGGTACGCCGACGACCCGGAGGTGCAGGCCGCGCTGGCCGCCCGGAACATCCCGCTGGCCCGGTTCTGGTTGGACCAGCGCGTGCCGGGGGCGACCGCGCTGCCGGGCCTGGCCGGCCGCCGGGCGTTGATCGTGGACGGTGAGGACACCTTCACCGGGATGCTCGCCCACCAGCTCGGCGCGCTCGGCCTCGCGGTGACCCGGCGCGACTGGCACGACGCCGGCCCGGTCGACGGGTACGACCTCGTGGTGGTCGGCCCCGGCCCGGGTGACCCCGACGACCTCGCCGAGCCGAAGATGGCGAGCATGCGGGCGCTGCTGGCGGAGCTGCTCGCGGCCGGCCGGCCGACCCTGGCGGTCTGCCTGGGCCACCAGTTGCTCGCCGGGCTGCTCGGGCTGCCGCTGCAGCGCCGCGACGCCCCCTACCAGGGGCTGCCGCGGGACGTGCCGGTGTTCGGCGCGACCCGCCGCGTCGGCTTCTACTCCAGCTTCACGGCCCGGGCCGACGCCGACCGGGTCGCCACCGCGTACGGCCCGGTGGAGCTGTCCCGGGACCCGGCCGACGGTGCGGTGCACGCGCTGCGCGGGCCGGGCTTCGCCGGGGTGCAGTTCCACCCGGAGTCGGTGCTCAGCCGGGACGGCATGGCGGTCCTGGCGGACCTGCTCGGGCACCTGCTGGCCCACCCGGCGCTGACCGGGCATGGACCGGCCGATCGGGGGTAGGGCGAGGGGTGACCGGTGGCCGGACGGGTCGAGAGCCCCCGTCCGGGCACCGGTCACCTGTGCCGAGGGTCAGCCGGCCAAGCCCTTCTTGAGCGCGGCACCCATCTGCACGGCCCGCTTGGCCGTCAGCGCGGTGGCGCCGAGGGCCACGTGGTCCGGTGGGATCTCCCCGTTGTTGCTGGTGTGCGAGGCGCCGTACGGGTTGCCGGCGACGAACTGGCTGGGATCGGTGTAGCCGGGGGTGACCACGACGCCGCCCCAGTGGTAGAAGACCGTGAACAGCGAGAGCAGGGTGGACTCCTGGCCGCCGTGCGAGGTGGCGGTCGAGGTGAAGGCGCTGTAGACCTTGTTCGCCAGCGCGCCCTGCGCCCAGAGCGGGCCGGTGGTGTCGATGAACTGCTTGAGCTGGGCGGCGATCATGCCGTAACGGGTGGGTGCACCCATGATCACGACGTCGGCCCAGGAGAGGTCGTCCGGCTGCGCCTCCATCACGTCCTGGGTCTCCAGGCGGTGCGCCTGCCAGCCCGAGTTGGAGCGGATCGCCTCGTCCGGCGCCAGCTCACGTACCTTGCGCAGGCGTACCTCGGCTCCGGCCTCCCCGGCGGCCTCGACCGCCGCCTGCGCCATCTGGTAGGTGATGCCGGTCGCGCTGTAATAGATCACCGCGACCTTGACCTGGCCATCCATCAGACGTTTCCTCCTCGGTGTCGGGTCAGCTTCGGCGACTACCCGGTGGTTGCGCCGTCAAACGGCGGCCGGCCGGCGGGCCGGGCCCGGGGAATGAGCGGAGTCGATACGTTGCCGGGGCTCAAGATTTGCGCAAGTTCCGATGGAAACCGCTTCCCCGGGTCGGGCCGCCCGGGGATCCTGATCCCACCGGTGCCGGCGTACCGCCGCCGCCCCGCACCGGGAGCCTGAACGGGGGATCGCGCTCCGCCGGCAACGTGGCTGGCGTAGCGCGATCAGGGGTTCTCCCGGGCTCAGTCGTTGAGCTTGTCCCGCAGGTCGGTCACCCGCTTCTCCAGCCGGTCCACCGCCTGCTCGTTGTTGATGAACGTGCTGATGCCGGCGGCGAGGGCCAACCCGATCAGCACCGCCAGGATGCTGAGCACCAGGCCCCCGATGGCCACCCCGCGCCCGGTGACGCCGGGACGCCGGCTCATCCGCAGCCCGAAGATGCCCAGGATGATCCCGATGATCCCCAGCAGCAGCCCGACCGAGGCCAGGATCGCGGTGAGCACGCTGAGCAGGCCTGCCACGCCGAAGACCAGCGCAAAGGTGGCCGCGGCGCTGGTCTTCGCCCCGCCGGACGGGCCCGCCGGCCGGGCGGTGGTGGCCCGCCCGGCCCCCCGGGCCGGTTCACTGGACGCTGTCATCACCCACACCTCGCATTCCTCGCATCGTTTTCCCGACGCCGCATCCCCGCTCCGGCGGCGCTCATTCCTCGCAATCCGGGTCGTTACGGGCACCACTGCCCCTCCTCCTCCTATTCGTCCCGGTTCCGGGGAATGCCGGGGCCGCCGCCGGGGACCCGGGTGGTGACCCACGAGAGGAAGGACGCACCATGCGACTCACAGAGCAGCAGGTCCGCTCGCTGTACGGGCAGGACGTCCAGGACCGCTCGGGCGCGAAGATCGGCAGCGTGGGCCAGGTCTGGGCCGATCCCAGCGGCGAGGCGACCTGGGTCAGCGTGAAGACCGGGGTGATGGGCCACCACGAGTCGATGGCACCGCTCCAGGCGGCCCGGATGCAGCAGGACGGCCGCCTTCAGGTGCAGTACGACAAGGCGACCGTGCGCAGCGCTCCCAGCGTGGAGACCGGCACCAACCAGCCGCTCAGCACCGACCAGCTCGCCCAGCTCTACCGGCACTACCAGATCGGGGAGCAGGCCGGGCCTCCGCCGCAGCAGAAGCCGGGCGCGCCGGAGGTGACCCGCTCCGAGGAGCGGCTGCGGGTCGGCACCGAGAGCGAGCCGGCGGGCGCCGCGCGGCTGAGCAAGCGCGTGGTCACGGAGAACGTCCAGACCACCGTGCCGGTCGAGCACGACGAGGTGACCGTGGTCCACGAGCCGATCCTCGACGCCGACCGGGGCAACGTCCGGGCCGACATCGGCGAGGAGCAGCGCGAGATGGAGCTGCGCGCCGAGCACCCGGTGGTCGCCAAGGACCAGGTCCCGGTCGAGCGGGTCCGGCTGAACAAGGACGAGGTCGTCGAGGAGCAGCCGGTCAACGCGCAGGTCCGCCGGGAGCTGGTGGACGCCGACGTGCCGGAGCGGGCACGCCGCAACCGCTGACCCGACGGCATCCCGGACGGGTGGGCCTCGGCCCGCCCGTCCGGTCGTCGGTCCCCTGGGAGCGTCGCACCCGCGACCTATGCTGACCGTCCATCGACGACGGGAGCACCCACGTGACCGTACGCCTCACCCGTGCCGAGGCGCTGGCGCTGCGGATGACCGGCCTGCTGCTGCGCCCGCACCCGGCCGCGCGCCCCGACAGCGTGGCGGAGGTGGTCGAGTGGTTCGGCGCCATGCAGGCCCAGGACGCGGCGAGCGGCCTGTGGTCCCTCGGCGTACGCCTGCCCGGCCGGACCCAGGACGACGTGCGCGCGGCGCTGGAGCGGCGCGAGGCGCTGCGCACCTGGCCCATGCGGGGCACGGTGCACCTGGTGCCGCCCCGCGACGCCCGCTGGATGCTGGAGGTGACCGGTGTCCGGACGCTGTCCGGCGTGGCCGGCCGGTGGGCGCAGCTCGGCCTGGCCGACACCGACGCGGACCGCGCCGCCGAGGTGCTGGGCGCGGCGCTCGCGGGCGGGGGCCGACTCAGCCGGGCCGAGTGCCTGGACACGCTGCGCGGCGCCGGCCTCGACACCACCGGCCAGCGCGGCTACCACATGCTCTGGTACGCGAGCCAGCGCGGCGTCACCTGCATCGCCCCGCACGTGGGCACCGAACAGACGTTCGTGCTGCTGGACGAGTGGGCGCCGGATCCGCACCGCCCCGAACGCGACGAGGCGCTCGGCCTGCTCGCCCACCGCTACGTCCGTGGCCACGGGCCGGTGACCCGGCACGAGCTGGCCCGGTGGACCGGCCTCACGGTCACCGACGCCACCCGGGGCATCGTGGCGGCCGGCGAGGCGCTCGCGCCGGTCGAGGTGGACGGCGTGCCGGCCGTGGTGGACGCCGCCCTGCTCGACGCGCCCCGCGCGCCGGTCGACGATGTGCACACCCTGCCCGGCTTCGACGAGTACCTGCTGGGCTACAAGGACCGGTCGCTCATGCTCGATCCGGCGCACATGAACGCCGTCGTCCCCGGCAACAACGGGATCTTCCAGGCCACGGTGGTGCGTGGCGGCCGGACGGTCGGCACCTGGAAGCGGACCGTCGGCAAGCGGGCGGTCACCGTGACCGTGCGGCAGTTGACCCCGTTCGACGCCGCGCTGCGGACCCGCGTCGAGTCGGCCCTCGCGGGCTACGCCGCCTTCCTCGGGCTGCCGCTGCGGCTGACCTGGTAACGGCGCGACCGGGCCGGTGGGCCCCCCGCCCACCGGCCCGGTGCCGCTCAGTCGGCCAGCGCGCCGGACGCCCGCCCCTCGTGCAGGGTGAGGTTCCGCCCGGTGGACGGGTCGAACAGGTGGATCTTCTCCAGGTTGAACCAGACCCGCCGCGGCTCGCCCTCCCGCACCGGGGACTCGGCCGACAGCCGGGTGACCAGGCTCGACCCCGTCCCGGTGAAGTCCGCGGCGCCCGCGTCGGCCGCCAGTTCCTCCAGCTCGGCGGCGCTGGCCCGCTCCCCCTCGACGGTGAAGTACACGTACTTGTCCGAGCCCATCGACTCGACGATGTCGACCGGCGCCTCGAACTCCACGCCCCGGCGGCGGGTCTCGTCGTCGATCAGCACGGTGTCCTCGAAGTGCTCCGGACGGATGCCGAGGATCAGCTCGCGCGGGGCGTCGGCGCCGTCGAGCTGCCGGCGTACCCGGTCCCCGATCGGCACGTCGCCCAGCGCCGTGCGCAGGTGCCCGTCCTCGACGGCGGCGTGCAGGAAGTTCATCGACGGGGAGCCGATGAACCCGGCCACGAAGAGGTTGCGGGGGTGGTCGTACAGCTCCTGCGGCGGGCCGACCTGCTGCACCGCGCCACCCCGCATGATCACCACACGGTCGCCGAGGGTCATGGCCTCGGTCTGGTCGTGGGTGACGTAGACGGTGGTGGTGCCGAGCTGCTTCTGCAGCCGGGACACCACGGTGCGCATCTGCACCCGCAGCTTCGCGTCCAGGTTGGACAGCGGCTCGTCCATGAGGAACGCCTTGGGCTGCCGCACGATCGCCCGTCCCATGGCCACCCGCTGCCGCTGCCCGCCGGAGAGGTTGGCGGGCTTGCGGTCCAGCAGCGGGGTCAGCTCCAGGACCTTCGCGGCCTCCTCCACCTTCTGGTGGATGGTCTCCTTGTCCAGCTTCGCCAGCCGCAGCGGGAAGGCCATGTTCTCCCGGACGGTCATGTTCGGGTAGAGGGCGTAGGACTGGAAGACCATGGCGATGTCCCGGTCCCGGGGCGCCTTGTCGTTGACCCGCTCCCCCGCGATGCGCAGCTCCCCGGAGCTGATGTCCTCCAGCCCGGCGATCATGTTCAGCGTGGTGGACTTCCCGCAGCCGGAGGGCCCGACCAGGATCACGAACTCGCCGTCGGCGATCTCCAGGTCGACGTCCCGCACGGCGGTGGTCCCGTCCGGGAACCGCTTGCTCACCTTGTCCAGCACGATGTCGGCCATGACAACACCACCTATCCCTTGACTGCGCCGGAGGTCAGACCGGAGACGATGCGGCGCTGGAAGAAGAGCACGAACAGGATGATCGGAATGGTGATCACCACGGCGGCGGCGCAGATCGCCCCGGTGGGGTCCTCGAACTGCGACTCGCCGGTGAAGAACTGCAGGGCCACCGGGACCGTGCGGGACCGCTCGGTCGAGGTGAGCGTGATGGCGAACAGGAAGTCGTTCCAGCAGAAGATGAAGACCAGGATGGCCGTGGTGAACAGCCCCGGCGCGGCCAGCGGGGCGATCACCCGCCGGAACGCCTGGCCCTGGGTGGCGCCGTCCATCTTCGCCGCCTTCTCCAGGTCCCACGGGATCTGCTTGAAGAACGCCGAGAGCGTGTAGATCGCCAGCGGCAGGGCGAAGGTGATGTACGGCAGGATCAGCCCCGGCCAGGTGTCGAAGAGGCCGAGCTGGCGCTCGATCTCGAACAGCGGCGACACCAGCGACACCTGCGGGAACATGGCGATCAGCAGGGACACCCCGACCAGCAGCTTCTTGCCGGGGAAGTCCAGCCGGGAGATCGCGTACGCGGCCATCGCGCCCAGCACCACCGCGATCAGGGTGGCGATCAGCGCGATGCCGATGGAGTTGACCAGGGCCCGGACGAACTGGTCGGTGTCGAAGATCGTCCGGTAGTTGTCCAGCGTCCACTCCCGGGGCCAGAACTTCCCGTCGGTGAGGGTGGCCGGGGTCTTGAACGACAGCGAGGCGATCCAGAGCACCGGCACCAGCGCGAAGACGACCACGATGAGGTCCAGCAGGCCCCAGCGCACCTTCGCCCGTGGGGTGGTTTCGACGGCCATCTTCTCAGCGCCTCTCCCCGTCGTCGCTGCCCGGGGCAGCGGTGCCGAACAGCTTCACGAACACGAACGCGATGATCGCCACGGTGAGGAAGATCAGCACCGACATGGTGGAGCCGATGCCGAGGTTCAACCCCCGGATCAGGTTGTTGTAGGCGAGCATCGACACCGACGAGGTCTCGTTGCCGCCGGCGGTGAGCACGAAGATGTTGTCGAACACCCGGAACGCGTCCAGGGTGCGGAACAGCAGGGCGACCAGGATGGCCGGCTTCATCACCGGCAGCATCACCTTGGTGAACCGCTGCCAGGCCGTCGCGCCGTCGGTGGAGGCGGCCTTGAGCAGGTCCTCCGGCACCAGCGCCAGCCCGGCCATGAGCAGCAGCGCCATGAACGGGGTGGTCTTCCAGATCTCGGCCAGCATGATGATCGCCAGCGAGCTGGCCCGCTCGGTCAGCGGGGCGCTGCCGTCGAACAGGTTGGCCAGGTAGCCGGTGCCGGGCGTCCAGGCGTACCGCCAGGAGAAGGCCGCGACCACCGTGACGATGCCGTACGGGATCAGCGCCGCGGTGCGGACGATGCCCCGGCCGACCAGCGTCCGGTGCATGATCAGCGCCAGGCCCATGCCGAGCACCAGCTCGACCACCACGGTCACCACGGTGATCAGGGCGGTCACCCCGAACGCCGTCCACCAGAACTGGTTGGTCAGCACGGTGACGTAGTTCTCCAGCCCGACGAACTCGCGCTCGTCGGGGAAGCGCAGGTCGAAGCGCTGCAGCGACAGCCAGACCGAGTAGAGGATCGGGTAGGCGGTGACCAGCACCATGACCAGCGCGGCCGGCGCGCACAGCAGCCAGCCGAGGCGCCGCTCGGCGCGCTTGTTCTCACTCAGCGGCGGCTTCGTCCGGCGGTGGGCCCGCTGGGCGGGCACGGCGGCGTGCCGGCCGGCGGACCGCTCGGCGTCCGCCGCGACGTCCGCGCCGGCGGGCGTGGCGTTGACGCTCATGGCAGGACCCCCTTCGATTCGAGCGCGTCGGCGATGGCGTCGCGCAGCTCGTTCGCGGTCTGCTCGGGCCGGATCGCCGACGGCGGCGACAGGATCGCCGACATGACCGTGGAGATGCTCTGGTACGCCGGGGTCAGCGGCCGGACCGCCGGCTCCTTCAGCTCCTCCAGGATGGTCTCCTTCATCGGGTACGCCTTGTCCATCTCCGGGTCGGCGTAGACCGCCTCGATGGTGGGCGGCACCCCGTCGTTGACCGCGGAGAACTTCTGGTGCTCGGCGTCGCGGATGCACTTCGCCGCCTCGAAGGACTCCGTCGGGTGCTTCGAGTAGGAGCTGACCGCCATGTTCACCCCGCCGATGGTGACCTTGCTCGGGGTGTTCGCGTCGATGCCTGGCACCCGCGCCCACTTCACCTTCTGCGCCAGCTCCGGGTTGGCCTCCTGCATGGCCGGATACACGAACGGCCAGTTGACCTGGAAGGCGCCGGAGCCGGACTGGAACTCCAGCCGGACCGGGTCCTCGGTGGCGTTGGTGAACGACGGCGAGGTCACGCCCGAGGTGGCGAACTTCTTCAACTGGTCGAGCGCCCGCACCGTGCCCTCGTCCATCACGGCCTTCTTGCCGTCGTCGCTGAGGACCTTCCCGCCCGCGCTCTCCGCCAGGGTGTTGTAGAGGACGACCAGGCCCTCGTACTGGGCCCCCATGGTGAGCACCTGGTAGGGCTTGCCCTGCTGCTTGAGCTGCTGGGCGGCGGAGATCATCTCGTCCCAGCTCTTCGGCGGCTCCGGCACCAGGTCACTGCGGTACCAGAGCAGCTGCACGTTGGTGTTCTTCGGCGCGGCGTAGAGCCTGCCCTCATAGCGGGCGGTGTCCAGCGGGCCGTTGAGGGTGCCCCGCTCGACCTCGGACTTGTCCTGGCCGATCCACTCCCGGATCCACTTGGCGCTGGCGAACTCCTGGGTCCAGGTGACGTCGAGGCCCAGCAGGTCCATCCCGCTGTCCCGCGCCGCGAGCCGGCGCACCATCTGCACCCGCTGTTCGTCGGCCTGCCGCGGCAGCACCCGGTAGGCGATCCGGTAGCGCCCCTGGGCCTGGGCGTTGCAGTCGTCGACGACCTTCTGCAGGTTCTGCTCGGGCGGGTAGTACAGGTTGATGGTGGGTGTGCCGCCCCCGCCGTCCGAACCGCAGGCGGCCAGCGGGGCCACCAACGCGAGTGCGGCGGCTGCCGCCGCCGCACGCCGGGCCGGACGCCTCCGTGGGGCCGTGTCGGGGTCTGCCGTCATCGCCCTCCCCCTTTCTTCGGCGAAGAACCGGGGAGTCACCCGTGCCCCGGCGCACGGCGAGACGTCGGGGCACCGTGGTCGGGCGGGCGTCCCGGGACGTTTCGTGGGCCGGACAGTGCCCGGCCTGCGACGCTGCGAAACCTGACGGTCACGAGACGGACACGACAGTGGGCACGGTGGGACGGCTCACGGGCCGCGGCGCTCCCGTGGATGTCCGACCCGGGCGGCAGAATGGCCGGATGATCGCGAGCTTCAAGGACGTCTGCATGGACGCGGCCGACGCCCACCGCCTCGGCGGCTTCTGGGCCGGCATCCTCGACGGGGAGTTGGTCGACACGGGCGACGGCGACACCCGGATCGATCCCCGCGGCGCCGCGTCCGACGCCGAGTCGATCTGGGTCAACACGGTGCCCGAGCCGCGCACCGGGAAGACGCGGGTCCACCTCGATCTGCGGCTGGCCGATCCGGAGCCGGCCGCGCTGCTGGCGGCCGGTGCACGCCTGGTCCGTGAGCCGGACGCGGAGATCAGCTGGTGGGTGCTGGCCGACCCGGAGGGCAACCAGTTCTGCGCGTTCGCGCCGCGGGAGGGCGCCCGGCCGGGCGTGTTCGAGCTGGTGGTGGACAGCGCCGACCCGGTGGCCCAGGCCAACTGGTGGGCGCGGGTGACCGGCGGCCGGGTGGAGACCACCGCCGAGGGCGCCGCTTCGGTGGTCGGCGCGGCGGGCTTCCCCTGGGACCACTGGGTCTTCGACCCGGTGCCGGAGCGCAAGCGGGTGAAGAACCGGGTCCACTGGGACGTCCAGCTGACCGGTCCGGAGGTGACCGCGCTCATCGCGGCCGGGGCGACCCTGCTGCGCGAGCCCACCCCGGCGACGGCCTGGTGGGTGCTGGCCGACCCGGAGGGGAACGAGTTCTGCGCCTTCCCGACCCGTCCCACTCCGTGAGCGGCGAGCTACCCGGCGTGCGCCCGGTGGACTAGCGTTTCGGTAGCTCCGCAGCCAGCGCGTCGCCGTCGAAGTCGATACGCCTCCGGCCGACCCCCAGCCCGTCCGATCGGTTGGTTCTCGCGCGAACTCCCTTCTGCGGCTCCACCGATTGGGCAGGATCCCCACGAGGAGGTGCCGTCGTGCAGGACACCCGCGCTCTCGCCCTGACGTTCGAGGTGAGCGGCCTGCCCCCGGTCAAGACCGAGGCCCTGTCCATCTTCGCCGCCGGGCACCGGCAGGCGACGAGGGTCCGCGCCCTGCTCCAGGCCGCCTGCACGGCGGCCCAGCGCACGGGGTGGACCCCGCTCACCGGTCCGGTCGAGGTGGACGTGACCCTGCGCTGCCCGCCCGGGCACCGCACCTCCGACGCCAGCACGCTGGTGGGCGGGGTCTGCGCGGTGCTCCAGGACAAGAAGCGGGTGGCGAACATCGGCCTGGCCCACCTCGGGGTGCTGGTCGACGTCGCCCTGTGGTCGGACGACCGGCAGATCCGCCGGCTGTCCTACGTCGAGGAGCCCGCCGAGGACTTCTCGTACCAGGTCCGGGTGGCGGCCGTACCGACGATGGTTTGACCGACGACCGCGGTGGGGTACCGCGGTCGCCGACGAAGGGAGCGCCGATGCCGGAGCCACATGTCACGCTCGACCCGAGCGGGCTCGATCCTGTGCAGCAGAAGCTGCGCGGCCCGTTGGAGGAACAGCTGACCTCGGCCCTGCAGGCGGCCGCCGACCGGGTCCGCGCCGACTACGCGGATGAGCCCGTGGAGGAGGTCTGCCGCCGGCTGCTCGACGAGACCCGCGCCGGGCTGCACCCGGACATCGCCGCCGGGTTCAACCCGGACATGGACGAGTTCTGCCGCGTCGCGGTGGCCATCGTCCGCGGCGAGGTCGGCTGACCCACGTGCCCCCGACCGCGCCGGCCACCGGGCCGGCGCGGCCGGACCGCGCGCGTCAGCCGCGTCGCACGTCGACCGCCACGACGTGGGTGCCGTCGGTGCGGGTCGCCTCGCCCAGCCGCACCGGCAGCGTCCCGCCGGCCGGGGGCCGGAGCCCGAGTCCGAAGCTGAGGTGACCCTCGAAGTCGCCGGCCGCGGCCCAGCCGCGCAGGGTCGGATAGCCGATCCGTGCCGGCGGCAGGACGGCCGTGCCGGCGCCGCGGGCGTCGTGCGCCTGCGCCGGGTCGAAGCGCACCGACAGGTACGCCGTGCCGGGCAGTTCGACGGGCGCCCCGCGGCCCTCCGTCCACACCTGCGGGACGTAGCCGACCTGGTAGGACGGCGTCGGGCCGCGGAAGGCGAACGTGATCCGGCTGAACCCCTCGGTCGGATGGTCCCCGACCCGCACCTCGACCAGGACCGGCAGCGGCGCCCCGGGCGCCGGGGTGACCGGCACCCGGACCTGGTGCGTCACCCGGGCGGGCGTGCCGGGCATCGCCCAGTCGTAGGTCACCCGCCAGGCGCCCTCGACGGACGCCGCGCTGGTGGGCGCGGGCGGGGTGGCGGCGGGCGTGGTCGCGGCGGCGGTGGTGGCGGCGGCCGGTGCCGGCGCGGTCGTCGGGGTCGCGCCGTCGTGGTCGGTCGCCGTGCAGGCCGCCGCGAGCAGCACGACCAGGCCGGCGAGCAGTGGTACGCGCTGAGGTTCCATGGCTCAGTGTCGCGCCGGCCGGCCCCCGTCCACCAGAGCCGTTCGTCCGCCCGGGCCGGCGGGCGCTCGGCGGGTCAGCCGGTGAGGGCGAGCGACTTCACGACGACCAGCGCGACGAGCAGCACGGCGACCGCCGTGGCGACCGCCATCTGCACGGCGGTCCGCCGCCCGGGCGGGGCGTACGCGAACCCGATGCCGACCAGGCCGCCGGCCAGCAGGCCGCCCAGGTGCCCCTCCCAGGAGGTCCAGCCGGCGGAGAGCACCATCCAGATCACGAACGGGACGAGCACCCGTTGCGGCTCGATCGGATGGTGGTGCAGCCGCCGGGCGAGCACCACGTAGCAGCCGGCCAGGCCGTAGACCGCGCCGGAGGCGCCGACCGCCGACTGGTCCGGGGAGACCAGGAAGCCCAGGACCCCGCCGCCCAGCGCGGAGAGCAGGTAGACGGCCAGGTATCGGGCGTGCCCCAGCCGGTCCTCGACCACCCGGCCGAGCACCCACAACCACCACAGGTTGAACGTGATGTGCAGGAAGCCGAGGACGCCCTGGGTGGGCAGCAGGTGCAGGAACGACGAGGTGATGAGGCGGTACCACTCGCCGTGCGCGATCCCGACCGGCTCGTACCCGGGGCGGGCCACGCCGTCGTCGACGTAGCGCTGGCCGGCGTCGTCGACCAGCCCGGTGCCCAGGCTGTCGAACTGGTCGAGCACGGCCGGGTGGACCAGCTCGACCAGGTACGCCAGCACGATGAGGGCGATCAGCGCGTACGTCACCAGCGGGCGGGTGACCGGTCGGCCGCCGAAGACGGTCCGGGCCTGGCGGACGGTGCGGTTGTCCGCCCGGACGCACTCCGGGCAGCGGTGGCCGACTGGCGCCTCGCGCATGCAGTCGGGGCAGATGTGGCGGTCGCAGCGGCTGCAGCGCAGCAGCGTCTCCCGCTTCGGGTGCCGGTAGCAGGTGCTGGCGGCGTTCTCGGCGGGCGGCTGGCCGGTGCTGGTCATGTCCATGCGGATGCGGTCCTGGCTGGTGGGGGGCGGGGGGAAGTTTCCGCTGCCGGATCCTCGCACGGAGTCGGTCGGCGCACCGCCCCGGTCCGGTCGGTCGCCCGGGTGGTGGAGGTGGCCGGACGGGTCAGGACCGGGTCCGCAACTCCCCGGTCCTGACCCCAGCCGTCCGGCGTGGTAGCGGTCTTCGCCGTCTGCAGCACGGCGGGCGTGGCACGCCGCCAACGCCGGGCTCAATACGGCGAGCCGGCCCGCCTGCACTCAGCTCCACGGTGCCCAACTACCGGACTTCGGCGCGCCCCCGACTCACCCCGAAGAGGCGTGGGCGCGGGCTCAGGTTAGGCAGGTTCTCGCAGGTGGAACAAGGTCGGGCGGGCCTGGGAGAATGTGATTGATACCAACGTTGAAATACGGCATGTCGGCGTAACAGGGTCAGCCGGACCAGCGCTGTTGGTTTTCGAGGCGAGGGCTGCGCGCGACGTCGGGCGGGGACCCGGTCAGGGCCCCGGCCGCGGCCGCCCCGGCGATCAGCGCGACCGCCGCGAGGTGCAGCAGGCGCACCCCGGCCGGCGCCGGGACGGTGGCCGCCGGCAGGCCCGGCAGCAGGATCGTCCCGAGTCCGGTGACCGCCAGGGCCACCCCCCAGAACATCCCCGGCCGGGCCGGCGGCGCCGGCGGGCGGATGCCGTCGAAGATCTCGCCCCGCCGGGCGGCGCGCACCGCCAGGACGGCGACCAGCAGCCCGCCACCGACGGTGCCCATCACGTCCGCCACCTGCCACCAGTACAGCCCCGTCAGGGCGTGGAAGTCGGCGACGCCGAGCAGGCGCGGCCACCGCCCGCTGTGGGTGACCCGGTCCCAGGCGACGTGGCTGAACGCGCCGATCAGCGCCGAGCAGACGGTGATCTGCCAGGGGTGGCGGACGCCGGCCAGCGCGGCGTGGTCGGGCCAACCGAACAGCCGCTGGCCGGGCAGGTGCACGGCGATCCCGGCGATCACCCGGCGGACGATCCAGGCGTAGGCGAGGGCGATCGGCAGGCACCACCAGAGGAGCCCGCCGAGGGTGTGCGTCCGCAGCCCGAGGGCGAGCCCGGTGCCGGTGAACAGGTAGCCGACGTCCGGCGCGACCGCGCCGGTGGCCAGCGCCACCCCGTCGAACCAGTGCGGCCGCCAGAGCTTCAGCGGCAGCACCGGCGCCAGGTGCGAGGGGAAGGTCAGCGGCACGCCTGGGACGTTACCCGCCGGATCAGAAGTGCCGGACCAGGTCGGGGAAGGCGGCCAGCCGGATCACCCCGGGGTCGGTCGGGTCCAGCTCGTCGTGTTCCAGCACCCAGGTGTTCTCGTTGGGGATGAAGACCGCGTTCAGGCCGGCGGCCCGGGCGGGCAGGATGTCCGAGCGCGGGGAGTTGCCGACCATCCAGGCGGCGGCCGGGTCGAAGGCGTGTTCCCGGGCCAGCCAGCGGTAGGTGTCGACGTCCTTCTCCGGCACGATGTGCGCGGCACGGAAGTGGTGCAGCAGGCCGCAGGCGTCGAGCTTGCGCTGCTGTTCCTCGCGCTCCCCCTTGGTGAGCAGCAGCAGCTCGTGCCGGGTGGCCAGGTCGTCGAGCGTCTCCGCCACGCCGGGCATCAGCTCGACCTGGTGGCCGACCAGCGCCGCCGCCAGGTCGTCGATCTCGGCGCGCTCCCGGTCGGTCGCCGGGCGCGCGCGCAGCTTCTCCAGGCATTCCCCCAGGCTGCGCAGGAAGACCTTGCTGCCGTAGCCGTGCGCGACCGCGTTGGCCCGTTCGATGTCGTCGAGCACCGTCCGGATCTCCGTCCGGTCCAGCGTCGGGTGGTCCAGCCAGATGAGGAAGTCGTCGATCACCCGCTCGAAGAGGACGTTGTTCTCCCAGAGCGTGTCGTCGGCGTCGAAGACCAGCACCGCGGCCTCCCGGCGCTGTGGCATCGCGAACTCCTCCCGTGTGCCGGACCGGGACACGGTACTGCCTCCGGATCGCCCCGGCAGCCGGGTTTTCGGCGCGCCGGGCGGGTCCGGATCGACCAACAAGATCATCCCAGGCCGACCGGACGGACCGTCCAGACTGGCCGAACGCCGCGCGACCAGCGGCGGGAACCCGACTGCGCCGAACCGGGTCGGAGCGGCATGCTTCGGCGATGACGACCTCACGCGATCAGCCCCGCGCGACCCCGGCCCGGCGCCGGCGTCGCCGGAGGGCGGCCACCGCCGTCGTGGCCGCGCTCGCCGCCGCGGGCGGCGCGCTTCCCCCGTCCCCGGCCCTCGCGGTCAACGCCACGCACTCCACGGTGGTCGGTGCCAATCCGGTGGACTGGACGCCGCACGCGCTCGACGGCACCGTGTACCGGATCCTCCAGATCGGCAACCGGGTGTACCTGGCCGGCTCGTTCACGAAGGTCCGCAACGCCGGGCAGACCGCCCAGCTGGCGATGCCGCGGCTGGTGGCCGTCGACGCCACCACCGGCCGGATCGACACCACGTTCCGGCCCGTGGTCAACGGCACCGTGAAGGCGCTCGCCGCCGCGCCCGACGGCCGATCGCTCTACCTCGGTGGCGCGTTCACGACGGTCAACGGCGTGGCCGCGCCCCGGGTGGCCCGGGTCGACGCGGCCACCGGCGCCCGCGTCGCCGGTTTCGCCCCGGCCGCGCTCAACAACCAGGTCAACGACATGCGCCTGGTCGGCAACCGGCTGATCGTCGGCGGCGCGTTCCAGACCGTGGGCGGGGTGACGCGACGGGCCCTGGCCGCGTTGAACGCGACCACCGGCGCCGCCGACGCGTCGGTCAACCTGCGGGTTGAGGGCCCCCGGAAGACCTCCTCCGGAGCCACCGCGCCGGTCAAGATCGAGGCGCTGGACGTCTCCGCTGACGGCCGGCGGCTCGTGTTCGTCGGCAACTTCAGCTCGGTCGCCGGCGCGACGAGGCACCAGCTCGCGGTGGCCAACCTGACCGCCACCGGCGCCACCCTCTCGGGCTGGTCGACCGACCGCTATCAACCGCAGTGCGCCAAGACCATGCCCACCTACCTGCGCGGGGTCGACATCTCCCCGGACGGCACCTGGTTCGTGGCGGTCACCACCGGGGCCGCGTTCCCGGGCACGCTCTGCGACACGGCGTCCCGCTTCGAGTTCGGCACCGAGACCGGCGGCAAGCAGCCGACCTGGGCGAACTACACCGGCGGCGACACGCTGCTCTCGGTGGCGATCACCGGTGCGGCGGTCTACGTGGGCGGCCACCAGCGCTGGCTGGACAACCCGCTCGGGCGCGACTCGGCCGGCCCCGGCGCGGTGTCCCGGCCGGGGATCGGGGCCATCCACCCGACCACCGGCAAGGCGCTGCCCTGGAACCCGACCAAGGACCGGGGCGTCGGCACCCAGGAGCTGTACGCCACCGAGCAGGGTCTCTGGGTCGGCAGCGACACCGTCACGGTGGCCGGCGAGTACCACGCCCGGGTGGCGTTCCTCCCGCTGCCGTGAGCGCGAGGAGTGCGCCGGGTTTGCGGGCCTCGCGGTCGCGAACACCGACGGCACCCTGAGGCGGTGGGGCGCGGCGCTCGTCGCCGCGCCCCACCGTCAGCGGCGCAGGGTGAGGATCAGGTCGGCGACCAGGGCGGTCCACCCGGTCTGGTGCCAGGCGCCCAGGCCGGCGCCGTTGTCGCCGTGGAAATACTCCGGGAAGCAGATCAGATCCCGCCAGTCCGGGTGGGTCTGGAAGAGCTGCGCCGCGCCGTAGATCGGCCGCCGGCCCCAGCCGTCCCGGGTGAACAGCGAGATGAGCCGCGCGGACAGGTCGTCGGCGATCTCGTCGAGGCTGCGCTTCACCCCGGACCGGGTCGGGTATTCCACCTGGAGGTCGTCGCCGAAGAAGGCGGCGTAGTCGCGCAGCGCGCTGATCAGCAGGAAGTTGGTCGGCATCCAGATCGGGCCGCGCCAGTTGGAGTTGCCCCCGAACAGGCCGCTCGTCGACTCGGCCGGCTCGTAGCCGACGCTGAACTCCTGGCCGCCGAGGGTGACCGTGAACGGCTTGTCCAGGTGGGCGCGGGATAGCGTGCGCAACCCGTACTCGGAGAGGAACTCGTCGGTGTCGAGCATCCGGGCGAGCAGGCGCACCACCTGGTCGGGGCCGACCATGGACAGCAGCCGCTGCTGCCGGCCGTCCGGGCCGAGCCGGCGGGCGCCGATCACCTCGGCGTACTCGGGGCGGTTGGTGAGGAACCAGCGCAGCCGCGCGCCCAGCTCGGGCAGCCGGCGCAGGGTACGCGCGGTGAGCCGGGTGACCGCGGCCAGCGGCAGCAGCCCCACCACCGAGCGGACCTTCAGCGGCACCTTCGTGCCGTCGGCCTGCCGCAGCACGTCGTAGAAGAACGCGTCCTCGTCGTCCCAGAGCCCCTGGTCGTACGCGGCCGCGGCGATGTACGCGAAATGCTCGAAGAACTTCGTCGCGGTGTCCACGTACGCCCGGTCGTGCTCGGCCAGCACGACGGCCATATCGAGCAGGTTGAGCGCGTACATGGCCATCCAGCCGGTGCCGTCGGACTGCTCCAGCACGCCGGCCACCGGCAGCGCGGCGGAGCGGTCGAACGGGCCGACGTTGTCCAGCCCGAGGAAGCCGCCCTCGAAGACGTTGTTGCCGCCGGTGTCCTTCCGGTTGACCCACCAGGTGAAGTTGAGCAGCAGCTTGTGCATCACCCGGGCCAGGAACTCGTGGTCGCGGGAGCCGTCGATCTCGAACACCTTGAGCGCCGCCCAGGCGTGCACCGGCGGGTTCACGTCCCCGAACGCCCACTCGTACGCCGGGATCTGCCCGTTCGGGTGCAGGTACCACTCGCGGAGCAGGAGCAGCAGCTGCTCCTTGGCGAAGCCCGGGTCGACCCGGGCGATCGTGACGCAGTGGAAGGCCAGGTCCCAGGCGGCGTACCAGGGGTATTCCCACGGATCCGGCATGGAGATCACGTCGAAGCTGTTCATGTGCCACCAGGCGCTGTTGCGCCCGTGCCGGCGGCCGGCCGGCGGTGGTGTGGAGCCCGGATCGCCCTCCAGCCACCGCTTCACGTCGAAGTGGTAGAACTGCTTGCCCCACATCAGCCCGGCGATGGCCTGCCGGGCGACCAGCGCCTCGTCGGCGGTCGCGGCGGCCGGGATGACGCTGTCGAAGAACCGGTTCGCCTCGGCGCGCCGCGCCCAGAGCACCGTGTCGAACCCGTCGCCCAGGTCGGCCGGGGGCGGCGGGTCGCCCGCCGGGGGCGGTGCGGTGCGGGTCAGGCGCAGCCGGATCTGCCGCTGCCCGCCGGCCGGCACGTCCAGCACGTAGTGCAGCGCGCCCTTGGTGCCCTCCCGGTCCGGGTTGACGGTGGCCGCGCCGGCGACCACGTGGTCGTTGATCCCGTCCTTCGGGTACGCCGACCGCCCGGGCAGCCCCCACAGCCGCTCGGCGTTGGTGTCGTTGTCACAGAGCAGCGGCGTGGGCGCGCCGTCGCCCTCCAGCAGGAGCTGGCCGAGCACCCAGTGCTCCCCCACCAGCCGCGAGCCGGCACCGGTCAGCCTGGGCACCCGGTCGCCGCCGGGCAGCCCCCAGGCCCAGGTGTTGCGGAACCAGAGGGTGGGCAGCACGTGCAGGGTCTCGTCGGTGTCCCCCCGGTTGGCCACCGTGATCAGCACGCACAGGTCGGTCGGGGACGCCTTGGCGTAGTCGACGGTGACCGCCCAGTACCGGTCGTCGTCGAAGATCCCCGTGTCGACCAGCTCGTACTCCGTGTCGTCCCGGCCGCGCAGCGCGTTCACGGCGACCAGCTCGTCGTAGGGGAAGGCGGCCTGCGGATAGTGGTAACGCCAGCGCATCCACGAGTGGGTGGGCGTGGAGTCCTCGTACCACCAGTACTCCTTCACGTCCTCCCCGTGGTTGCCGCCGTCACCGCCGAGGCCGAACATCCGCTCCTTGAGGATCGGGTCCCGCCCGTTCCACAGGGCGAGCGCGAAGCAGAACGTCTGCCGGTCGTCGCAGACGCCCGCCATGCCGTCCTCGTTCCACCGGTAGGCTCGGGACCGCGCGTGATCGTGGGGGAAGTAGTCCCAGGCCGTGCCGTGTTCGCTGTAGTCCTCCCGTACCGTCCCCCACGCCCGCTCGGACAGATAGGGACCCCATGCGCGCCAGTCCTGCTCCCCGGCGTCGGCCTGGGCGAGCCGGTGCCGCTCGGGGTCGGGGGTCGCGGAGTTCGGACGGTCGGTGATCACCTGCACATCTTCGACGCCGCCGGGGTACTTGACCACAGGGGCCATTGTCGTCGTGGCGGGTGACACCCCGCCGGTGGTGGAGGAAAGTTGATCGAGATTCGCTTCGGTCCGCAGGTCTGCGGGGAGCTGTCCACCTCGTCGACGCGGGAGTGGCTGGTCACCGACGGGCGGGGCGGCTACGCCATGGGCACGGTCGCCGGGCTGCGCACCCGGCGCTACCACGGGCTGCTCGTGGTGGCCGGGGAGACGCCGGCCGCCCGCAAGGTCGGCCTGGTCAGCCTCGACCCGGCGGTGACCCTGCCGTCCGGGCGGCAGGTGCGGCTCGGCGCGCACGAGTGGTCCTCGGGTGTGGTCGACCCGCGCGGCTTCGAGCTGCTGGAGCGCTTCGACCTGACCGACGGGGTGCCCCGCTGGCGCTGGCGGATCGGCGACGTGGTGATCGAGCGGGAGATCGCCATGGCGTACGGCCGGTCCTGCGTGGCGGTGGTCCACCGGCTGGTGTCCGGCGGCCCGGTCCGGCTGGACCTGGCGGCGGCGTGCACCTGGCGCGACGCGCACGGCGAGCGGCGGGCCGACGGCCCGACCCCGCGGCTGGAGGAGGTGGCCGGCGGCGCCGTGGTGGAGGGCGCGTACCGGCTGGCCGGGCCGGGCTGGACCCCCGAGGGGCAGTGGTGGCTCGGCGTGCGCCACCGGGAGGAGGCGGCGCGCGGGCTGCACCCCGACGAGGACCTCTGGTACGCGGGCCGCTTCTCCGGCGCCCTCGACGAGCCGGGCGCCGAGGTGTCCGTGCTGGCCTGGGCGGACGACCTGGCCGAGGAGCCCCCGCCGCCCACCGCGCTGGTCGAGGCGGCCCGGCGGCGCCACCGTGCCGTGGTGGCCGCCGCGAAGCCGGACGACGACGTCGAGGCGACCCTCGCGCTGGCCGCCGACGCCTTCGTGGTGCACACCGCCACCGGCCCGGACGTGGTGGCCGGCTATCCCTGGTTCGGGGCCTGGTCGCGGGACACGATGACCTCCTACGAGGGGCTCTTCCTCCGCACCAACCGCGGCGACGAGGGTCGGGAGCTGCTGCGGGCGTACGCGGCCACGCTGTCGGAGGGGATGCTCGCCAACACCGCCGACACCGGGCGGGTGGAGCACAACACCGTCGACGCGACGCTGTGGTTCCTGCACGCGGTGCACCGGCACGTCACCCTCACCGGGGACACCGACCTCGCCGTGGAGCTGCTGCCGGCGCTGGAGGCCGTGGTGGCCGCGCACGTGGCGGGCACCCGCTACGGCATCGGTGTCGATCCGGCCGACGGGCTGCTCACCCAGGGCGGGCCGCCGGACGTCGCGCTCACCTGGATGGACGCCCGCGTCTACGGGGTGCCGGTCACCCCGCGCACCGGCAAGCCGGTCGAGGTCAACGCGCTCTGGGTGAACGGACTGGCCGGTCTCGCCGAGCTGGCCGAGCTGACCGGCCGGGACGCCGGGGCGCTCCGGGCGCACCACGCGCGGGCCGCCGCCGCGTTCCGGGAGCGCTTCCCCACGCCGGCCGGCTGGCTGCACGACGTGGTCGACGCGCCGGCGCCCGCGTACCCGCTCGGCGGGGCGCCGCACCACGACGACGACCTGCTCCGCCCCAACCAGCTGCTCGCCTGGTCGCTGCCGTACGCGCCCCTCGAACCGGACGAGGCCACCCTGCGCCGGGTCACCGAGGGGCTGTTCACCCCGCTCGGGCCACGCAGCCTCGCCCCCGACTCCCCCGGCTTCGTGGGCCGGCACCGGGGCGGCCCGGCCGAGCGGGACTCCGGCTACCACCAGGGCACGGTCTGGCCCTGGCTGGTCGGGCCGTTCGTCGACGCGTACCGCCGGGCCGGCCTGCCCACCGACGACCTGCTGGTGGGCCTGGAGGGCCACCTGACCGAGTACGGCCTGGGCTCGGTGAGCGAGACCGCCGACGGGCTCGCCCCGCACGCCGCCACGGGCTGCCCGTTCCAGGCGTGGTCGGTGGCCGAGCTGCTGCGCGTCCGGCGCCTTCGCGGCTGACGCTTTACACACCGGCAACCGGCGCGTCGCCGCTGGTTATCGACCGCTGGGCAGGATGGGCTGCGACCCCACGACGCGCCCGACGCGGTGCGCTCGGGCGGGTGCGGGAACCACAACTCAAAGGGGGCCGCATGTCCGCTGACGCCGACGTGATCGACATCCAGCCCGCCCGGCGCCAGCGGGTGCTGATCCTCTCCTGGGAGTACCCACCCGTGCTCGTCGGTGGCCTCGGCCGCCACGTGCACGCGCTCTCCGTCGCCCTGGCCGCCGCCGGCCACGAGGTCACCGTCGTCACCCGGCACGCCGAGGGCGCCCCCCTGGAGGAGTACGCCGAGGGCGTGCGCGTCCTGCGGGCCGCCGAGGACCCGGTCCGGTTCCCGCTGGCCACCGGATCGCTTTTGGCCTGGACCATGGCGTTCAACCACACCCTCACCCGGGCCGCGCTGCGCGCCGCCGAGTCCGGCGACTACGACGTCATCCACGCCCACGACTGGCTGGTCGCGCACACCGCCGTCACCCTGGCCGAGCACCTGGACCTGCCGCTGGTCACCACCATCCACGCCACCGAGGCCGGCCGGCACCAGGGCTGGCTGCCCGAGGAGATGAACCGCACCATCCACGGCGTCGAGCACTGGCTGAGCAACGCCTCGACCCGGGTGATCGCCTGCTCCGGCTACATGCGCGACCAGGTGGGGCGGCTGTTCGACGTGCCGGCCGGGCGGATCGAAGTGGTCCCCAACGGGGTGGACGACCGGGCCTGGCACGCCCGCCCCCGGGCCGTGTCCGCCGCCCGCGCCCGGTTCGCCGCCGACGGTCCGCTGGTCGGGTACGCCGGCCGGCTGGTGTACGAGAAGGGCGTCCAGCACCTGGTGCACGCCGTGCCGTACCTGCGGGACCGGCACCCCGGCCTGCGGGTGGTGATCGCCGGCGACGGCCCGTACCGGGACGAGCTGGTCGACCAGGCGCACCGGCTGCACCTCGCCGAGACGGTCCGGTTCGCCGGTTTCCTGGACGCCACCCAGCTCCCGGCCGTCCTGGCCGCCACCGACGCGACGGTCGTCCCCAGCCTCTACGAGCCGTTCGGCATGATCGCCCTGGAGGCGGCCGCCGCGGGCGCGCCCCTCGCGGTGGCGGAGACCGGCGGCCTGGCCGAGATCGTCGAACCCGGGGTGACCGGGGTGACCTTCCCGCACGGCGACCCGGACGCGCTGGCCGGCGCGGTCGACCGGCTGCTCGGCGACGAGGTCTTCGCCCGCCGGGTGGCCCGCCGGGCCCGCACCGTGGTCGGCGAACGCTACGCCTGGTCCGCCATCGCCGCCCGGACCGCCGGCAGCTACGCCGCCGCCCGGCGGGAACACGGCGCGTTCCAGGCCCGCCGGGCGTCGGCGCTGCTGGCCGGTGGTCGCCCCGCCATCGCCATCCCGGAGGGGAATCTGCTGGCCGGCGCCGCGAGCTGAGCGGGCCGCCCTCCGGGGATAGGTGTTGTCCGATCCGTTGGTTATTGTGGACATCGACCAGCGGTGAGGAGTGCGGTGCAGCAGGTAGTGATCGCCGGCCGGTACCGCCTGCTCGACCTGGTCGGACGCGGCGGGATGGGTCGGGTCTGGCGGGCCCGGGACGAGATGCTGCACCGCGAGGTGGCGGTGAAGCAGGTGGTGCCACCGGGCTGGCTCGCCGCGCACGAACGCGACGAGGTGCGCGGCCGGACCCTGCGCGAGGCGCGCGCGACCGCCCGGCTCAGCCACCCCAACGTGGTCCGGGTCTATGACGTGGTCCGGGTCGACGGCGACCCGTGGCTGGTGATGGAGTACGTCCCGTCCCGGTCGCTGCAGGAGATCATCGACTCGGACGGGCCGGTGGACCCGCGCCGGGCCGCCGGGATCGGGCTGGCGGTGCTGGCCGCGCTGCGCGCCGCGCACGAGGCGGGCGTGCTGCACCGGGACGTGAAGCCCGCCAACGTGCTGCTGGCCAGTGACGGCCGGGTGCTGCTCACCGACTTCGGGCTGGCGGTCTTCGACGGCGGCGACGGGATGATGACTCGCCCCGGCTTGGTCCTCGGCTCACCCCAGTACGTGGCCCAGGAGCGGGCCGCCGAGGGAGTGTCCAGCGTCGAGGCCGACCTCTGGTCGCTGGGCGCCACCCTGCACGCGGCCGTGGAGGGCCGGTCCCCGTACGCCCGCAGCACCGCCATGGCCACGCTGGCCGCGCTGGCCAGCCAGCCACCGGACCCGGCGCCGCACGCCGGCCCGCTGGCGCCGGTGCTGGTCGGTCTGCTGCGCCGCGATCCTCGGCACCGGCTCGGCCCCGACGACGCGGCCCGCCTGCTGGCCGCCGCCACCGCGCCGACCGTCGACGTGCCCGGCTGGCCGGTCGCCGGCGCCGCGCCCGCACCACCCGCCCGCGGACCGGGCCGGGCCGGCGACGGCACGTCCCGCACGGCCGCCGGGCCGGGCTGGGACAGCGGCGGCGCGACCGCCGTGCCACCGCCGGAGCGCGGCTACCCGGACGTGATGCCGCCGGCCGCCGCCGCCCGCGAGTGGAGCCGGGCCGCGCGCCGCAGCGAGTGGGCGCCGCCGGCCGGACCGCACGGCGGCGACACGCTGCCGCTGGCCGCGCGCCACCTCGGCTCCCCGGACAGCCCGGCACGGCCCGGCGCGGGCGCGCCCGGCGAGCCGGCGCACACCGGCGGGGCGACCGGCACGCCCGGCCCCACCGGCGGTGCGGGCGGCACCCCCGCCGGCGGCGACGCGGTGGACGGCGCGCCAGCCCCGGGCGGGAGCGGGAAGTACCCGAGCCGGCGGCGCCGGGCGGCGATGCGGCGCGGGGCCCTGGCGGCGGCGGCCGCCGCGCTCGCCGTGGCGACGGGGATCGGCACCGCACTCGCGGTCACCGACGACCACGACGGGCCGCAGACCGGCAACCCACGCGGCGAGGCGCCGGGCGAACCGTGGGGGCACCCTCCCGGCCCGCCGCCCGGCGTTCCCCCGCCGCCGTTCCCGTGCATCCGGCCCGACGCCGCGGGCAACCCCGTGCGGGCCGGCTCGCCGCCCGCCGACGCGGCGCTCAACCTCCCGGCCGGCTGGATCTGGTACGCCGACTCCGCCGGCTTCCGGGTCGCGGTACCGGCCGGTTGGCTTGAGCTGAGGTCCGGCAGCACCACGTGCTTCCAAGACCCCGCCACCCGGCGGATCCTCGGCGTCGAGCCCTACCCGGGTGGTGATCCGCTGGGCCAGTTGCGGACGGCCGAGCGGGAGCTGACCACCGACGGCCGGCTGCCCGGCTACCAGAGGGTGCGGCTGATGGCCGCCGGCGGCGGCGCAGAATGGGAGTGCCGCTGGGCCGCCCCGTACGGGGAGCGGATGCACACGCTGCGGGTGCTGCCCGGCGACGCCGGCGGATGGACGCTCGGGTGGACCACCTCCGACGCCGACTGGTCCGCCGCGGCCGGGCAGCTCGCGCTGATCCGGGACAGCTTCCGGTCGGGCCGGGCCACCCACGCGGCCGGCTGACAACCCCGACGTCTCATCACCGACAGATGCCCCGGCCCCGCGCGGCCGGAACGACATACTTCCTGGTGATCCGGCGGCGCCCGCCGGCCGTCCCGGGACCCTCTCCCCAGTGGACCGTCCGGGTGATGCCCCGCGACCCGATGGCTAACTACAGTGGCGTAGTTTTGTCGATCAAGATCTCTGGGGAGGGCGAGCCGAGATGATGGGACCATCCCACGCGCTGTCCGGCGCGGCGGTGTGGCTGACCGGCTCCTGGGCGCTGGACCAGTTCGCCGACTACCACCAGACGCCGCTCGCACTGGCGGTCGGCACCGCGGTCTGCGCGGGCGGGGCGCTCTTCCCCGACCTCGACCTGTCCGGCAAGGTGACCCGCAACCAGGGTGGCGCCACGGTGGCCCGGACCTTCGGCGTGTTCAGCCTCTTCATCGCCGAGGTGATGGAGAAGATCTCGCTGGGCGTCTACTACACGACCAAGCTGAGCAGGGACCCGCGCCGCAACAACGGGCACCGGACGCTGACCCACACCATCCCGTTCACGCTGCTGGTCGGTTGGGGCACCACCGCGCTCTGCGCCGCGTACGGCAAGTGGGCGGTGGTCAGCATCCTCTTCTTCATGATCGGTCTGGCGCTGCGCGGGCTCTTCGACGAGTGGGCCGAGCGGGCCGGCTGGGTGGTCGTCACCCTGTTGTCGGCGGCCGCAGCCTGGTTCACCTTCGCCAACCTGCCCGGCGACCGTGGTTATCCCCTCATCGGCACGGCGGTCGGGGTGGGCTGCTTCGTGCACATCCTCGGCGACATGATCACCAAGGCGGGGGTGCCGATCCTCTGGCCCATCCCGATCAAGCGGCGGATGTGGACGATGGTCGGGCTGCCCAACGGCATCGCGCTGCGCACCGGCAGCAAGGCCGAGACGATCGTGCTGCGCGCGGCGCTGACCGTGCTCTCCGTGCTGGCCGCGGTGGGGCTGGTCGCGCCCTCGGTGCTGCACCGCTTCAACATCGAGGTGTGACGGACCTGCTTGACGATGGCACGGGGCCGGCGGACCACAGCCGGCCGCCGGCGCAGGACGCGGCGGTGCCGGAGTTCTGGGGGCGGCTCGGGTTGCCCGGGCTCGCCGACGTGCACACCCACTTCCTGCCGCCCCGGATGCTGCGCAAGGTGTGGGCGTACTTCGACGCGGCCGGGCCGCTAGTCGGCACCGAGTGGCCGATCCGGTACCGGTGGGACGACGAGGCGCGGGTGGCGCACCTGCGCCGGCTCGGCGTGCGGGTGTTCAGCGCGCTGGCGTACCCGCACCGGCCCGGCATGGCCGAGTCGCTGAACAGCTGGACGTTGGACTTCGCGGCGCGTACCCCGGGTTGTCTGCCCTCGGCGACCTTCTTCCCGGAGGCGGCGGCCGCGCGCTACGTGGCGGACGCCCTCGCGGCCGGCGCCCGGGTGTTCAAGGTGCACGTCCAGGTGGGCGGCTTCGCGCCGACCGACCCGGCGCTGGACGACGTGTGGGGGCTGCTGGCCGAGGCCGGCGTGCCGGTGGTGGTGCACGCCGGGCACGCCCCGGTCGGCACGGCGCACACCGGTCCGGCGTCGTTCGCCGCGCTGCTGGCCCGGCACCCCGGGCTGGCCGCGGTCGTGGCCCACCTCGGCGCGCCGGACTATGCGGCCTTCCTGGACCTGGCCGAGCGGTACCGGCACGTGCGGTTGGACACGACGATGGCGTTCACCTCGTTCTTCGACCGGTTCGTGCCGTTCCCGGCGGCGGAGCTGCCGCGGCTGCGGGAGCTGGGGCTGGCCGGCAAGGTGCTGCTCGGCAGCGACTTCCCGAACATCCCCTACCCGTACGCGGAGCAGCTCGACGCGCTGGCCCGGCTCGACCTGGGCGACGACTGGCTGCGGGCGGTCTGCTGGGGCAACGCGGCCGCCCTGTTCGGCCTGGGCTGAACCCCTCGACGGAGGCGGTCACGCTCCCCGCGCCGACGGCTGCCGGGCCGCCGCCTGCTCGGCGTCCTTCACCACACGGGGTCGCGCGGGTCGGCCCATGCCGCTGAGGCGCAGCACTGCCGGCGTCAGGAGGAACAGGCCGGCCGCGAGGCCCGCGACGGCGGCCATGGCGCCGCGCAGTCCCACCGCTTCGGCCCAGAGTCCGACGTACCCGGGACCGACGAGGAACCCGAGGTAGGACACGGTCGTGACGACGGCCGTCGCGCGGCCCCGGTGGGACTCGTCGACGTGGCGCGACACGAGCCCGATGAGGGTCGGGAACAGCACCGCGGTCCCGGCGGCGGCTGACGCCAGCCCCAGCCCGGCGACGACCAGAGTGGGCGCGGCGGCGACGAGCGCGGTGCCGGCCGCGGCGGCCGAGGCGCCGACGAGCAGAACGGCGGGAGCGTGGGCGGCCTTGAGGCCTCCGGCGGCGAACCGCGTGATCGCGACCGTGCCGGCGAAGAGGGCGGGTGCGACGGCGCTCAGCCCCACACCTGCCTGGAGTTCGTCGTGGACGAAGACCGCGCTCCAACTCTGGTGCGCGTTCTCGCTGGCGAACGCGAGCGCGCCCAGCACCCCGATGAGCAGGAACGGCAGCACCCTCCACCGACCGCTCGGGGCGGGGTCCGCCGCCCCCACGGAATCGCGCGCCTCGGCCACGGCCCCGGCGGGCAGCGTGGTGAACAGGGCGGCGCCGGCCGCCAGCGCGAGCGCGGCGACGGCGAGGAACGGGAGCCCGAGCGGCAGCGACGCGCCGGACGCCAGGCCGGTGGCCAGGCTGGCGAGAACCACCAGGCTGGAGAAGACGCCGTGGGCGCGGGTGATGACGGGCCGGCCCGCGATCTTCTCGGCCCGACCGGCGACCGCGTTCATCGACACGTCGGCCGCTCCGCTGGTGGCGCCGACGAGGGCCAACCCGGCGCAGAGACTCGTCAGGTTCACTGCGGTCAGGGCCAACCCGGCGCCGACACCGCCGAGGGCGCCGATGAGCACGGCCGCGACCCGCAGGCCCCATCGATCGAGCGCCCTGCCCGCCAGCAGCATGGCCGGGAGGGCGCCGGCGCCCACGAACAGCAGCGCGAAGCCGAGCTGGCCCGCCCCGATGCCGGCCTGCTGCTGGATCCGCGGCACGGAGGCGCCCCAGACTCCCCAGAACGAGCCGAAGGCGGCGAACGCCACGTATGCCGAGACGGTGAGACGTCGTGGCGAGGCGACCGGTGTCCGCGTCATGTTGTGTAACGATACACGCGGCCGGTTAGGGTGGCATCGTGGAAGCGCCCGGCGGCTCGAAGCGGGTGACCCTCGCGCAGGTGGCCGAACTGGCCGGCGTGTCGGTCATGACCGCCTCCTACACGTACAACCGACCGGAGCGGGTGTCGCAGCGGGCCCGGTCGAAGGTGCTCGCCGCCGCGGACGCGCTGGGATACGCCGGGCCCGACCCGAGCGCCCGGTCGCTGCGCCGCGGCAGCACCCGCACGGTCGGCGTGGTGATGGGCGAGCACCTGAGTTACGCGTTCGAGGATCCGGAGGCGGCGTCCTTCCTGGCGGGGATCGCCGACGTCTGCGCGGGCCGCGGTTACGGCATGACCATCCTGCCGGTCACGGGCGCCGCCGACGACCTCCCCCGCATCACGGACGCCGCCGTCGACGGGTTCATCGTCTGGACCACCGCCGACGATGATCCGATCCTGGCGGCCGTCCGCGCGACCAAGCGCCCCGCGGTGGTCCACGGTGGACCTGCGGTGCGCGGGCTGGGACTGGTGAGCATCGACAACCGCGCGGCCGCGCGTGCGGTGGGCGCGGTGGCGTTCGCGGGCGCGAGGCGTCCGGCGCTGGTGAGCTTCCCGCTGTCCCGGGACCGGGTCAGCACGATCACCGGTGGCGGGGACATCCGCGACGTCCTGTTTCCGGTGACCCGCGAGCGGCTGGAGGGCTACCGGCAGGCGGCCGAGGACGCCGGCATCGCCTGGGGCGACGTCGTCGTCGGGGTGTGCGCCCGCAACGACGCGGGCGAGGCCGAGCGGATCGCCGCGACCCTGCTGGCCTCCCCCGAGCCGCCCGACGCGATCGCGGCGATGAGCGACCAGCAGGCTGCCGGCGTGATCCGGGCGGCCCGCGCGGCCGGTCGGGTCGTCCCCGACGAGGTGGCGGTGACCGGGTGGGATGACGCCGCGGTCGCGGCACAGCTGCGGCTGACGACGGTCGCGCAGTCACTGCGCGAGCAGGGCGCGGCGTGCGCGCAGGTGGCGCTCGGGCGGGAACCGGACCCCCGGCGGGCCTCGTGGTCCGTCGTCCGCCGGGACAGCACCCGCCCCTGACGAGGCGCGGAGCAGAGCGGGGTCAGCCGGGCGCCCGGTCGAGGGATCGGGCCGGGGGGCGGGCCGGAGCGGAGACCGGGAGCAGCCAGGGCCCGGCGAGGAGCCCGACGGCGACCTGGGCGGCGCCCGCCACGACCAGCGTCGGGCCGGCGCCGGCCAGGCCGATCACCGCCCCGCCGCCGAGCAGGCCGATCGAGACGGCGCCGTCGTGCACCAGGCTCTCCACGGCGAAGGCGGCCCGTCGTTCCGCGCCCTCGGTGCGGGTGGTGATCAGGCGGTTGACGGCGCCGATGCCCAGCGGCATGGCCAGGCCGCCCACGGCGGCCACGACCGCGATGAGCGGGAGCGACGCGGTGACCAGGGGCAGCGCCGCGAAGGTCGCGCCGAGCGCGATCCAGCCGGCCGCCATCGTGGCCAGCGGCGGCAGCCGGGGTACGAGCGCGGGCGCGACCAGCGCACCGGCGAGCGAGCCGGCGCCGTAGCCGGTCATGCCGGCCGAGACGAGCAGCCCGGGCCGGCCCGTCTCGGCGCCGAGGATGGCGAGCCCGAGGGTGAAGGCGAACCAGGTGAGGCCGCCGACGCCGGCCATGGTCACGGCACGGCGTACCTCGGGGTGTCGGGCCAGCACGTGCCGCAGGGCTGGTGCCCCGGCGGTGCCCTCGGCGGCGGGCGCGGCGCTGCCGCGGACGGCCAGCAGCAGGATCGCGCCGAGGGCGACGCCGGCCGCCTCCGCCCAGAGCAGCCGCAGCGGCCCGCCGACGGTGACCGCCCAGCCGGCCAGCGGCGGCGCGAGGATCATCGTGCTGCGGTGCGCGAAGTCCTGCCAGGCCAGCATGCGCGTGGCGACGTCGGCGCCCTCGCAGATGTCGGCGAGCAGCGCCCGCTGGCCCGGGCCGCTCAGCGTGGTGGCGGCCCCGGTGATCAGCCCGGCGGCGGTCAGGTGCAGCGGACCGACCGTGCCGACCATCGCGCCGACCGGGATCACGAGCAGGCCGAGCACCTGGATCGCGAGCACCCCGGCGAGGGCCCGCCCGGTGGTCAGCCGCTGGCGGAGGCCGCGCGCCCACCACGCCGAGGTGAGCATCGGCAACCCGACCGCACCGCCGACCAGGCCGGTGGTCCAGGCGGAACCGGTCTCGGCGAGCGCGACCAGGGGCAGCGCGACGGCGGTGGTGCGCTGGCCCAGCCAGGTGACGAAGGTGGCGGTGAGCATGGCGGCGATGTCCCGGCGGATGTCCACGGGTTCGATGATGTGGCCCCGTCCCGGCCGCCGGTAGCTGGTGAAAGGGCGGCTCGGCTCATAATCTGGGCCTATGAGCTCCCTACCCACGGTCGAGGACCTGCGGCTCGTGGCGGCGCTGGCGCGGCACGGCTCCCTGGGCGCGGCGGGCCGCGAGATGCGGATCAGCCAGCCGGCCGCGAGCAGCCGGCTGGCAGCGCTGGAGCGGCGGATCGGCGAGCGGCTCTTCGACCGGGACACCACCGGGGCGCGACCGACCCCGGCCGGCCGGGCGCTGGCCGCGGAGGCGGCCCACGTGCTGGATCACCTGGAGGGCATCTTCGACCGGACCCGCGCGGCGGCGCGCGGGGAGGTGCTGAGCGCCGGCACCTTCCCGAGCCTGGCCGCGTGGCTGTTCCCCGCCCTCGTGGACCTGCTCCGGGGCGCGACGGTGCACCAGGTCACCGACCACGGTGACCGCCTGGTCGAGTGGGTCGGCGAGGGCTCGCTCGACGCCGCCTTCGTCACGGTCGCCAACCAGATGCGGCTGCCGGCCACGGCCGTCGCGGCGCCCGTGGCCGCCGACCGGCTGGCCCTGCTCACCCCGCCCGGGGTACGGCTCGGACCCGGGCGCCGGCCGTTCGCCGGCCTCGACGTGGTGGCGCACAGCTACGACGCGTCCGCGGACGCCCTGCACCGGCGGCTCTCCGCACTGGGCGCCCGCCCGAAGCCGGCGGCCACGGGCGAGACGGCGGTCCGGATGGGCCGGCTGCTCGGCTGCCCGGTCGTCCTGCCGCGTGGGCTCGCGCTCGCGTACGCGGCCCCGGACGAGCAGGTCGCTCCGGCGCCGGTGCCGGGCCGCTTCACCCTTTTCCTGGTCACCCGGCGACCGGTGCCGGCGGCGCTGGCGGCGGTGGCGGGCGACCTCGCCGACCGGCTCGGTCTCGAGCGGCCGTCCGGCGGCCGGCCCTAGGCGCGGCCTACTTCGCCGGCAGGGTTCCCGCGAAGCGGACGCCGCGATCGACCCACCGGGCCAGGTCGGCGTCACCTGCGCAGGCCGAGGGATCCACCGTGATCCAGCCCCGCATCGGCCACCCCCGCATTTCCGTCGCCTGGGCGCCGGGCTCCGCCTCCAGCCGTTCGGACTCCGCCGGGTCCACGCGGACCATGAGGCCGCCGGCACCGCGGACGACCACCGCCATGTTGCCGTTCACCATCATCGCCAGGCCGCCGAACATGCGCTTCTCGGCGAGCCCGGGCTCCCGCCCGAGCAGTTCCCGTACCCGGTTCGCGAGGTCCTCGTCATACGGCATTCCCGCATCCTGGCACCCGGCGGAGCTCGGTGGACCACCCGGACGGACAGATCGGGCGAAGCTCCGCCGGCGGTCACGGCGTGGGCAGGTCGGCGCAGAGCTTCCTCGGGAAGGCCGGCTCGGCCGTGCGGACCCGGCCGCAGCCGGCCTCGGTCGAGGTGGCGATCGTGGCCCAGCCGCGTTCGCCGGCCCACCGCAGGAAGTAGCGGCGCACGGTGACCGAGGCGTCGCAGCCCGGCCGCGCCTCGGCCCCGCACGGCACCGGATCGAACGGCACCGTCATGACCAGCCACGTGCCGTCGCAGCGTTCCGGCGAGCCGACGGAGTGCCGGGACACGTCCATCCCCCGGACCGCGACGCTGATCCAGGCCGGGTCACAGTGGTCCGTCGGCATCGGATCGCAGCCGAAGGTCGCGTCGCAGCGGCGGTACTCCGCGCCGTCGCGCTTCCACGGCTCCTGGTTCAGCACGACGATCCGGTCGGCGATCGGCCCCGGCGTCGTCAACGTCACCTCACCCGGCGTGTGGGTGGGGCAGCCGCCGACCACCCCCGACAGGCGCGAGTCCTGCACCACGTTGGCGTAGACGCGATTGTTCTCCTCGGTCAGGTAGGTGATCCGCGGATTCCGGGAGCACCCGTCTGCGTCCGCGAGGAGCGCCACGGTCAGCGTGAGCGAGCGCGGGTCGGCACCGACCCGGACGGCGGTGACGTCAGCCTGGTACGTGGTCCAGCCGGTGTCGGGGGCGGGGCCGCCGTCCGACGCGGGCAGCTGGCCCGGCCTGGCGCAGCCGACGAGCACGGCCAGGCACAGCAGGGCGGTGGCGAATCGACGCATGGCCCCGAGTCTGGTCGCGCCGCCCACCCGGCACATCCGTACGGATACTCAGCCCACCTCGGACGCGACCCGCTGTTCCGGGATGTTGAGGCCGTAGAGGGCCATCAGTTCCGGGCTGTCGATCCGGCTGCCGTCGGCCACCGAGTCGCAGGCGATGTCGACGATCTGGTCCTTGTGCGCCAGCAGGTACGGCCGGGCGCCCACGTCGGCGCTGGCCAGGGTGGCGATGCCGGACCAGTGCCGGCGGCCGAACAGCATCGGGTAGCCGCGCAGCCCGTCGTAGGTGGCGCAGACCAGCACGTCCGGGTACGGCAGGGCGGCGACCCGGCGGACCGCCGCGGCCGTGAGCCCGGGCATGTCCACGGGCACCACGACGACGGCCTCGATGGTCTCGTCGGTCAACGCGGCCAGCCCGGCCCGGATCGAGGAGCCGACCCCGGTCCCCCAGGCCCGGTTGACCACGACCGTGGCCGCGGCCAGGTCGGTGGTCTGCCGCACCTGGTCCGCTGCCGCGCCCAGCACGACGACGACCTCCACGCAGCCCGCCTCGGCCAGCGTGTCGATCATTCGGCTGACCAGGGGCTTCTCCCCCTGGTGCAGCAGCGCCTCGGGTCCGCCGATCCGGCGGCCCCCACCAGCGGCGATGATCATTCCTGCGATCCGGTTCAGCGGTGCCCCCTCGACCTGGGGGACGGGCCGGAGGCAGCAGCGCCCGGTCCGTCCCGTCGTACGCACACCGGGCCCAACGAGCGTGCCGGGGACCGGGTAGCGGGGCAAATCGGAAAATTGCCTGTCTATGCCGCGTCGGCGTAGCAGTTCACGACGGAGAGGTCGAGCGGGAAGCGGACCGGGGTCTCGCCGAAGAGCAGCCGGGTGGCCCGCGCACCGGCCTCGGTGACCGCCGCGACGACCGCCTCGGCCGTCTCGGCCGGGCAGTGCACGATCACCTCGTCATGCTGAAAGAAGACCAGCTCGGCCCGGGTGCCGGCCAGCTCGGTGCGGAGCGTGGCCAGCAGCGTGGACGCCCACTCGGCGGCGGTGGCCTGGATGACGAAGTTGCGGGTGAACCGCCCCCGCGAGCGGGCCGCCCGGGCCCGGGGGCTCTGCGGATCCGCCCCGGCGTCGACCACCGCCTCGTCGCCGTCGCCGAAGCCGACCGACCCGGCCGGGGGGCAGGTGCGCCCCAGCCACGACCGGACCAGCCCGCCCGCCTCGCCGGTGCGGGCCGCCGCCTCGACGTGGCCGAACGCGGTCGGGTAGTTCTTCTTCAGCACCGCCAGGGCGGGCAGCGCGGCGCCGCCGGTCTGCCCGTACATGGCGCCGAGCAGGGCCACCTTGGCCCGGGCCCGGTCACCGGCGAACGCGTCCCGGGCGAGCGCCGCGTAGAGGTCACCGGCGCCGCCGGCGGCGGCCAGCCGCTCGTCGCCGGAGACCGCGGCGAGCACCCGCGGTTCGAGCTGGCCCGCGTCGGCCACCACGAACGTCCAGCCCGGGTCGGCCACCACGGCACGCCGGATCACCTTCGGGATCTGCAACGCCCCGCCGCCCCGCGTGGCCCAGCGGCCGGAGACCACGCCGCCGGGCACGTACTCCGGGTGGAAGCGGCCGCCGGAGACCCAGGCGTCGCGCCAGGCCCAGCCGTGCGCCGTCCAGATCCGGTAGAGCTCCTTGTATTCCAGGACCAGCGGCACCGCCGGGTGCTCCACCCCGCGCAGCGACCAGGCCCGGGTGTTCGGCAGCTCCACGCCGGCCCGCGCGAACGCCTTCAGCAGCTCGGCCGGGGAGTCGGCGTGCAGCTGGCGGACGCCGAACGCCTCGGCGATCCGCGCGGCCAGCTCGGCCAGCCGGCGGGGCGGCCCGCCGACCGGGGACGCCTCGCCCAGCAGGTCGGCCAGGATCGCGTCGTGCACGTCGGCGCGCCAGGGCAGGCCGGCCACCCCCATCTCGGCGGCGATCAGCGCGCCCGCCGACTCGGCGGCCACCAGCAGCCGGAACCGGCCGGGGTGCCCGGTCCGCGCGACCCGGGCGAGCTGGTCCGCGTACACCCTGGTCAACGCCGCGATGCCCGGACCGGGCGGGCCGGACGGCGCGTCGAAGAGCGCACCCTGGCCGTGGCCGGGCGGCTCCGGCGGGCGGGGCGCCGGGTCCGGCGGGACCGGCGCCCCGGTGAGCCGCGCCCACGCCGCGGCGAGCGACCGCGGCTCGCCCCAGCGGCCGGCGTGGCCCAGCAGCAGCGCCTCGGTCAGCTCGACGTCGTGGCACCGGTCCAGCCGGACGCCGGCGCGCAGCAGCGCCGGGTAGAGCGTCGCGCCGGTGGCCCACACCCAGCGGGGCCGGTCGGCGGCCTCCCGGGCGGCCACCGCGGCGGCCAGGTCGGCCACCGGCTCGGCCGGGCCGGTCGGGCGCCCAGCGTCGTCGAGCGGTTGCAGCACACCGCCGCCCCGCTCGTCCGCCACCACCGCCACCGGCACGGACGCGATTCTGCCCGCCCCCACCGACACCCCGGGCGCAAGGAAGGGCCCCTTCTTAACGCCTGGCGTATAAGAAGGGGCCCTTCCTAACCCGGGTGGGTTACTTGCTGACGCCCGCCGTCAGGCCGGACTGCACCTGGCGCTGGAACACGATGTACACGATCAGGACCGGCAGCATCGCCATGGTGACCCCGGCGAACAGGCCGGACCAGTCGGACTTGTAGCCCTGGTTGACCGACAGCTCGATCAGCCCCTGGGCGATCACCTGGTGCTTCGGCTCACCGGACACCGACTGCATGAGCAGGGTCGGCAGGTACCACTGGTTCCACTGGCCGAGCACGTTGAAGATGCCGATGCTGATCAGGCCGGGCTTGGCCATCGGCAGCATCACGCTGAAGAACGTCCGGGTGTGCGAGGCGCCGTCGACCATGGCCGCCTCGGCGATCGAATCGGGCAGCGTCCGGAAGAACGAGTGCATGAAGAAGACCGTGAACGACAGCGACCAGGCCACGTAGACCAGGATCAGCGTGAGGTGCTTGTTCGGGCCCAGCAACGGGAACACCACGTTCATGTTGTAGACGCCCTTGAACAGCGGCACCGCGGCGAGGTAGATCGGCAGGGTCA
Organism: Micromonospora halotolerans; assembly: GCF_032108445.1. Taxonomy (NCBI): domain Bacteria; kingdom Bacillati; phylum Actinomycetota; class Actinomycetes; order Micromonosporales; family Micromonosporaceae; genus Micromonospora; species Micromonospora halotolerans. The sequence goes on along the minus strand of NZ_CP134876.1, from coordinate 4,721,025 downwards.
GCCCGGACAGGAACATCCAGTAGATGAGCCGGTTGCCCCGGAACTCGTAGCGGGCCAGCGCGTACGCCGCCATCGAGCCCAGCAGCATCGTCAGGGTCACGCTGAACACGAGCACGAGCAGCGTGTTCAGGAAGAAGCTGTCGATCCCGGCCGACCAGGCCCGGGCGAAGTTGTCCCACTGCAGCGACTCGGGGAGCAGCGACAGCGGCTCGCGGATCACCTCCGAGTCGGTCTTCAGCGCGGACATCACCACCCACAGCAGCGGGTAGATCACCATCACGGCCCACACCACCAGGAACAGGTGTGAGAAGCCGTTGAATATCCGGCCGCCGATGCCGCCCGCGGCTCGCTCCCGGCGGTCCGCTGCCGGACCGGCCGGCGGCGCCGCGCCGGGTCGCTTCTGGTCGGAGGTGTGGGTCACCGTGCTCATCGTCCAGGCCTCCTCAGAACTCGATCCGCTCACGACGGGTGATCCTCAGCTGGACGGCGGCCAGCAGGATGGTGAAGATGGCCAGCGCCACGGCGATCGCGCAGGCGTAGCCGAACTGGCCCTTCTGGAACGCGTTGAACTGGATCACCGAAGCGAAGATCTCGCTCGCGTGGTTCGGGCCGCCCTGGCTCGGCGTCATGACGAAGACCAGGGCGTACATGTCCAGGGCGATGAAGCCCAGGTAGACCCAGGCCACCGAGATGGTGTCCCGGAGCAGCGGCAGGGTGACCCGGAAGAACGTGTCGAAACGGCCCGCCCCGTCCAGGATCGCCGCCTCGTAGATGTCCTTCGGGATCGACTGCATGGCCGCGGAGAAGAGCACCATGTAGAAGCCGGCGCCGCTCCACACCGCGATGAGCAGCAGCCACCACAGCACCGCGGGGATGCCGAGGAACGGCTCCGGGTCGGCGGTGAAGGCGATCGGGTTGTCGGCGTCGACCAGCCCGATCTTGATGAGCAGGCCGTTGATCAGGCCCTGGCTGTCGGTCCGGTAGATCTGCTGCCACATGACGGCGATGACCACCAGCGACAGCACCTGCGGGAAGAAGAAGATGACCTTGTAGAGGGCGGAGCCGAACACCCCGCGGATGCCGGCCCTGTCCTCGCGTCCGCCCACGTTGAGCAGGAACGCGAGGAACAGGGCCAGCGCGATGGTGAACAGCGGCACGGTGACCAGGAAGAAAACGTTGTGCCAGAACGCCTTCCGGATCAGTTCGTCGGAGAGCAGCCGGACGTAGTTGTCCAGCCCGACGAAGCGCTGGGAGTTCGAGTACCCACCCCAGTCGGTCAGCGAATATCCCGCCGCCTGCACGAACGGCCACACCACGTAGAACAGGTACAGCGCGACGGGCAGGGCCAGGAAGCCCGTGACGAAACGCGCGACTCCGTGCCGCATAGGACTCACTCTCTCCGTCGGATCAGGCGGTGCGGGTCTGCTTCTTGATCGACGAGTCCTTGGCGACCTTGTCGGCGGCCGCCTGCATCTTGTCGACGAACTGCTGCGCGGTGAGCCGGCCGGCCATCAGCTCCTCGGAGAGGTTCTGGCTCTCCTTGTCCAGGTCCGCGTAGAAGTCCTGGAACTTGACCGAGATGAGCTCGCTGCCGCCGTTCTTCATGAGGGCGTTGGCGCTGGCCAGCGCGGTGTCCTGCACGTTGTCGCCGGAGCCCTTGGTGGAGGCCAGCGACTTGGTCAGCTCGGCGAACTTGGCCGAGCCGGCCTTGGACAGCATCGCCCGCAGGAACTCCTTCGCGGCCTCCTTGTTCGGGGCCTTGCTCGGCACGACGAAGCCCTCACCGGACGAGGCGAACACGTCCTTCGGCGTCTTGTCGTCCGCGTTGTGCCAGTAGTCGGACAGGGTCAGCTCGAAGCCCGGCGGGATGGTGGCGGCCATCTCGTTCTTCAGCCACGTGCCGACCTGGATGAACGCCGCCTTGCCGTCGAGGAACGCCTGCTGCGACTGGGTGTGGTCGAGCTTGCCCGGGAGGAGCAGCTTGTCCTTGACCAGCTTCTCCCACGGCTCCAGCGCCTTGACCACGCCGTCGGCCTTCCAGGCGTTCTCCTTCAGGTTGTCGATGTCGACGACGACCTGCTTGCCGGCGGTCTTCCAGATGCTCGCCATGAGCGCCCAGCGCGGGTAGTAGCCGTGCACGGCGTCGTGCACGTACGGCGCCATACCCTTGTTCTTGATCTTCGGCGCCAGCGCGAAGAACTCCTCCCAGGTGGTCGGCGCCTGCCAACCCTCCTTCTTGAACAGCGCCGCGTTGTACCAGTTGCCCCACACCGTGTACGCCACGTTCACGACGTAGAACTTGCCGTTCTGGGTGCCGTCGGTGACCGTGCCCGGCAGCAGCGAGTCCGCCACGGTGCCCTCGCTGTCCCAGGCGGGCGCGGTGAGCAGGTCGTCGAGCGGCTCGATGGCGCCCTCGTTGATCAGCGTGCTGCGGTCCATCATGTCGGCGCCCGAGTTCATGACCAGGTCACTCGGCTGCGTCGCCATCTTCGGCTGCTCTTCGGTCTTGATCTTCTGGGTCGAAGACATGTTGACCGTGACGTTCGGGTGCTTGGCGCTGAAGATGACCTTGTCTTCCTTGGCCCACTGGTCGCCCAGACCGCCGTTGAAGACGACCACCTTGACGGCGCTGCCGTCCTTCACACCGAACGGGTTGTCCTTGCTCTTGGCACCGCCGCCGGTGTCGGACTTCTCCGGCTCGCTGCCGGCGCAGGCGCTGAGCACGCCCATCGCCGGGACGGCGAGGAGGCCCGCCGCGGCGGCACGCTGGAGCAGGGTCCGGCGGCTGAGGTCGCCGAGATTCTCGGGGGTAACCGACATCTTTGTCTCTCCTTGTGGTGTCGGGTCAGGCGGTCCGCCGGAGGCGCCCGGCGTACCGCGACTCGAGGGCGAGGTTGTGCTCGTCCCCACCGGGGACGTTGGCGGAGAGGTAGATAGGGGGTACCTCTCCGGCCTGGTGGAACCGTCGCACGACCTCGGCGGTCAGCAGCTGCGCCAGCAGCGCCGCGGTGACCGACGAGACCGCACAGACCGCGCCGCCGCCCTCGAGCGGCAGCAGTGCGTCACCGTACGGCGCGCCGTTGTCCAGCACGACGTCGGCGAGGTCGGCGAGCCGGTGGCCGGACGGGTGCCGCGGGGCGACCCGTGCGGTGTGCTCGACCGAGGTGACCGCGATCAGGGGGTGGCCGTGTTCCCGGACCAGCGTCGCCAGCTCGACCACCGAGCCGTTGATGCCGGACTGGGAGGCGACCACGAAGACGTCCTCCGGCTGCGGCGCCGCCAGGGCGTAGAGCTGGTGCGCCACGGCCGGGTCGCGTTCCAGCTTGGGGTCGGCGAGCACGTCGCGGGGCGCGTCGCCGTGCAGCACGAGGTCGTGCAGGGAGAGTCGGTTGGTCGGGACCAGGCCGCCGGCCCGGGCCACCAACTCGGCGGCGAACGCCTCGGAGTGGCCGGCGCCGAACGCCTGGAGCACCCCGCCGGCACGCAGGCCGCCGGCGATCACGTCGGCCGCCCGGTCGACCGCCTCCGCCTGGGTGTCGACCAGCCGGTCGAGCACCGGGCGGACGGCGTCCGCGTACCGCTGGGCACTGATCATGAGGTGGCCCCCTTCTCGGCCTTGTGCCCGTCGACGGCCTGGGCGGTACGCCGGAAGGCCGCGTGGGCGCGGTCGTGGGTGCGCTGCGCCACCGCGATGTAGAGCAGGTCGAGCACGACGAGCTGGGGGTGCCGCGCGGAGAGCGCGTCGGGCCGGAAGGTGGTGGCCTGGCTGGCGGTGACCAGCACGATGTCGGCCAGCTCGGCCAGCGGCGAGCGGGGGAAGCCGGTCAGCGCGACAGTGGTCGCCCCCCGGCTGCCCGCCTCCGCGAGCATCTCGATGGTCTCCCGGGTCTGCCCGGTGTGCGAGATGCCGAGCGCGACGTCGCCGACGCCGAGCAGCGCGGCGCTGGCGAGCCCCTCGTGCACGTCGCTCCAGGCCCAGGCGGCCACCCCGATGCGGTGCAGGCTGAACTGCATCTCCTCGCCGACCAGGGCACTGCCGCTGGCGCCGAAGATGTTCACCCGGCTGGCCCCGGCGATGGCCACGGCCGCCCGCTCCACCTCCGCGAGGTCGAGCAGCGCAGCGGTGTCGTGCATGGCCCGGGTGTCGGCGGCCATGATCTGGTCGAGCACCCGGGACAGCGGGTCACTGGGCTGGATCTCCCGGCCGATGTCGACCGTCCAGCCCGCCGAGCGGGCCCGGCCGGTCTCCGCCGCGATGCCGAGCCGCAGGTCGGCGTAGCCCTCGAAGCCCATGGCCCGGCAGAACCGGGTGATCGTGGCCGGCGAGGTGCCGCTACGCTCGGCCAACTCGACGATGGTGGCCCGGGCCGCTGCCTCCGGGTCACTGAGCACGTGCTCGGCGACCCGGCGCAACGCCCCCGTCAGCTCCCCCGCACCAGCCCGGACCCGGGCCAGTACGCCATCGGAGGAGACGGCCACCGCACCCCGCCGGTCGACCGCGTCGGCGTCGACCACCGCGGTCCCCGCGGGGGTGTCCACCTCGTGATCAACCATGGGACGCCTTTCCGAAAAGAGTGTTAACTGTTAGTGGTAAAAGTTCTTACTGAAGGCCCCTCCGTGTCAAGGGCGTGGGCGAAGTTTTCAAACTGTTACCTGGCGCACAGCCCGGATCTTGCGCCCCGGAGCCCGGCCGACCAGCATGAGGGGATGTCGGACACCGCCGTGGTCGGCCTCGACGTCGGGGGTACGTCCACCCGCGCCGCCGCCCTCACCCTCGACGGGGTACGCCTCGGCGTGGGCCGCGCCGGCGGGGGCAACCCGACCAGCCACGGCGCCGAACGGGCCGCCGCCGAACTCCTCGCCGCGCTGCGCGCCGCGCTCGCCGACGTCGACCCGACCCGGGTCCGTGCCGGCGTCATCGGGCTGGCCGGGGCCGGCCGGCTCCTCGCCGACCCACAGGGCCGGGCCGCCTTCGACCGGGCCTGGGCCGACGCCGGCCTGCGCTGCCCCTACGCCGTCCACGGCGACGCCCTCGTGGCGTACGCCTCGGGCACGGCGGCCCCCGATGGCACCGTGCTCATCGCCGGCACCGGCGCCATTGCCGCCCAGGTACGCGACCTGCGCCTCGACCGCACCGCCGACGGCCACGGCTGGCTGCTCGGCGACGCCGGCTCGGGGTTCTGGCTGGGCCGGGAGGCGGTCCGCCGCCTGCTCACCGACCTGGACCGGGCCCAGCCGCCCGGCGACCTGGCCCGCCAGGTCCTCGCCGAACTGACCGGCACCACCGAGGTCGCCGCCCGCCCCCGCGCGACCGCGGACGCGGTCGTGCAGGCGGTGACCCGCCGACCGCCGGTGGAACTGGCCCGGCTCGCGCCGCTGGTCGCCACGGCGGCCCGCGACGGCGAACCGACCGGCCTGGCCCTGGTCGCGGAGGCAGCCGCGCTGCTGGCCGAGAGCGTCTCCCGCATCCGGCCGCCCGGCGCCACCGACCCCGTGGTGCTCGGCGGCGGCCTGCTCACCGGCGACACCCCGCTGGCCGCCGCAGTCCGCCTGGAACTCGCCCGCCGGTGGCCGGACGCCCCACTGCGCAGCGCCGGCGACGGGGCCGCCGCGGCCGCCTGGCTCGCCGCCCGCGACCTGCCCGAGGTCACCGACCCAGCGACCCTGCACACCCTGCTCGTCCCGCCGGCCTGACCTCCCGTCAGCCCGCAGGCCTAGCCCCCTGGCCCCGCCGCCTTAGACCCCCTGGCCCCGCCGCCTTAGACCCCTGGCCCCGCCGCCCTGATCCCTTGTCCCGCCGCCCTGATCCCTTGTCCCGCCGCCCTGACCCCTGGGCCCGCCGCCCTGACCCCTGGGCCCGCCGCCCTGACCCCTGGGCCCGCACTTCATCCCCGGCCCTGCACCCGCACCCGGCGGCCTCCGCCGCTACTCGGCGGCAGTGACGCGCCTGGGGGAACCGCCCGAGCGTCCCGCCGCGACCGCGGGAGCCCGATCCAATGCCCACCAGGGCGGCGACCGGAGATCATCCCATCGATGATCCGGCACGAGGAAGCTCCTGCTGGGCGCGCCCGACCAGCGCACCCGCGTCGTTGCCGATCTCTGCTCAATGGCGCGCGAGAGGCCCGTGCCCGTCGGCCGCCTTCTACTCAGCACCTAGCAACTTGATGCCCTAAGTGACTCATCCCAGCGCCGCCTGGGCGGGCACGGTCAGTCATCCGCGTCGTCAGGTCAGGTGAGTCACCCACCTCATCAAGTTCCTAGCGGCTCGTGAGCTATGCCCGACCCGCCTCGGACGCCGCGAATCACGTCTCGGGCGTCGAGGTCCGCCGAATCTTGGCGAGTTGCTGCTCGCTGCTGTAAGTCGCCAAGATCTGGCGGGCGGCGGGCGGCGGGCCGGACCGTCCGCCGGCCCGTGTCGCGATGGCCGCGGGGACGTTGTCGGCCGGTGACATCACGCACGACTCAGCTCGACCGCGCGCAGCGCAGGGACCACCGGACGGTGGGAAGGCGCGGGGCGCTTGGCCGGGATGAGGGAACGCGATGCCCGCGACCGCGACGTGAAAGCTCTGCGAATCGATGGTCAGAATCGGTCAGCTTACGTGAGCCGGACCCGCCGGCTCGCGCCAACTTGGCGCGCTGGGCGGGAGCCGAACGAAACAGCGGGCCGGTCGACAGCGCGTCGACCGGCCCGCTGCCGCGGTGCGAGGTTCAGGCGTTCGGGTAGCCCGGCTGCGCCTGCGGCTGGCCGTACTGGCCCTGGGGCTGGCCGTACTGGCCCTGCGGCTGGCCGTACTGAGCCTGGGGCTGGCCGTACTGAGCCTGGGGCTGGCCGTACTGGCCCTGGGGGGCCGGCTGGCCGTAGGGCGCCTGCGGCGCCGGCTGGCCGGGCTGGTGCGGGGCCTGGCCGTAGGGGGCGGGCTGGCCCTGGGGGGCCGGCCAGCCCTGGCCCGGCTGGCCCGGGGCGGACGGGGCGAACTGGCCGGGCTGGGGCGCGCCGGCGAACTGGTGCGCCGCGGCCTGCTCGCGGGCCTCCTTGCGGCCCTTCACGGCGCGCACGATCAGCAGGATCGGCAGGATGAAGACGTAGATGAAGACCCGGTAGGAGTCGCCATCGAAGAGGAACATCAGGTAGAAGCCGTAGGCGAAGAAGGCCAGGCCGACGACCACGTTGAGGATCCGGGCTCCGGTGCCCTGCTCCTTGATGGCGATGCCGATGGCGACCATCGCGATGCCGCCGAGCAGCAGCAGGAGGTCGTAGATGAGGAAGAACATGTGATTCCTGTCAATCGGTGAAGGTGCCGGCCCACGATAGAGGAGCCCTTAGCGGTCGCGCTGCCCCGTTGCCTGTGGCAACCACCACCGGACGGGCCGCCGGCACCTCACTTGAGCTGCCCGGCCGTGAGGCCGGTCTGGATCTGCCGCTGGAACGCGACGTACACCGCCAGCACCGGCAGGGTGGCGATGGTCAGTCCGGCGAACAGGCCGCTGAAGTCGCCCTGGTAGCCCTGACTGACCGCGAGCGCGGTGAGGCCCTGCGCCAGCACCCACTTGGAGTCGTCGCCCTGCATCAGCACCTGCGGCAGGATGAACTGGTTCCAGTGGCTGAGGAAGTTGAAGATCGCCACGCTGATCAATCCTGGTCGCGCCATCGGCAGCATCACCCGGAAGAAGAGCCGGAAGTGCCCGCAGCCGTCGATGAGCGCGGCCTCGGCGATGGACGTCGGGAGCGTCCGGAAGAAGGCGGTCAGGAAGAAGACCGTGAAGGGCAGCGAGTAGGCGGCGTAGACCAGGATCAGGCCGGTCCAACTGCCGAACAGGCCGGCGTTGCGCACCACGAAGAAGAGCGGCACGAGGGCGAGGAACACCGGGAACATCATCCCGCCGACGAACAGGTAGTAGACGACCTGCCGCCCCCGGAACTCGTACCGGGCGAAGACGTACGCCGCCGTGGCGCCGAGCAGCATGGTGAGGGTGAGCGAGCCGGCCACCACGATGCCGCTGTTCAGGAAGTACCGGCCGATGTGCGCCTCGGTCCAGGCCCGGGACCAGTTCTCGAAGCGCAGCGCCCCCGGCAGCCCCCAGGGGTCGGAGAGGATCTCACCGTCGCTCTTGAACGAGCTGATGAACATCCACAGCAGCGGCAGCGCGGTCAGCGCGGCCCAGAGCAGCAGGAAACCGTGCGAGAAGAGGTTGGCGACGCCCAGTTCGCGGCGCAGCCGCCGATCCTGGCCGCGGGCGGCCCCGGGCTCCTCCGCCGCCGTCGTGGTGGGCCGATCCAGCGTGGTCACGAGTATTCGATCCGATCGCGACGGGCGGTACGCAGCGCCAGCACCGCGACCGACAGGGTCAGGAACAGCATCACCACGCCGATGGCGGAGGCGTACCCGAACTTGCTCTCGCTGCCGAACGCCGTCTCGTACATCCGCAGGCCGATCACGTCGGACGAGAAGTTGGGTCCGCCGTTGGTCATCTGCTGGACCAGGATGAAACCGTCCAGCGCGGCGATGGCCAGGTAGATCCAGGCCACCTGCACGGTGTCCCAGAGCAGCGGCACGGTGATCCGGCGCAGGGTGGTCCAGCGGGACGCCCCGTCGAGCATCACCGCCTCGTAGATGTCCCGCGGGACGGCGGACATGGCGGCGCCGAAGAGCACCACGTAGAACCCCACGTTGCTCCAGACCATCACCGCCAGCACGCACCAGAAGGCGGTACGCGGGTCACCGAGCCAGGTCGGCGCCGGCAGGCCCAACGCCCGCAGCGCGCCGTTGAGCAGGCCGTTGTTGGGGTGGTAGACCTCCTTCCAGAGGAGGGCGATGATCACCACCGAGAGCACCTGCGGGAAGAAGTAGACCATCCGGTAGACGGAGGTGCCCCGGACGCCGGTGACCCCGGCCCGTCCCTTGCGGCCGCCCATGTTGAGCATGGTGGCGAAGAACAGTCCGAGGCCGATGGTGAGCACCGGCACCACGGCGAGCATGATCGCGTTGTTCTTGATCGCGTTCCACACCTGGCCGTCGTGCAGCAGCGTCCGGAAGTTGGCCATCCCGACCGGGTCGGCGTGCGCGGAGTAGCCGAGCCAGTTGGTGGTGGAGATCTGGAACGCCTGCAGGTACGGCGACAGCACGAAGACGCCGTAGAGCAGCAGCGGTGGCACCAGGAAGGTGATGATCAGCGGGTACTTGCCATGTTTCACGAGATGGACCTACTTCCCAGCGGCAGGCCGGTGGGGACGGACGGGCCGCCCCCACCGGCCGGATGTCACGCGGCCCGCTTGTACTTCTTGATCGAGCTGTCCTGGGCGATCGAGTCGGCGCCCTTCTGGCACTGGTCGAGGAACTCGGCCGGCGTGCTCCGGCCGCTGAAGAACTCGCCGCACGCGGCGTCGACCAGCTCGCGCTCGAGCTTGCGGTAGTAGTTGTTGTAGACCCAGTTGAAGCCGTTGCTGCCGGACGCCTCCAGCGCCTTGACCACGGTGGTCAGGCCGAACGGCAGTTCGACCCCGTCGGTCGCGCCGGCCACCACGGTCAGGCTGGAGACCTTCTTGGTGAAGTCCTGCGCGCCCTTCTTGGAGAGCATCATCCGGAAGTACTCCAGGCCACCGGCGACGTTCTTCGCCTTCGACGGCACCATGAACGGCTCGCCCGCGGTGCCCCGGATCGCCTCGAACGGCAGCTTGTCCCCGCTGCCCAGGCTCGGGGTCGGCGCGATGGTCATGTTGAAGCCGGCCGGGGTCACCTTCGCCTGCTCGTTCTCCAGCCAGGAGCCGCAGGAGATGAAGGCGGCCTTGCCCTGGCACCAGGCGGTCTGCGACTGGATGTGGTCCAGGCCCGGCGAACCGTCCAGGATGTACTTGTCCTTGACGATCTGGTACCAGGCGTCGGCCGCCGCCTTCATGGCGTCGGACTTCCAGGCGTTGGGTTCGAGGTTGTCGATCGCCATCGCCACCGACGGCCCGCCGAACTTGATCGCCGTGGCGATCAGCGGCCAGCTCATGTAGCGGGGGTGCTTGCCCGCGTACGTCCAGGGGGCGATGCCGGCGGCCTTGATCTGCTTGCAGAGGGCGATGTGCTCGTCCCAGGTCTTCGCGTACTGCCAGTTGCGCTCGGCGAAGGTCTTGGTGGAGTACCAGATGCCGTAGGCGGTGTACGTGTAGTTGAGGACCAGGAACTTCCCGTCGTACGAGCCGACCTCGACGGCGCCGGGGAGCAGGGTGTCCTTCACCGACTTGCCGGGGATGTCCAGGCTGGGCGCGGTGAGCAGGTCGCCCAGGTCGGCGATGGCGCTCTGGCTGACCAGGCCGTTGAAGTCGATCTGGCCGGCGCCGGAGTTGTTCACGACGTCCGGTGGGGTGCCGTCGACGAAGCGCGGCTGGAGAGTCTTGTTGATCTCCTGCGTGGCCGAGTGATTGATCTTCGCCTTCGGGTACTTCTCCTTGTACATGGCCTCGTGGGCCTTGGCGTACTCCTCGCCGAAGCCGCCGTTGAAGATCACCACCTCGAGCGGGGCGTCCTCCTTGACGCCGAGCGGGTTCTGCTCGCTCTTGGTGCCCTTGTAGGCACCGGAGTTGCCCTTGTCGTCGTCGCCACCGGAGGTGGCGCAGCCGGCGAGCAGGCCGGCGGCGGGGGTGGCCAGCAGTCCGGCGGCGGCGGTGCGCTGGAGGATCTCACGCCTGTTCATCGCATCTCCTCGGTTCGGGTGCGCGCGGCCCGCCGAAGTCTGGGGGAACGGCGGCCGCGACGTCGAGGCTCTGGGTGTCAGCTGTCGCTTGTCTTCACTTAACTTGATGTTGCTGAAGAATTTCTACGGCAGCGCGGCGCGGATCACAAGACCTCAGGACCGAACCGTTATCCATACCGGTCGGTGGCCGCTGGCATAGCCTGGACCCATGCGCCGCCTGCGGCAGCTCGCCGAGCGCACGCCGGCCACCCGGGAACGCTACGTCGACCTGCTCCGGGCACTCGCCATCACCATGGTCGTGCTCGGCCACTGGGGCGTGACCGCCATCGGGTACGACCGGGCCGGCCGCCCCACCGGCCACTCCGCCCTCGGTGACCTGCCCTGGGCCTGGCCGCTGACCTGGGTGGCCCAGGTCATGCCGGTGTTCTTCCTGGTCGGCGGCTACGCCAACGCCGCCTCCCTGGCCGCCCGCCGGCAGCGGGCGGGCACCGCCACGGGGTGGCTGGTCGACCGGAGCGCCCGGCTGGTCCGGCCGACCACCGCGCTGCTGGTGGTGCTGGCGGCCGGCGCCGCGGTCGCCACGCTGCGCGGCGCCGACCCCACGCAGGTCCGCACCGTCGTCTGGTTCGCCACCATCCCGCTGTGGTTCCTGGTGGCCTACCTGGTGGTGGTGCCGCTGACCCCGCCCCTGTACGCGCTGCACCGCCGCTTCGGGCTCGCCGTGCCCGTCGTGCTGGCCGGCCTGGTGGCGCTTGGCGACCTGGGCCGCATCTGGGGCCCGGCGGGGCTGGCGACGGGGAACTACCTGTTCGGCTGGCTGGCCGTCCATCAGCTCGGCTTCGCCTGGTACGACACCCGCACCCAGGGGCGGGCCGGCGCCGGGCCGCGCGGCCTGCGGCGGCGCCGGCTGCCGCTCTCCCGCACCGCCGGGGCGGCCCTGCTCACCGGCGGGCTGGTCGCGCTGGTCCTGCTCACGGTGGTCGGGCCGTACCCGGTGGCGATGTTGAACGTGCCCGGCGAGCGCCTGGACAACCTGGCGCCTCCCAGCCTCGCTCTGCTGGCCGTGGCCACCGCCCAGCTCGGGCTGATCGTGCTGCTGCGGGAGCCGGCCGGACGCTGGCTGCGCCGGTCCGGCCCCTGGCAGGCCGTGATCGCGGTGAACGCCGTGGTGCTCACCGTCTTCCTCTGGCACCTGACCGGGGCCGTGCTGCTGGTCGGGCTGCTCGACGCGCTCGGCGCGCTGCCCACTCCCCCGGTCGGTTCGGCCGCCTGGTGGGGCTGGCGGATCCCCTGGCTGCTCGCCCTCGCCGTGGTGCTGGCCGCGCTGGTCGCCGTGTTCGGCCCGGTCGAGGCCCGCACCCGCCGCCCGCCCGCGACCGGGCCGGCCCGCGAGGGCGCCCGCCGGCTCCGCACCGCGCTGGCCGTCCTCGGGTACGCGGGGCTCGTCGCCGGGCTGCTCCTGAACAGCCTCATCCGCAAGACCGCGCCGGAGCCGCTGGGGCTGCCCGCCCCGGCGCTGGTGGCGTACCTGGCCGGGGCGGGGCTGCTGCGGCTGCTCAGGTCTGGGTGGGGAAGCCGAGGTTGACCCCGCCGTGGCGCGGGTCGAGCCAGCGGCTGGTGACCACCTTGCCCCGGGTGAAGAAGGCGACGCCGTCGGCGCCGTGCGCGTGCAGGTCACCGAAGAGGGATGCCTTCCAGCCGCCGAAGGAGTAGTAGGCCATCGGCACCGGGATCGGCACGTTGACGCCGACCATGCCGACCTCCACCTCGTGCTGGTAGCGCCGGGCGGCCCCGCCGTCGTTGGTGAAGATCGCCGTGCCGTTGCCGTACGGGTTGGCGTTGACCAGCTCGACCGCCTCGTCGTACGAGCCGACCCGGACCACGCTGAGCACCGGGCCGAAGATCTCGTCGGTGTAGATCGACATCTCCGGGGTGACGTGGTCGAAGAGGGTCGGGCCCAGCCAGAACCCGTCGGCGTCCCCGTCCGGGGTGACCTCCCGCCCGTCCACCACCGGCACGGCGCCGGCCGCGACGCCGGACTCCACGTAGGAGCGGACCCGCTGCGCGTGCGCGGCGGTGACCAGCGGGCCCATGTCGCAGCCGCGCCGGCCGTCCCCGGTGCGCAGCCGGCCCATCCGCTCGGCGATGCGGGCGACCAGGGCGTCGGCCACCGGCTCGACCGCGACCAGGGCGGAGATCGCCATGCACCGCTCCCCCGCCGAGCCGAACCCGGCGTTGACCGCCGCGTCGGCGGCCAGGTCCAGGTCGGCGTCGGGGAGCACCACCATGTGGTTCTTCGCCCCGCCCAGCGCCTGCACCCGCTTGCCGGCCAGCGAGCCGCGCTGGTGCACGTACCGGGCCACCGGGGTGGAGCCGACGAACGACACGGCCTTGACGCCGGGGTGGTCGAGCAGGGCGTCGACCGCCTCCTTGTCGCCGTTGACGACGTTCAGCACGCCGTCCGGCAGCCCGGCCTCGGTGAACCATTCGGCCAGCAGCAGCGCCGCGCTCGGGTCCTTCTCGCTGGGCTTGAGCACCACGGCGTTGCCGCAGGCGACGGCGACCGGCACGAACCAGAGCGGCACCATCACCGGGAAGTTGAACGGGGAGATCACCGCCACCACGCCCAGCGGCTGCCGCAGGCTGTACGAGTCGACCTCGGTGGAGACGTTCTCGCTGAAGCCGCCGCGCAGCGCGGAGGGAATGCCGCAGGCGTACTCGATCACCTCCAGGCCGCGCTGCACCTCGCCCGCGGCGTCCGCGAGCACCTTGCCGTGCTCGGCGGTGATCACCTCGGCGAGCCGGTCGCGCCGGGCGTTGACCAGCTCGCGGAAGGCGAACATGACGGCCGTCCGCTTGGCCAGCGAGGTGTCCCGCCAGGTCCGGGCGGCCCGCTCGGCGGCCTCGACGGCGCCGGCCACGTCGGCGGCGGACGCGAGCGCCACCTGCCCGGTACGCCGCCCGGTGGCCGGGTCGAAGACGTCCCCGCGCCGCTCGGAGTCCCCGCTGATCCGCTTCCCGTCGACGAAGTGCCCGATGAGCGTCATGCGGTCACCTCCGCGGCGACCGACGAGCGGATGGCCTCGACCAGGATGGCCAGGCCCTCGCGGGCCTCGTCCTCGGTGAGGGTCAGCGGTGGTCCCATCCGCACCACGTTGCCGTGCAGGCCGCCCTTGCCGACGAGCAGGCCGCCCTCCCGACAGGCCTCGAAGACCCGGGTGGTGAGCGCCGGGTCCGGCTCGGTGGTGCCCGGCCGGACGAACTCGACGCCGAGCATGAGGCCCTTGCCGCGGACCTCGGCGACGGCGTCCAGGTCGGCGGTGGCGGCGCGCAGGCCGTCGCCGAGGATCGCGCCGACCCGCGCCGCGTTGGCCTGGAGGTCGTGGTCGAGCAGGTAGTCCAGGACGGCGTTGCCGGCCGCCGTGGAGACCGGGTTGCCGCCGAAGGTGGAGAAGCTGATCGCCGGCACCGCCTCCAGCACGTCGGCCCGGCCGACCACGCCGGCCAGCGCGAATCCGTTGCCGATGCCCTTGGCGAAGGTGAGCAGGTCCGGGGTGACGCCGTGCGCCTCGTAGCCCCAGAAGTGCTCGCCGGTGCGGCCCCAGCCGGTCTGCACCTCGTCGGAGATGAGCAGGATGCCGTGCTCGTCGAGCACCTTCTTCCAGGCCGCGAAGAGCCCGTCCGGGCCGTGCACGAAGCCGCCGACGCCCTGGATCGGCTCGGCGATGAGGCAGGCCACGTCCCCGGCGGTCTGGGTTTCGAGCACCTCGCGCAGGTCCTCCACCGCGGCGTCGATCCGGTCGCCCTCGTCGAGCCGGGCCAGCAGGCCGCGCAGCCGCTCGCCGGAGTGCAGCCAGGCCACCTGGAGCGGGTTGAGCGCGCTGGCGGACCAGGCCCGGTTGCCGGTGGCGCCCATGGCCGCGTACGACCGGCCGTGGTAGCTGTTGCGCACGGCGAGGATCTGGTGCGAGCGGCGGTGGTTGGTGGCGACCAGCAGGGCCGCCTCGTTGGCCTCGGTGCCGGAGTTGGTGAAGAAGACCCGGGCGTCGGGGATGCCGGAGAGCCGGGCGACCTTCTCGGCCAGCTCGACCTGCTGCCGGATCAGGTAGAGCGTCGAGCTGTGCACGATGCCGGTGCGCAGCTGCCGTTCGACCGCCTCCCGGATCTCCGGGATGTCGTAGCCGATCATGTTGGTCAGGACGCCGCCGAAGAAGTCCAGGTAGCTGCGGCCGGCCGCGTCGGTCACCCGGCGGCCGGAGCCGGAGACCAGCTCGAGCGGTTCGGCGTAGTAGAGCGGCATCCAGGACGGGAGCACGGCCCGGTGCCGGGCCAGCAGGTCGTCGGAGGTCATCGGCGCACCCTTCAGCGGCGGTTGGTCCCCGCACGCTCTCATCACGCGGAGGCAGGGACAACTGTCACTGTGTAGCGCAGCGGGGCTGTCCACCTGACACCACGTCAACCATTCCGCTGCGGTTTCCGGAGCGAAATCCGGCCGTTGCCCGCCTTTCCGCTGGTCAGGCGGTCCCTCGGCCACTCGATCCGCAGCAGCGCACCCGCGCGGGGCAGGTGCAGGGCGGCGGCGACCAGCGCGAAGGCGGCCCAGCCGGCGGCCAGGGCGAGGGCCGGCGACGTGTCCTCCAGGTAGTGGTGGGCGGTGAGGAAGCCGACCAGGGCCAGGCTGTTGCGGGCGAAGTGGCGGCTGAACTCGGCGAGCTGCCGGCGGGCCTCGACGGCGACCAGCACTCCGGAGTACGGGAAGGTGACCACCATGCCGCGCAGCAGCCCGCCGAGCAGCCCGGTGAACAGCGCGCCGACGAAGATCACCAGCAGCTTGACCGGCGCGGCGAGACCGTCGCGCCGGACGTCCGCCGGCTCTGTGGCCGGCGCCCCGGCGGCCCGGCGGCGCAGCAGCACCTGGGTCAGCACCCAGAGCGCCACGGTGCCGGCCAGCGCCGCCTCGAACGGCACCGGCACCGCCAGCACACCGGCGCTGAGCGCCACGTAGACCGCGACGCCGGCCAGGTCGGCCGGGAGGATCGGCCAGCGCAGCCGGCCGTGGGTGACCGCCACCGTGACGAAGAAGAGGTTGAGGCCGACCACGCCGAGCAGCTGCGGCCCGTCCACCCGGTGCCCGGTGGTGACCAGGGCCAGGGTCATCGGCAGCGGCAGGCTGTAGACGAAGGCGCGTACCCGGACCGAGCGGATCACGCTGACCGCCCAGACCACGGCGGTCACCAGCAGCACCGCGGTCCACGTCACGGCGGTCAGCCCGGGAACGTGGCGGTGTCGGCGCAGAGCCGGAAGATCCGGGTCAGCCGCTCCACGTCGGCCGGGTGGACGGAGAACTCGTGCTCGCTGATCTCGCCGTGCGCGGTCATCTTCCCCTCCCAGCAGCTCGACCCGTCCCAGACCACGAGGTTGACATGCAGGTGCGCGCCGACCCCGCCGAGCGGCAGCAGCCCCACCCGCACGCCGGCCCGCCGGTGCGTCTCGACCAGCTCGGACAGCTCGGGAGTCAGGGTGGCGTAGGTGAAGATCCGGGTGATCCGTACGCCCCGGGCCAGGGCGGCGAGGTTCGCCTCCCGGTAGCGCCGGCCCACGTCACCGCGCCACCAGCTCAGCTCGCCGCTGACCCGGGGCATCACGTTGGTCAGCGCGACCAGCTCCCGGACGCAGTCCCGGGTGGCGCCGATCAGGTCCTCGGCGTCGTCGCCGGGCCGGACGATGCGGCCCGCGGCGAGCTGCTCGGCCTCCCGGCGGAACGCCGCGAAGCGGCGCTGCGCCTCGGCCGCCACCCGGGTCCCGGCGTGCCGCTCGGCCGCCTCGCGCAGCGCGCCGGCGAGCTGCGGGGTGGCGCCGACCAGCCAGGGCGGCCCGTCCAGCAGCGTCCGCAGGTGGAACCGGCGCTCGGCCCGGGCCAGCGAGTCGAGCACCAGCGAGATGGTGATGCCCATCAGCCCGGCCAGCAGCGACTCGACCCCGGTGGCCGCGTTGGTCAGGTCGAGCGTCACGGAGAGCAGGATGGACAGGGTGATGCCCACCAGGGCCACCGGGTCGGCGTGCGTGACCAGCCGCACCAGGTTCTCCGCCGAGCCGGCCCGACCCCGCGCCCGTCGCGTCGCCTCACCCGCCATCGGCCACCCCCGGTCACTCGGTGCGCTCAGGGTAGCCACGATCCACAACGGTCGGTCGGCGCGCGCTCGCCGCCGGTAGCATCCGCCGGGTGCGGACGACGGAGGTGGCGCTGCCGGCCGGCGCGGCGGGGACGACCCGGGCGGAACTCGCGGCGGGCATCGGCGCCTGGGTGGGCTCGCCCCCGCTGCGGGCCCTGGTCGGGCACTTCGGCGGCGACTGGCCGGCCGGCGACGTGGGCGCGGTGCTGGCCGGGCTGGACGACTTCTCCGCCCGGCACTGGGACTTCCGGGGCGGGCGGGAACGCCCCGACGCCCGGGAGCCGGCATTCGACCCGGTCACGGTCGGGCTCGTGCACGACGCGGCGACCGCGCTGGGCCTGGTCCGGTCCCTCCCGCCCACCCTGCCCCGGTACGCGCACCTGCTGGTCCTCGGCGGCCTGGCGCACGCCTGCCTGCGGCGCACCGCGTACGCCGCACACCTGGCCCGGACGGCCGCCGCGGTGTCCGGCGAGGTGGCGGTGCTGGGCAGCTTCCGGGCCCTCTCCCCGGCCGAGTCCCGCCTGCTCGCCGACGTCGGGGTGCCCGGCTGCGCCACGGAGGTCGACGTGCTGGACGCCGGGGTGCGCCTGGCGTTCGGGGTGGACGCGCCGAGCGAGGAGACCGGCGAGGCCGCGGACCACCCGCACCGGGCCTGGTCCTCGCGCACCTACCGGCCGGCCGGGCTGCCCCCGGTCCGAGTGCTGGCGGCCCCCTCCGGCGAGCCGGACCTCCGCCGGGCGCACACCGCCGACACCCAGCGGTTCTGGGCCGAGCACGTCCGGCTGCGGGTCGGCGACCCGGTGCTCATGGTGACCGCACCGATCTACGTCCCGTTCCAGCACTGCGACGCGCTGCGCACCCTCGCCCTGCCGTTCGGCTGCGGGATCGACACGGTCGGGGTGGACCCGGCGCTCGCCGCGCCGGTCCCGGTGCCGGAGCCCACCATCACGGCGGGGCGCTACCTCCAGGAGGT
Source organism: Micromonospora halotolerans (assembly GCF_032108445.1). Lineage (NCBI taxonomy): Bacteria > Bacillati > Actinomycetota > Actinomycetes > Micromonosporales > Micromonosporaceae > Micromonospora > Micromonospora halotolerans. Next base: position 4,703,202 of record NZ_CP134876.1, on the reverse strand, counting down.
CCGCTCGGCGGTCCGGTCGATGCGCGCCCTGCACGCGGCGCTCGCGTCCGGCTGACCGGCACACGGCGGGGCCGGGTGGTCAGTTGACGTGGACGGCGGGGCTGCCGGTCCTGCTGGTGTCCCGCACCGGCGAGTACGTCGGGGAGAAGCACGCCGTGCCGAAGCAGAGGCTGGGCCCGGAGGACTTGGTCAGCACCTGGTTGGTGGCCCGGTACGGCTGAGTCAGCGGAAGCGGGCCCGGGCGATCGCCCGGGACACCTCCGCCGGCTCGTCCACCTCCAGGACCAGCCGGTCGTACGTCTGCCCCGCCAGCTCCACCAGCAGCACCTCGTCGGCGCGGTGCACGCACCAGAACGACCGCCCGGTGGACCGGGACACGTAGCGGCCCGCCATGATCAGCCCCGGCCAGTAGGCGCCCGGCAACCGGAAGCCGGAGCCCCGCCGGTACGCCTCCGCGCGGGACACCGGGCGGACCGACGTGACCGCCTCGGTGGGCACCGCGACCCCCGCCGTCAGCGCCCAGAACCGGTCGGCCCCGCTGAGCCGGACCACCAGCCGCTCCGGGTCCACGTCCACCGTCACCGCCATGATCACGACGTTAGTCCGGTGGACCGGCGCCGACCAGGCCCCGGCCGGCCCGACTCAGCGGACGGTGTCGGCGACCGCCTGCGCGAACACCTCCGAGCGGTGCTCGAAGTTGCGGAACCGGCCGTAGCTTGGCGCGGCCGGCGACAGCAGCACCACCCCGCCCGCCGGGGTCAGCTTGCGGGCCAGCCCCACCGCGGCGACCAGGTCCTCGGCGATCTCGGTGCGCACCGCCGGCAGCCCGGCCAGGACCTCGACGATCCGGGGGCCGCTGTCCGGGATGCCGATGACGGTGAGGTCCCGCTCGGCCAGATGGTCGCGCAGCGGGGTGTAGTCCAACCCCCGGTCCGTCCCGCCGACGATGACGGTCAACGGCCGCCCCTCGTACGCGTCGATGGCGTGCATGGCCGCGTACGGGCTGGTGGCCAGCGTGTCGTCGACGAAGGTGAGCCCGGACGGGTCGGGAATCTCGGTGAGCCGGTGGGCGAGGCCCTGGAACCCGGCGACCGCGACGGCGAGGCTGTCCTTGCGGGCCGCCACGTCGACGCCGAGCGCGTCGAGCACCGCCAGGGCGACGCAGAGGTTGCCCTCGTTGTGCCGGCCGACCAGGGGCAGCACGGCGCGCGGGAAGAGCGGGGTGTCCCGCAGGTGGAACCAGGGTGCGCCGTCCGGGCCGCTGGCCACGTGGGTGGCGTCCGGCGAGCCGGCCCGGACCGCCGCCCGGTCGCCCAGTTCGAGCGCCAGGCGCGGGTCGGCGCCGTTGACCACCACGGTGTGCGGGCCGTGCGCCAGCAGGTTGAGCTTGTCCCGGTAGTACTCCCGCTCGCCGCCGTGCGCGTCGAGGTGCTCGGGGAACAGCGCGGTCACCACCGCCACCCGGGGCGAGTCGGTCAGGTCGGCGCACTGGTAGCTGGAGAGCTCCAGCACGTACAGCTCCGCCTCGGGCAGGTCGAGCAGCGGCACCCCGATGTTGCCGCCGAACACGTTCGGCCGGTCCATCGCGGTGAGCAGGTGGCTGATCAGGCTGGAGGTGGTGCTCTTGCCCTTGCTGCCGGTCACCCCGACGGTCCGGTCCGCGTGGTCGGCCATCCAGAGCGCACTGCCCTGGGTCACCGGCACGGCGCGGCGGCGCAGCTCCACCATCCACCGGTGGGTGTTCGGCACCCCCGGCGAGCGGACCACGACGTCGGCGGCGGCCAGCCGGGCGAAGCCGTCCTCCCCGGTGACCAGCGGCGCGGCCGCGGCGAGTGGGCCCTCCCAGGGCAGGGTGAGGAAGTTCGCGCTGTCGTCGACGGCCACCAGGTCGGCCGGGCCGTGCGCGGCGATCGCGATCACCGCGGCCCGGCCCTCACGGCCGGCGCCCCAGACGGCGACATGACGTCCGCGCAGATCAGACAGGCGCACGGGCTCTCCTCGGGGATCGGGTCGGCGGGTGGGCGGGTGCGGTCCGGCACAGCCGGACACGGCCGGACGAACCAGGGCCTAGTATGGCGTGTGCCCAACGAGCAGCTGCGGCGGATGGACGCCTTCACCTTCCCGTCCTACTCGATCGACTTCGCCACGGGCGAGGTGTTGTTCGACTACGCCCTGACCGGCCCCGACGGTGAGCAGCGGTTCACCGAGGTGGTCACCCTGCCCCTGCCGGCGGAGCCGGCGTCCGACGAGACGGCGGCCACCCTCGCCCGGGTCCTCGAACTGCTGCACGTGGTCGCCGGGGTCAGCTACTACAAGACCGCCGCGCCGCCCCGGCTGGTGCTGCCGGCGCCGCTGGGCGCGGCCGCCGCCGACCTCGTCACCGCCGTCTACACGAAGGGCCTCGCCGAGTACGCGTACCGCAACCAGCTGCCGCACGTGCTGGAGCTGCGCCCCGAGGTGCCGGCCGGTGAGGTCGCCCCGCCCCGGGTGTACGACGACTCGGACCGCCGGCCGCTGTCGGCCGTCGGCGGTGGCAAGGACTCCATCGTCACGCTGGAGGCGTTGCGCCGGGCAGGCTTCGACCCGGTGCCCTTCTCGGTCAACCCGAACCACGTCATCGTCTCGGTCAACGAGGCGTCCGACCTGGTGCCGCTCGCCGCGCGCCGGCGGATCGACCCGGTGCTGTTCGACCTCAACGCGGCCGGCGCGTTGAACGGACACATCCCGGTCACCGCCATCAACTCGCTCATCGCGGTCGCCACGGCCGTGCTGCACGGGCTCGGGCCGGTGGTGATGTCCAACGAGCGCTCGGCGTCCGACCCGAACCTCGTCTGGCACGGCCACGAGATCAACCACCAGTGGTCCAAGGGCGTCGAGGCGGAGGGGCTGCTGCGGGTCGCGCTGGCCGAGCACGTTGGGCTCACCGAGCCGTACTTCTCGCTGCTGCGGTCGCTGTCCGAGCTGCACATCGCCCGGCTCTTCGCCGAGACCGAGCGCTACGACGCCGTGGTGACCAGCTGCAACGCCGCGTTCAAGCTGCGCGACCCGAGCGAGCGCTGGTGCCGCGACTGCCCGAAGTGCCGGTTCGTCTTCCTGGCCATGGCCCCGTTCATGTCCCGGGAACGGATCACCGCGATCTTCGGCGGCGACCTGCTGGCCGACGAGTCGCAGATTCCCGGCTACCGGGAGCTGCTGGGCGTCGACGGGCACAAGCCGTTCGAGTGCGTCGGCGAGGTGGAGGAGTCGGTGGTCGCGCTGAGCCTGCTCGCCGAGCAGGAGCAGTGGCGCGACGCCCCGGTGGTCCGCGCCCTGGTCGACGCGGTGCCGCCCACGGCGTGGTCGACGGCAGCCACCTCGGACGTCTTCACCCCCGGCGGCCCCACCTACGTCCCGGCCCCCTACGCCAAGGCCCTCACGGCCCTGACCTGACCCCTGCGCCGTCAGGGGGTGCGGACGGCGTCGAGGGCCAGCAGGGCCACGTGGAGCGAGAGGCAGGCCTCCACCGAGTCGAGGTCGACCTCGAGGATGCGGCCGATGCGGGCCAGCCGCTCGTAGAAGGCCGGCCGGGACAGGTGCGCCGCGGCGGCCGCCGCGGACTTGTTGCGGCCCTGTTCCAGGTACGCCCGGAGGGTGCCGAGCAGCTGCTCCCTCGGGTGCTGGGCGTCGTACGCCAGCAGACCGCCCAGTTCGCGTTCGACGAAGGTCTGCAGGCGCGGCTCGTCCCGGAGCAGGTGCAGCAGGCCGGCCAGCCCGACGTGCGGCAGCCGGAAGTAGGGCAGGTCGCGCCGGTCCCGGCGGGCCGCCTCGGCGAGCTGCCGGGCCTCCACCAGCGAGCGGCGGGCCTCCCGCAGGCTGCCCACCCCCGAACCGGCCGCCACGATCAACGCCGGGCCGGCCGGGCGCGGGCGGGACGCCGGGTCGGTGGCGCGCACGGCGGCGCCGGGAACCGCGCGGGCGGCCGGTTCGCCGGGGCGGCCGGAGCGGGGCGCCGGTGGCCGGGGCGGGTCGGCGTCGAGGCGTACCCGGCGCAGCGCGGCGGCGAACGCGGCGAGCGCCTTCTCCTCGGCGGCCGGGTCGGGCAGCGCCAGCAGCGCGCCGACCGCCTGGTCGTCGACGGCGCTGGTCAGCGCGGTGAGCTTGGCCTCGCGCAGCGCCTGGCCGACCGCCTCGGCGAGGTCGCGCAGCCGGGCCTGGCCGGCGTCCGGGCCGGTGTCCGGGCCCGGCCCGCCGCCCTCGGCCGGGTCGTCGGCCCGGTGCCGCACCACCACGCCGACCAGGTGCCGGCGGTCCAGGGTCACGCCGAGCGCCTTGGCGCGCAGCGCCACCTCGTCCACCGGACGGGAGTGGTCGATCAGGGCGGTGAGCAGGGTGCGGTGGATCTGCCGTTCCAGCCCCTCGGCGTCGCGCCGGATCAGCCGGCCCAGGGCCAGGGTGGAGGCGGCCCGCTCGATCAGGATGGTGATCCGGGTGGGCGGGGTGACGTCCGTCCCGGGACCCCGGTGCGGTGCCGGCCCGCCGTCAACGGGGGTGCCGCCGGTGGAATCTGTCGTGAGGTCGGTCGCCCCGGCGGTGTCCACCGGTTCCCGGTGCGCCCCGGCCCGCGTCGGGGCCGGCCCGCGGGTGGTCAGCTCGACGCCGGCCGGCCAGCGCAGCAGCAGCCGTCCCCAGTCCTGGCCCCGGGCGCCGACGGTGGTCACCAGCCACCCGCTGTCCGGGTCGTACGCGGTCCGCCCGGCCGGCCGGATCCCCCGGGAGTGCTGCTCCCAGCCGTCCAGCAGCAGCTCGGCGCTCTCTCCCGCCGGGTCGTACGCGAGCACCTGCCGGGACAGGTTCTCCAGCACCACCGGGCAGCCGGCCAGCTCGGCGGCCTGCCGGACCACCTCGGCCGGCTCGGCGCCCTCCACGGAGAGCTCGGTGAACCGCTGGTGGATCTCCTCGGTGGCGCGCAGCTCGGTGAGCTGGGCGTCCACGATCAGCGCGTGCACCGCCTCGGTGATCCGCACGAACGGGGTGGCCCGGCGCAGCTCGACCAGGGGCAGCCCGCGCCGCTCGGCGGCGGCCGCCATCACCCGGGGCACCGCGCTGACGTAGCGCCGGCCCAGCTCCACGACCAGCCCGGAGACCCCGACGTCGGCCAGGTCGCCGATGAACGCGCGCAGACCGGCGTCGTCGGCGGGCAGCCCGATCCCGGTGGTGAGCACCAGCTCGCCGCCGCCGAGCAGGGTGGCGATGTCCGGCACCTCGGCCACGTGCACCCAGCGCACCGGCCGGTCCAGGCCCGCGTCCCCGGCGACCAGGCGCGGCGCGCCGTGGCGCACCGGCACCAGGGCGAGCACCTCACGGACGGTAGGGAACACGGGCGACACGCTACCCTGCGTCACCGCCGATGCCGAGCGTGCCGGGCGGCCCCGGCGTTCACAGCGGGTCGTCGCGGCCCAGCTCCCAGCAGGCGACCGCGGTGGCGGCGGCCACGTTGAGCGAGTCCACCCCGCGCCGCATGGGGATCACCACCCGCACGTCGCTGGCGCCCATGGCGGCCGCGGTCAGGCCGGCGCCCTCGGCCCCCATGAGCAGGGCCGCGCGGGCCCGCTGCCCGGCGTCCAGCCGCTGGATCGGCACCGCGTCCGGGGCGGGCGTCATGGCCAGCACCGTGAAACCCGCCGCCCGGACCTGGCCGAGCGCGTCCGGCCAGGGCTCCAGCTTCGCGTACGGGATGGCGAAGACCTCGCCCATGCTGACCCGGACGCTGCGCCGGTAGAGCGGGTCGGCGCAGGTCGGCGAGAGCAGCACGGCGTCCACCCCGAGCGCCGCCACGGCCCGGAAGATCGCGCCCAGGTTGGTGTGGTTGTTGACGTCCTCCAGGATCACCACCCGGCGGGCGGTGGCCAGCACCTCGGCGGCGGACGGCAGCGGCTTGCGGCGGAACGAGGCGAGCACGCCCCGGTGCACGTGGAAGCCGGTGGCCCGCTGCAGCACCTCCTGGGTGGCCGCGTAGACGGGGGTGTCGCCCGTGTCCAGGTCGGCGAGCTGGTCCACCCGCTTGGCGTCGACCAGGTACGACCGGGCCGGGTAGCCGGCCCGCAGCGCCCGCCGCAGCACCAGCTCCCCCTCGGCGATGAACAGCCCGTGCGGGGGCTCCCAGCGGGTGCGCAGCTCCACGTCGGTCAGCGCGCGGTAGTCGGCGATCCGGTCGTCGTCGGGGTCGGTGATCTCGTGGACGGGCACCGGACGATTCTGCCTGGTCGGCCCGTCCGGTCCGGCACGGCCCGGGTTTCCGCCGTACCGGGCGGGGAACGGAGCCCGGGGAAAGCGGACAGCGACGAAGGGATCACCACGATGAGCGCGGACCCCACCGGCGACGGCCGGCTGCCCCGGGACGCCACGGTCGCCGACTACATCGTGGCCCGGCTGGCCGAGTGGGGCGTGCACCGCTACTACGGCTACCCCGGAGACGGCATCAACGGCATGACCTCGGCGCTGCAACGCGCCGCCGGCCGCGCCGAGTTCATCCAGGTGCGGCACGAGGAGACGGCGGGCTTCGCGGCCAGCGCCCACGTCAAGTACGGCGGCGGTCCGCTCGGGTGCGTGGTGGTGACCAGCGGCCCCGGGGCGATCCACGTGCTCAACGGCCTGTACGACGCCAAGCTCGACCACCAGCCGGTGGTGGCCCTGCTCGGGCACACGGCGCTGCCCGCCGAGGGCGGCGGGTACTACCAGGAGGTCGACCTGCTCGCCCTCTACAAGGACGTGGCGTCGGCCTTCCTGGCCCAGCTCGACGACCCGTCGCAGGCGCGGCATCTGGTCGACCGGGCCTGCCGGACCGCCCTGGCCCGGCGTACGGTCACCGCCCTGGTGCTCCCCTCGGACGTGCAGGACGAGCCGGCGGTGCCGGAGCCGCCGCACGCGCACGGCTACTACCACACCAGCGCGGTGCCCAGCAGCATGCCGACCGTGCCGCCGGAGGGGGAGGTGCGCCGGGCGGCCGAGGTGCTGCGCGGCGGCGAGAAGGTCGCCATGCTGGTCGGGCAGGGCGCCCTCGGCGCGGAGGACGAGGTCCGCCGGGTCGCCGACCGGCTCGGCGCCGGGGTGGCCACGGCCCTGCTCGGCTTCGCCGCAGTCGACCACCGGGAGCCCTGGGTGACCGGCGCGATCGGCCTGCTGGGCAGCCGCCCGAGCTGGCAGCTCATGCAGGAGTGCGACCGGCTGCTGATCGTGGGCAGCAACATGCCGTACTCGGAGTTCTATCCGCCGCAGGGCACGGCCCGGGCCGTGCAGATCGACCTGGACGGCAGCCGGATGGGGCTGCGCTACCCGACCGAGGTGAACCTGACCGGGGACGCCGCACCGACCCTGCGGGCGCTGCTGCGGGAGCTGGGCACCGGGCCGGTGCCGACCGCCTGGCGGGCCACCCTGGCCGACGCCACCGCGAAGTGGCGGCAGTCCCAGCGGGAGGTGGCCGAGCAGGCGGCCGACCCGGTGAACCCGCAGCTGCTCTTCGCGACCCTGGACGACGCCCTGCCGGACGACGCCATGCTGGCGGTGGACTGCGGCACGGCGACCGCCTGGTACGCCCGCCACATCCGGGTCCGCCCCGGCATGCTGGCCAGCCTCTCCGGCACCCTGCTCTCGATGGGCGGCGCGATGCCGTACGCCATCAGCGCGAAGTTCGCCCACCCGGACCGCCCGCTGATCGCGCTGATCGGCGACGGTGCCATGCAGATGAACGGGGTCAACGAGCTGATCACCGTGGCGAAGTACTGGCGGGAGTGGGCGGACCCGCGGTTCGTGGTGCTGGTGCTCAACAACCGCGACCTGTCCTTCGTGAGCTGGGAGCAGCGCTCCGGCGAGGGGACGCCGATGTTCCCGGCGAGCCAGGACCTGCCGGACGTGGCGTACCACCGGTGGGCCGAGGTGCTGGGGCTCGACGGGGTGCTGGTCGACTCCCCCGACCAGGTGCCCGACCTGTGGCAGCGGGCGCTCACCGCCGACCGGCCGGTGGTGGTGAACGCGGTCGTCGACCCGGCGGAGCTGATGCTGCCCCCGCACTTCACCGCCGAGCAGGCCCGCAAGACGGCCGCCGCGGTGCTGCGCGGGGACAGCGACCGGACGGAGATCATCCGGCGCGGCCTGCCCTCGGTCCTGGCCACGTACCGTCCCCGCCGCCGGGGACGGTGAGGAGTCACGCCCGCTCGTAGCGCAGCAGCACCGACCGGCCGTCGAAGGCCCGGGTGCCGGTCAGCCGCAGGCCGAGGCGCTCCTTGCCAGGGAAGACGGGGCTGCCCCCGCCCAGCACGACCGGGTGCACCACCACCTGGTACTCGTCGACCAGCCCCAGCTCGCCCAGCGCGGCCGCCGCGCCGGAGCCGCCGGTGAGCAGCAGGTCCCGGCCCGGCTGCGCCTTCAGCTCGGCGACCTCGGCGGCCAGGTCGCGGCCGATGACCCGGGCGCCGTACTCGGCGCTCTCCAGGGTCCGCGAGACGACGATCTTCGGGGTGCGGGCCCAGACGGGAGCGAACGCCACGTCGTGGGGGTCCTGGGAGATCTGCTCGGCGCGCGGCCAGTACCAGGACATCAACTCCCACACCTTGCGGCCGTAGAGGAAGGCGTCGGCCCGGTCGGTCAGCTCCATGGAGTACGCCGACAGCTCCGGCCCCATGTCCGCCCAGTCGAACTCCCCGTTCGGCCCCTCGATGAAGCCGTCGACCGACTGGTGCACCCAGTAGACGAGCTTGCGCATGCTGTCCTCCGCTTCCGGTGGCGCCCGGGCGGGCGCGCTCACCGGTGGGTCGGAGCCGACCGACCGGATCCGACCGGCGGCCGAGAACTTTTTCGGAAAAGTCGCCCGGAGCGGCGGCGTTGGCAGGAAGCCCTTCCTTGCCGGTCAGCCGCGGTTGCGGCCCTGGAGCCAGCGGAGGAGGTCCGAGGGAAGGTTGTCGCGGTCCTGCCGGCGCTGCTCGGGACGCGGGGTGGGGCGCGGCTGCGGGCGCTGCGGGTCGCCGGCCAGCTCGCGGCTCGGCGCCGTGAAGTCCTTGACCGGCTTGCCGTCCACCGCCGTCCGGATCACCCGGGCGACCGCGTCGATCACCTTGGCCTGCACGGCCGAGCCGACCAGGTCGGTGGCGTCGTCGGGATTGGCCGCGATGCCGGCCACGGCCACCTGCGGGGTGAACCCTACGAAGGTCTCGGTGGCGTTCTGCTCGGAGCTACCGGTCTTGCCGGCCACCGGGCGGTCGACGATCCCGTTCACGGAGGTGGCGGTGCCGCCGTTGCACTGCCCGTACGCCGACTGCTGGCCGACTGGGCACCGGGCCGCGTCGGTGGCCGCGCGGGCCACGTCGGCGTCGAGCACCTTCCGGCAGGAGGGCTGGCCGACGTCGACCTTCTCGCCGTTGGCCGCGGCCACCGACACCACCGGCAGCGGAGTGCAGTAGGTGCCCTCGGCGGCCACCGTGGCGTACGCGTTGGCCAGGTCGAGCGGGGTGGTGGCCGCGACGCCCAGGGTGAACGCGCCCCAGTTCTCCGCGTTCTCCTTGGCGAAGGCGGCGTCGGAGTCGGCCCGGAAGGTGATGCCGAGCCGCTGCGCCATCTCCACCACCTTGTCCTCGCCGACCTGCTCGGCCAGCCAGACGAAGTAGGTGTTCACGGAGCGGCCGAAGCCGTCCCACATCATCCGGTAGCCGTCCATCCAGTCCGGGTTGGCGTTGGCCGGGCACCACCTGCCGGCGCAGTTGCCCTCGTCGTCGGAGGCGTAGCGGGTGGGCAGCTTGGCCGGGGCGTCGAAGCCGGTGGCCAGCGGCTTGCCGGCCTCCAGGGCGGCGAGCATGGTGAACAGCTTGAACGTCGAGCCGGCCTGGTAGCCGTCGACGCTGGCGCCGCCGGAGATCAGCGGGTTGACGGTGTTCGGGTGGTTGGCCTGTCCGGCCGGGTTGTCGGCGAGGCTGTAGTGCCGGTTGACCGCCATGGCGAGCACCCGGCCGGTGCCCGGCTCGACCGCGGCGATCGGCAGGGCGCGCTTGTTGCCGTAGCCGTAGACGGCGGTGGCCTGCTTCTGGGCGGTCTGCTGGATCTTCGGGTCGAGCGTGGTGACCACCTGGTAGCCGCCCCGGCGCAGCGCCTGCTCGCGCTCCTTGACGGTGTTACCGAAGGCCGGCTGGGCGAGCCACCACTGGCGCAGGTAGTCGCAGAAGAAGCCCCAGTCGTCGTGGCCCTGGGCGACCGCGGTGCAGCCGTTCGACTGGGCGGTCGGGTGCAGGGTCAGCGGCTCGGCCGCGGCCGCGGCGGCCTGCTGCGCGGTGATCGCGCCGGTCTCGGCCATCGAGTCGAGGACGTACCCCCGCCGGGCGAGCGCCTGCTCCTTGTCGCCGTCGATCGGGCTGTACTCGTCGGGCGACTGGACCAGGCCGGCGAGCAGCGCCGCCTCGCCCAGGGTCAGGTCGGCCGGGGCCTTGCCGAAGTAGCGCTGGCTGGCCGCCGCGACGCCGTACGCGCCGGAGCCGAAGTACGCGATGTTGAGGTAGCGGTTGAGGATCTCGTCCTTGCTGAGCGTCTTCTCCAGCGCGTTCGCGTACCGGATCTCCTGGAGCTTGCGCCCGACGGTCTGCTCGGTGGCGGCCTGCCGCTCCTCGGCGGTGCGGGTCGGGTCGGTCTTGAGCACGTTGCGGACGTACTGCATGGTCAGCGTCGAGCCGCCCTGCTCGGTGCCGCCGCCCTTGACGTTGGCCACCAGGGCGCGGGCGATGCCGCGCAGGTCGGCGCCGCCGTGCGAGTAGAAGCGGCGGTCCTCGGCCGCGATGATCGCCTGCCGCATCACCGGGGCGATCTCGGCGAGGGGGACGTCGCTGCGGTTGACGTCGTAGAACGTGGTGATCAGGGTCTTGCCGTCGTTGGCGTAGAGGTAGGAGCGCTGCGGCTGCGCGGGGGTGCGCAGCGCGTCGGGCAACTCCGCGTACGCCCCCAGGCCGGCCTGGGCCGCGAGCCCGCCGAGCAGCCCGCCGGGAAGTGCGGCGACCGCGAGGACGAGCCCGGCGAGCACGCCGGCGAGGAGCACCGTGAAGAGCCGCGACAGCGGCGACCGGGGAGACGGCATGGACACCAGGATTGCCGCGAATGCCACCAACCGGCCACCCCGCCAGGCAACTGTCAGTTACCTCACGGCAACCTCCCAGCTCGCCGTGACCCGCCGATCATGAGGTTGACGGCGATGTGGATCTCCTGGAGTGCCGCCAACCCCATGATCGACCGAGCGGGGTGGTGGGACCCGTCAGCCGGCGGCCAGGGGGCCGTTGGGGGGTGGGGCGGGGGTGGCCGCGACGCTGGCCGCGACGGTGTCGCGGGCGATCGTGGCCGGGACGAGGCGGCCGGATCGGTAGCCGATGCCGATCCCGGCGACCAGCACGAAGATCGCGCCGAAGGTCTGCAGCGAGCCGATCAGCGCGCCGCCCAGGCCCAGCAGCGGGGCGGCGATCATCAGCATGACGCCGTCCCCGTACGAGAACATCCCGGAGCGGGCGACCGACCAGCCGGTGAGGAACCAGCCCAGGCTGTAGAAGGTGGCGCCCACCAGGACCAGGGTGCGCGCGGTGGTGCCGAAGACCGGCGCCTGCTCGGCCAGCCCGGCGAAGGGCAGCATCAGGACCATCCCGCCGATGCTGGCCAGCAGCCCGACGAGGGCGATCCGCCGGCACCGGGTGGCGGCGAGCAGGCCGGCCAGCGCCAGCAGGGCGAGCAGCCCGAGCCAGACCGCGGCCACCCAGCCCACGAGGTAGACCGGCTGGCCCTCCGCCGGGTACGGGTCGTTGCCCACCCCGCCGTCGCTGGCCATCGCCACCAGGCCGTAGAGGACCGCGTACGCGGGCAGCAGCCAGACCGCCGCGCGGGCGAACCGGCGGATCGACCAGGCCCAGCTCGCGTCCGTGGCCGGGGCGGCAGGCCCGGGCTCGGAGACGAACGGCAGCACCCCGAACCCGCCTCCGGTACGCCGGCTGCCGAGCGGCCCGGCCGGATCGTGCGCGCCCGGGACGGGGGTCCTGGAGAACAGCCGGTTCGCCGGATCCTTCATGCGCCACCTCGCTCACTGTGCGGGCGGCGCGGGACGCGCAACGGCGCCCCGGTCCTGGTCACCACCCGTCCTCAGACCGATGGTGGCAGGCGCCGGGGCGCCGTATGAGCGATTCTCGGATTTGCCGACGGCCCTGGTTCAGCCCCGTTCGCGCTGGTCCGACGGGTCGTTGAGCAGGCTCTGCGGGGAGACCGGCTCGGGCGCCGGGAGCCCCTGCGGGGCGTTGCCGCCGGTGGCCTGGGCCTCGGCGACGCGTACCTCGTTGTGGATCTCCTGAGCCGCCGTGGCGGCGGCGCGCGCGGCCTCGGCGGCCTCGCGCTCCACCTCGCTGGCGCTCTTGGTGGCCTCCGGCGACGGGACGTCGCCGACCATGTTGGCCAGCCCGCCGAGCGCGCCGCCCATGCCCTCCAGGGCCTTGGTCAGCTCGGTCGGGACGATCCAGACCTTGTTGGCGGTGCCGTTGGCGATCTGCGGCAGGGCCTGGAGGTACTGGTAGGCGAGCACCTTCTGGCTCGGGTTGGCCTGGTGGATCGCGTCGAAGACCGTCCGGATCGCCTTGGCCTGGCCCTCCGCCTGGAGGATCCGGGCCTGCCGGTCACCGTCGGCACGCAGCACGGCGGCCTGCTTCTCGCCCTCGGCCGTGAGGATCTGCGACTGCTTGTGGCCCTCGGCGTTGAGGATGGCGGCGCGGCGGTCCCGCTCGGCGCGCATCTGCTTCTCCATCGAGTCGCGGATGCTCGGCGGCGGCTCGATCGCCTTGATCTCGACCCGGGTCACCTTGATGCCCCACCGGCCGGTGGTCTCGTCCAGCACCCCGGAGAGGTGCCGGTTGATCTCCTCGCGGCTGGTCAGCGCGCGCTCCAGGTCGAGCGAGCCGATCACGTTACGCAGGGTGGTGACGGTGAGCTGCTCGATGGCCTGGAGGAAGTTGGAGATCTCGTAGGTGGCGCGGACCGAGTCGACCACCTTGAAGTAGAGCACCGTGTCGATCGAGACGACGAGGTTGTCCGAGGTGATCACCGGCTGCGGCGGGAAGCTGACCACCTGCTCGCGCATGTCGACCTTGGTCCGCACCGCGTCGATGTACGGCACCAGCAGGTTCAGGCCCGGGTTCAAGGTCCGCTTGTACTTGCCCAGCCGCTCCACCACGTCCTGGCGCTGCTGCGGCACGATCCGCACCGCCTTCACCAGCGTCACCACGACGATCACGGCGACGGCGATCAAGACGATCGCTGCAAACTCCATATCTTCACCTTTTCCCTTCGGGCAGTCCGCCCGGGGTGGAAATCTCGTCCTGCCAGACCAGGGCGGTCGCGCCCCGGACCTTTATCACCTGCACCCGCTCGCCCGCCGCGTAGCTGCGCGTCGCGTCGTACGACCGGGCCGTCCACAGCTCACCGTCGATCTTGACCAGGCCCCGGTCGGCGTCGACCGGCTCCAGCACCACCGCGCTGGACCCCTCGATCGCCTCGACCCCGAACGGCTGGTCGCCGCTCTGCAGCGCCGGCATGGCGTGCCGCTTGATGACCGGCCGCACCAGGGCCGCCGACAGCGCGGAGACCACCGCGAAGACCAGCGCCTGGAGCGCGACGGGCGCGCCCAGTGCGGCGGCCCCCGCGGCGGCGAAGGCCCCGGCCGCGAACATGATCAGGAAGAGCGTCGTCGTGAAGATCTCGGCGACCGCCAGCAGCACACCCAGCACGATCCAGAACACGGCGTCCACCCTTAGATCGTGACACGCCGACGCACACAACAACGACCCGCATGATCACCTAAGCTCGGCACCGCGCCGACGAGCGCCGAGGAGGATCACATGGCCCTGCTGCCCGAGACCGCCCGACAGGTGGACCTGCTGGTCGCGCGGGCCCAATCAGAGGGGCGCGGCCCCTCGCTCGCCCTCGGCGTGGTCCGGGACGGCGACCTGGCGCACGTCGCGCTCGCCGGCGAGCAGCCCCGCCCCGACGCCGACCTCCAGTACCGGATCGGCTCGATCAGCAAGACCATGACCGCCGTGCTGGTGCTGCAGCAGCGCGACGCCGGCCGGTTGGACCTGGACGACCCGCTGGACCGGCATCTCCCCGGCACCCCGGTCGGCGCGCTCACCGTGCGCCAGCTGCTCGGGCACGCCAGCGGCCTGCAGCGGGAGCCGGACGGGCAGTGGTGGGAGCGGACCGCGGGCAGCGACCTGGCAACCCTGCTCGCCGGGCTCACCCCGGCGAAGATCGCCCACCCGCCGCACCGCGTCTACCACTACTCGAACCTCGCGTACGGGCTGCTCGGCGGGGTCCTGGAGCGGCTCACCGGCACGCCCTGGGCCGACCTGCTGCGCGAGCGGCTGTTCGAACCGCTGGGCATGCGCCGCACCACCTACCACCCGACCGAGCCGTACGCCCGCGGCTACGTGGTGCACCCCTGGCACGACACCCTGCGGGAGGAGCCTCGCACCGACACCGGGGCGATGGCGCCGGCCGGCCAGCTCTGGTCGACCGTCGAGGACCTGGCCCGCTGGGCCGCCTTCCTGGCCGACCCGGCCCCAGACCTGCTCGCCCCGGCGACGCTCACCGAGATGTGCGCGCCCGTGGTGATCAGCGACCTGGACGCCTGGACCGGCGGGCACGGACTGGGCGTGGAACTCTACCGGGTCGGCGACCGCGTGTACGTGGGCCACGGCGGCTCGATGCCCGGCTACGTCGCCGGCCTGGCCGTGCACCGCCCCACCCGCACCGCCGTGGTCGACTTCGCCAACTCGTACGGGCTGCGCGGCCACCACATCGTCGGCCTGGCCCGGGAGGTGCTCACCCGGGTGCTCGACGCCGAGCCGGCCGTGCCCGCCCCGTGGCGTCCGGCCGGGGCACCGCCCGCCGCCGACCTGCTGGAGCTGACCGGCCGCTGGTGGTGGATGGGCAACGAGTACGAGTTCCGCGTGGACCCCGCCGGTGACCTGCTGGGCGGCCTGGTGGGCAACCCGCAGCTCCGCTTCACCCCGGAGGCCCCCGACCGCTGGCGCGGCCGCTCCGGCTCGCAGGACGGGGAGATCCTCACCGTGATCCGCGACGAGGCGGGCCGGGCCGTCGCCCTCGACATCGCCACGTTCGTCTTCACCCGGACCCCCGACCAGGAACCCTGACCGACCCCGCCCGGGCACCAGATCCGGACCACCAGTGCCGTTCCAGCCGCTATGAACTTGATGACGTGGATGACTCACCCGGCGCTCCACGAGGACGGCCGCTCACCCCGCGATCCGTTCACGTCATCAAGTTCGTAGCGCCCCCAAGGTCCCACCCCACCGACCGGCGGCACCGACCCGCGGACCTGACATACGACGGGCCGGGGGCGACGGTTCCCGGCGGAGGGATCAAGCCTGACAGTGAGGATCATGGGAAGGAGCTCTCTCCGGCCTGGTCTGACCCTAAGCCTGGCTGACCTTGAGTCTTCAACCGGATCTGCCGACCCGGCCGGAGAGAGCTGCTCGTGCACTCACCGGACGGGTGTCGTGACCTCATAGGAGCCTGGCCAGAGGCCCCATCACTGTCTTGTCCGATCCTGCCCGGCTGGTGCGTGCCGCCCTGACCAGTCGACGACAGGACAGCAATGCCCACCATGACACATCCCACCGTCCAGGTCACCGCAGGTGTCGATACGCATAAAGACACCCACACCGCCGCCGCGCTCGACGACACGGGCCGGCTCCTGGGAACCGCGCAGTTCGCAGCCACACCAGCAGGGCACCGGCAACTGCTGACCTGGCTGAAGCAACACGGCAGCGTCACCGTCATCGGTGTCGAGGGCACCGGCGCCTACGGCGCCGGTCTCACCCGCTACCTGCACACGCAGGACATCACCGTGGTCGAGGTCGACCGACCCGACCGCACCACCCGCCGTCACCACGGCAAGAGTGATCCGGTCGATGCCGAAGCCGCCGCCCGCGCTGCTCTGACCGGACGCGCCACCGGCATCCCGAAACAACGCGACGGATGCGTGGAAGCCCTGCGCCAACTCCGGATCGCCCGTACCTGCGCGATCCGGCACCGCGCCGACGTGCAGCAACGTCTGCACTCACTGACCCTCACCGCCGGCGAAGCACTACGCGGCAAACTGCGTGACCTCAGCCCCACACAGCTGGTCCGCACATGCGCCGCGCTACGCCCCGACCCTGCCCACGCCAGCAACCCCGACACCGCAACCAAGATCGCGCTGCGCAGCCTCGCCCGCCGCCACCAGCAACTGACCACCGACATCACCGAACTCGACCAACTGATCAACCCGCTGGTCAAAGCAATCAACCCGGCTCTGTCCGCCGCCTACGGCGTCGGACCCGAAGTCGCCGGACAACTCCTGGTCACCGCCGGCGACAACCCCCACCGCCTACGCACCGAAGCCGCCTTCGCCATGCTCTGCGGCGTCGCACCCCTACCCGCCAGCAGCGGCAAAACCCACCGCCACCGACTCAACCGCGGCGGCGACCGCCAAGCCAACTGCGCCCTCTACCGCATCGCCGTGACCCGCATCGCCCTGACCCGCCTCGCCCGCGACCCCCGCACCCGCGCCTACCGCGACCGCCGCATCAAGCAAGGCCTCAGCACCACCGAAGCCATCCGATGCCTCAAGCGCTACATCGCCCGCGAAATCTACGTCCTACTCACCACTTGACAGACCATAGGAGCATCCGCCCGGAGCGGGGCACGGTCGCCTGAACCACCACCACTAAGGCGCGGTGACGAAGTCGATCAACCGCTCCATGGCGTTGATCAGCGGCGTCTCCACGTCGGCGAAACTGTCCACCCGGGACAGGATGTGCCGCCACATGTCCGCCGGCTCGGCCACCCCGAGCGCCGCGCAGACGCCTTCTTTCCAGGGCCGCCCCGGCGGCACCACCGGCCAGGCCGGGATGCCGAGCGCCCGGGGCTTCACCGCCTGCCACACGTCGACGTACGGGTGCCCGGTGACCAGCACGTGCGGCGAGGTGACCCGCGCGACGATCCGGCTCTCCTTCGAGCCGGGCACCAGGTGGTCGACCAGCACGCCGAGCCGGCGGCCCGGGCCGGGGTCGAAGGCGCGCACCTCGGCGGCGAGTTCGTCGATGCCGTCGAGGGGTTCCACCACGACGCCCTCGATCCGCAGGTCGTCGCCCCAGATCCGCTCGACCAGCGCCGCGTCGTGCACGCCCTCGACCCAGATCCGGCTGGCCTTGGCGACCTGCGCCCGGACGTTGTCGACCGCGATCGAGCCCGAGGCGGTGCGCCGCCGGGCGGCGGGCACCGGGGCGCGGGCCGGCCGGCGCAGGGTGACCGGCCGGCCGTCGAGCAGGAACGCGGCGGGCAGCAGCGAGAAGTTCCGCCGCCGGCCGTGCCGGTCCTCCAGCACCACCGCGCCGGACTCGAACCCGACCACCGCGCCGCAGAAGCCGGAGTCCGCGTCCTCGACCACCAGGTCCGGTTCGGCGTCGACCTCCGGGATCACCTTCCGCCGCCGCCAGTCGCCCGCCAGCACGTCGCCGTCGTATCGCCCCGCCATGTGGATCACGCTAGCCACCGGCCCGGCGCGTCGCCCGGCGACGCGCCGACCAGGTGCCCCACCGGCGGCACAGAAAGGGGCGAAGGGGGTACTTGGGGGCAGGTCACGCCGCCGGAGCGGCAGCCGAGACAGCGACGGCGGCGAGCACGTACCCTTTCGGCATGTCCTCCCCCGCAACGGGCGCGGCCACGCTGGCTCCGCGCCGGTCGAGCCGGTTCGTCGCCTGGGTACGCGCCTGGCGCGCCGGCCTGGTGCCCTTCGACGAGGTCGCCGACGAGATCGCCGGCGACGAGGAGCACCTGGTCGCCGACGCCCCCGGCACCTGGACCGACGTGTCCCTGCGGGATGCGCTGCCCAGCCTGGCCAAGCTCTCCCCGGACGAGATCCGCCTGGTGCTGCCCGCCCCGGGTGACCCGCGCGGGCTGCCCGGCCCCGGTGACTTCGCGGGGGCGGCGCTGCTGGCCGGCGAGGCCGTGGTGGCCAGCGGGCTCGGGTTCGTCCCGGAGGTGCGGACGCACACCTCGGGCTCGGGGATGACCTGGGAGACGGTGCTCTGGCGGGTCCACCCGCTGCCGGCCGACGCGCCGAGGGCGTCCCTCACCGCGCCGGGCGCCGCCGAGGCGGAGGCGGAACTGGCCGCCGCGCTGGCCGAGACGACCGCCGCGCTGACCCGGCTCGACGTGGCGCAGTGGCGGCCCGAGCTGGCCGGCGCGCTCGCCGCGCTGCGCCGCCCGGACGGCGGGACGGACCTGCCGCCCGGCTTCGACCCGCGGTCCCGCCGGCTGTTCGCGCGGGCGGCCGTGCTGGACCGGGTGCTCGCCCTGGCCGGGGAGAGCGCCCCCGGCGGGGCCGTGAACACCTTCGAGGCGCAGCAGCGGGACGCGGCGCTGCGGCCGTTGACCACCGCCTGCCGGCAGGCCCTGGTGGCCGCCTGCAACGCCCCGCTGCGCCCCTGAGCCGGGCTCAGACCTCGTCGATCAGGTCGGCCACCGAGCCGACGACGCGGGACGGCCGGTAGGGGTAGCGCTCGGCCTCGGCCCGGCTGCTGATCCCGGTGAGCACCAGGATCGTCTCCAGCCCGGCCTCCAGGCCGCAGAGGATGTCGGTGTCCATCCGGTCACCGATCATGGCGGTCGACTCGGAGTGCGCGTCGATGGTGTTCAACGCCGAGCGCATCATCATCGGGTTCGGCTTGCCCACGAAGTACGGCTCCACCCCGGTCGCCTTGGAGATCATCGCGGCCACCGAGCCGGCGGCCGGCAGCGCGCCCTCCACCGACGGGCCGGTCGCGTCCGGGTTGGTGCAGATGAACCGGGCCCCGTCGTTGATCAGCCGGATCGCCTTGGTGATCGCCTCGAAGCTGTAGGTGCGGGTCTCCCCCAGCACCACGTAGTCGGGGGCGAAGTCGCTGAGCACGTAGCCCACCGCGTGCAGGGCCGTGGTGAGACCGGCCTCGCCGATCACGTACGCGGTGCCGCCCGGCCGCTGGTCGGCCAGGAACTGGGCGGTGGCCAGCGCGGACGACCAGATCGCCTCCTCCGGCACGTCCAGCCCCATCCGGGCCAGCCGGGCCCGCAGGTCCCGGGGCGTGTAGATGGAGTTGTTGGTGAGCACCAGGAACGGCTTGCCGGAGGCGCGCAGCTTCTTGACGAACTCCGGCGCGCCGGGCACCGGCTGGCCCTCGTGCACCAGCACGCCGTCCATGTCGGTGAGCCAGCTCTGCACCGGCTTGCGGTCATGCATGTGTCGTCCCCACGGGTTGTCGAAGGTGGCCGGGCTCAGGGCCGGCGGGAGGGAGGCACGCAGCACAGCGCCGGGCAGGTGTCCCAGGTGGGCAGTTCGCCGAGGCGGCGGAAGTAGCGCTGGCCGTCCGGGGCGTTCCGTTCCTGCACCAGCTCGCGGACCATCGCCACGAACCGCGGGTCGGTGCCCGGCGTGCCGGCGCGGACGAAGTCCAGACCGAGCTGCTTGGCCGTGTCGAGGGCCTCGGTGTCCAGGTCCCAGACCACCTCGAGGTGGTCGGAGACGAACCCGATCGGGCTGACCACCACGCCGGTCACGCCCTCGCCGGCCAGCGCGGCCAGGTGGTCGTTGATGTCCGGCTCCAGCCACGGCACCTGCGGCGGCCCGGAGCGGCTCTGCCAGACCAGGTCGTACGGCAGGTCGGGCGCGGCGGCGGCGTGCACGAGCCGGGCGGTCTCGGCGAGCTGGGCGGTGTACCGGCCGCCGTGCGGGCCGGCGGTGGCGGCCGCCGACACCGGGACGGAGTGCGCGGTGAACACGAGCCGGGTGCTGTCCCGCCGGGCGGGGTCGAGCTGCGCGAGCGCGGCCCGCACCGCGTCGGCGTGCGGCTCGACGAAGCCCGGGTGGTCCCAGAACTGGCGCAGCTTCTCGATGAGCGGGGCGTCCGGGCCGACCGCGGCCCGGGCGGCGGCGATGTCCTCCTGGTACTGCCGGCAGGACGAGTAGCCGCCGTAGGCGCTGGTGACGAAGGCCAGGGCCCGCTGGACGCCGTCGTCGCGCATCTGCGCCACCGTGTCGGCGAGCATCGGGTCCCAGTTCCGGTTTCCCCAGTAGACCGGCAGGTCGACGCCGTTGGCGGCGAAGTCCTCGCGGATCGCCGCGAGCAGGTCGCGGCACTGCTGGTTGATCGGGGACACCCCGCCGAAGTGCAGGTAGTGCTCGGCGACCTCGGCGAGCCGCTCGGGCGGCACGCCCCGCCCCCGGGTCACGTTCTGCAGGAAGGGCAGCACGTCCTCGGGCCGCTCCGGGCCGCCGAAGGAGACCAGCACCAACGCGTCGTACGCCATGGCCCCATTCTCCCCCGACGGCCGGGACGGTCCGGCGGCTACCCCGGGGTGCGGGTGTTAATAAGGGGCCCCTGCTCTACCGGAGGCGTTAAGAAGGGGCCCCTCCTTGCGCTTCAGGCGCCGATCGCGTGGTAGCCGCCGTCGACGTGGACGATCTCGCCGGTGGTGGCCGGGAACCAGTCGGACAGCAGCGCCAGGCAGGCCCGGGCGGCCGGCTCCTGGTCGGTGAGGTCCCAGCCCAGCGGGGCCCGCTCGGCCCAGGCGTCCTCGAACTGGTCGAAGCCGGGGATGGACTTGGCGGCGATGGTGCGCAGCGGACCGGCGGCGACCAGGTTGCTGCGGATGCCCTGCTTGCCGAGGTGCAGGGCCAGGTAGCGGGAGGCGGACTCCAGCCCGGCCTTGGCCACGCCCATCCAGTCGTAGACCGGCCACGCCTTGGTGGCGTCGAAGGTGAGCCCCACCACGGCGCCGCCCGCCGACATGAGCGGCAGCGCCGCCATGGCCAGGGACTTGTACGAGTAGGTGGAGACCTGGAGGGCGGTCGCCACGTCCTCCCACGGCGCGTCGAGGAAGCCGCCGCCGAGGCAGCTCTGCGGGGCGAAGCCGATCGAGTGCACCACCCCGTCGAGGCCGTCGACGTGCTCGCGCACCTTGTCGGCCAGGCCGGCCAGGTGCTCGGTGCTGGTGACGTCCAGCTCGATCACCGGCGCCGGTTCGGGCAGCCGCTTGGCGATCCGCTCGACCAGGGAGAGCCGGCCGTAGCCGGTGAGCACGACCTGCGCGCCGTTCTCCTGGGCGAGCTTCGCCACCGAGAAGGCGATCGAGGCGTCGGTGATGACGCCGGTGACCAGCAGCCGCTTACCGGCCAGGAGTCCGGACATTGTGCAGTTCCCTCCGTACTTTCTCAGTGACCCATGCCCAGGCCGCCGTCGACCGGGATGACGGCGCCGGAGATGTACGCGGCGGCGTCCGAGGCGAGCCAGGTGACGGCCGCCGCGACCTCCTCCGGGCTGGCCATCCGGCCCGCCGGGATCGACTTGCGGATCTCCGCCTTGCGCTCCTCGGGGAGGCCGGCGGTCATGTCGGTGTCGATGAAGCCGGGCGCCACCACGTTCGCCGTGATGTTGCGGCTGCCCAGCTCGCGGGTGATCGACCGGGCCACCCCGACCAGGCCGGCCTTGCTGGCCGCGTAGTTGACCTGCCCCGCGCCGCCGGCGAGGCCGACGACCGAGGAGATGAAGATCATCCGACCCCACCGGGCCCGGAGCATCTTCGTCGAGGCCCGCTTGGCGACCCGGAACGCGCCGGTCAGGTTGGTGTCGAGCACCCGGGTGAACTGTTCCTCGGACATCCGCAGGAGCAGCGTGTCGTCGGTGATGCCGGCGTTGGCCACCAGCACCTCGACCGGGCCGAGTTCGGCCTCGACGGCGGCGAACGCCGCGTCCACCGCCTCGGCGTCGGTCACGTCACACCGCACGCCGAACAGCCCCTCCGGGGCCTCGCCGCTGCGGTGGGTCACCGCCACCCGGTCGCCCTGCTTGGCGAAGGCCTGCGCGATGGCCAGGCCGATTCCCCGGTTTCCGCCGGTCACCAGCACGGTACGGGCCACGGGTTCCCCCTCTGCTCAGCTGATCTCCCAATCGCTGGCGAGCCTAGGCGTTACCGAGGGGTAAGCGCTAACCCGCGCCACGTCGGCGGGCGGTCCGGCGGCCGGTCGGGCGAGGCCGGTGCACCGGTCGGCCGAGTGCGTGCCGCCGGTGCGCCGGGTGTACGATGATCGACGTTTGCGGGCAGTGGATCGCCCGCATCGTCGAGCCCCGCCGACCGCAGGAGGTGATCGCTGTGCGAGATAGCGATCCTCCCAGTCGTGGCCGGGCCGACCGTCAGTCCCGCTGAGCCACGACTCAGTCGGCGCGGCTGACCCCGCTCCCCCGCCCCGCCGCACCACTCCGTCTCCCCGGCCGTCCGCCGGGGCGGCCGTGGCGCGCGGCCGGCGGAGCACCCCGGTCACGACTTCGTGTGCGTACGCCCTGATCCACCCCCGCGGTCCGCCCGCCGGACCGTCCGTCGCCACGGAGCAGTCCCATGAGCCGTTACGTCGCCCCGCTGGGCTTCACCCTCGCCGCCGTCTGGGTGGCCGTCCTCTTCGTCCTGGCCGGCGGCGGTCACTGACCACCGCCGGCCGGGCACCGGCCGCCCGCCTCAGATCAGGCGGGACGACCAGAGCAGGCTCAGCCCTCCCGCGCAGAGCGCGAGGAGCAGCGCGACCCCCGCGTACCACTGGGTGATCTCCCGCGGCTCGGTCCGGAAACCGATCGAGCTGCCCATGTCCTGGTAGACCTGCTTCAGCTCGCTGACCGACGCGGCCTCGTAGAAGTAGCCCTGCGTGGTCTCCGCGAGCTGCGACAGCGCCATCCGGTCCACCGGCACCCGCTGGAGCTGGCCGCCGATGTCCACCTGCCCGGAGTCGGTGCCGAACGCGATGGTCGACACCGGCACGTTGGCCGCCTGTGCCGCGGCGGCCGCCTCCTCCACCGAGCGGCCCGAGGTGCGGTAGCCGTCGGACAGCAGCACGATCCGGGCCGGCGGGATGCCGGCCGCGCCGTCCGCCGGCACCGAGCGGATCGCCTCCAGGCAGGTGAAGACCGCCTCGCCCGTGGCGGTCGCCTCGGCCAGCACCAGCCCGTCGATCGCGCTGGTCACCGCGCCCCGGTCCTTCGTGGGCGGCACCAGCACGTTCGCCGACTTCGCGAACGAGACCAGCCCGAGGTTGTAGCTCCCCGGCAGCTCGCCGACGAACTGCTTGGCCGCCTCCTGTGCCGCCTCCAGGCGGTTCGGAGCCACGTCGTCGGCCTGCATGGACAGTGACACGTCGATGGCGAGCATCACGGTCGCCCGTTCGAGGGGCTCCTTGGTGTCGATCGCCGGCCGGGCCAGCCCGGTGGCGAGCACCAGCAGGCAGAGCAGGAACGCGGTGGCGGCCGCGTGCCGCCGCCAGCCCAGCCCCTTGGGCGCCAGGGTGCGCAGCAGGTCCACATTGGTGAACCGCATGGCGTACTGCCGGCGGTGCAGCTGCCGCCAGACGTACGCGGCGGCCAGGGCGAGCACCGGCAGCACGGCCAGCAGCCACCACGGTTGCAGAAAACGGATCATCGAGTCGTCCCTCGGGTACGGGCGTGCCGCTGCGCGGCCACGAAACGCACCATGTCCAGCAGCCAGTCTCGGTCGGTAAGCAGGCGCAGGTGGGCCGCGCCGGCACTGCGCAGCTCGGCGGCGATCGCCGCGCGCTGGGCGGCCGCCGACTCGGCGTACCGCTTGCGCAGCCGCGGGTCGGCGGTCTGCACCTCGTGCAGCTCCCCGGTCTCCGGGTCGACCACCGGCAGCACCCCCACGTCGGGCAGTTCCAGCTCGCGCGGGTCGACCACCTCGACGGCCAGCACGTCGTGCCGGACCCGCAGCTTACGGACCGGCCGGCCCCACTGCTGCGGCGGCGCGAGGAAGTCGGAGATCACCACGGCGACACCCCGCCGGCGCGGCGGGCGGTTGAGCATGTCGACGAGGGCGCCGAGATCACTGCGACCGGGCCGGATCTCGGTGTCGGCGATGGCCCGCAGCAGCCCCTGCGCCTCCTTGCGCCCGGCCCGGGCGGGCAGCCGCCGCAGCGTCCCCGGCCCGGCCGGCGGGGAGCCGCCCCGCCACCGGCCCGCCGGCGCCGGCGTGCCCGTGCCGACCACCGCGCCGATCCGGTTGCCGCCCCGGACGGTCAGGTGGGCCAGGGCGGCCGCCGCGGCGACCACCACGTCCCGCTTGAGCCACTGCCCGGTGCCGAAGTCCAGGCTGGCCGAGAGGTCGACCGCCAGCCAGGTCTCCAGCTCGCGGTCGGCCACCGTACGCCGGACGTGCGGCATGGTGGTGCGGGCGGTGACCGGCCAGTCCATGCGGCGCACGTCGTCGCCGGGGCGGTACTCGCGGGACTCCCCCGCCTCGCTGCCCGGGCCGGGCAGCAGCCCGGCGTAGTCGCCCTGGAGCAGCCCGTCGAGCTTGCGGGTGACCATGAGCTGCAGCCGGGCGAGGACGGCGCCGGAACGCTCGCCGCTGGCCGGCAGCCGGGTGGGTGGGGTCACGGCCGCTGCCCGGGCCAGCCGCCGTGCGGGACGGCCGGTGGGGGCGGCGTGGCCTGCTGGCGGGGCGCGACCGCGGGCAGCGGGATGGTCGACATCACCCGGTGCACGATGTGGTCGGCCGGCACGTCGTCGGCGAGCGCGTCGTAGCTGAGCACGAGCCGGTGCCGCAGGATGTCCGGGGCGATGTCCTGCACGTCCTGCGGCAGGGCGTAGTCGCGGCCGCGCAGCAGGGCCAGCGCCCGGGTGGCCCGGACCAGGCCGAGCGAGGCGCGCGGGCTCGCGCCGTACTGGATGAGCTGCGCCACGTCGGGCATGCCGTGCTCGGCGGGGGCGCGGGTGGCCAGGACCAGCCGGACCGCGTAGTCGACCAGCGCGTTGTGCACGAAGACCTGGTCGGCCTTGTGCTGGAGCGCGATCAGGTCCGGGGTGTCGAAGACCCGGGCCGGCTCGGGCGGGGCGACGCCCATCCGGTAGACGATCTCCCGTTCCTCCGCGTCGGTCGGGTAGCCCACCACGATCTTCATGAGGAACCGGTCCCGCTGCGCCTCCGGCAGCGGGTAGACGCCCTCCTGCTCGATCGGGTTCTGGGTGGCCATCACCAGGAACGGGTCGGGCACCCGGTGGGTCTCGCCGCCGATGGACACCTGCCGCTCGCTCATCACCTCCAGCAGCGCCGACTGCACCTTGGCCGGAGCGCGGTTGATCTCGTCGGCGAGCAGGAAGTTGACGAAGACCGGGCCCAGCTCGACGTCGAACTTCTCGCTGGACTGCCGGTAGATCCGGGTGCCCATGATGTCGGCCGGCACCAGGTCGGGAGTGAACTGGACCCGGGCGAACGATCCGCCGACCACCTTGGCCAGGGTCTCCACGGCCAGCGTCTTGGCGACCCCGGGCACCCCCTCCAGCAGGCAGTGGCCCCGGGCGAGCAGGGCCACGAACATCCGCTCGACCATCCGGTCCTGACCGACGATCACCCGCTTGATCTCGAACAGCGCCCGCTCCAGCAGCGTGGCGTCCTGCGCCGGGGTGGTGGTCGCCGGGGGCGGCGCGTCCGGCGCGGCCTCGGTCGGAATCGGGGCGTCGGGCGTGGTCGGCTGGGCCACCGGTCCTCCACAGCATGGTCGTCGTCGGGCGTGGTGCGTATCAAGACTGTCATGCCTTGCTGAGAGGCGAGGGTGGGAGAGGGACGATTTTCGCCGCGCCGTCCCCCGGCACGGAAAACCCTGAACACGGGTGGACAACAAGGGGTCCGGCGTGTGTACGATTCACCCCGTCGCCGGGCGGCTCCCCCCGTGGCCGCCCGGCGCTAAAGCTCCCGGCGCGCGGCCTCTAGACTCGCCCCGGTGACCACTCCCACTCCCCCCGACGACACGCTCGTCTGCTCGGCGCGGGGGTGTCGCGCGCCCGCCGTGTGGGAGCTGCGCTGGAACAATCCCCGCCTGCACCCGCCCGAGCGGCGCAAGACCTGGCTGGCCTGCCCCGCACATCGCGGGTCGCTGGGCGACTTCCTCGACGCACGCGGCTTCCTGCGCGAGGTCGTACCGGTGCCCGGATCGCCTACGCTCGGATCGTGAGCGAGCGCAGCGGGATCAGCCGGTGAACGGTGACGACCTCGCCGGCCGGCCGCCGGCCCCGACCGGACCTCTGGAGCCCTGGCCGGACACCGTCCGGTGGCAGCCGATCTCCCGTGACCTGATCTGGGTGGAGCTGATCCGGCTCGGCATCGGCCTGGCCGTGGCGCTGGTGGTGCTCGGCGTGGCCTGGGCGGTCGCCGGCCACTGGCTGCTCGGTGCCGCCCTGGGCCTGGCGCTGCTGCTGGCCGCCTGGCGGGCGGTCACCATCGTCCGCGCGGTGCGCGCCTGGGGCTACGCCGAGCGGGCCGACGACCTGCTGGTCCGGCACGGCCTGCTGGTGCGGCGGCTGTCCATCGTGCCGTACTCCCGGATGCAGTTCGTCGACGTGAGCGCGGGGCCGCTGGAGCGCGCCTTCGACCTGGCCACCGTGCAGCTGCACACCGCCGCGGCGGCGAGCGACGCCCGGGTGCCCGGCCTGCGACCGGCCGAGGCGTCCCGGCTGCGGGACCGGCTCACCACGCTGGGCGAGGACCGGGCGGAGGGGCTGTGAGCGACGGCCCGGCCGAGCCGGAGCCCGGCGCCCCGCCGCCGCACCCGCCCGCCGCCGCACCGCCGCCGGCCGCCGCCGAGGCACCCCGGAACGGCCACCCCTGGCCACCGCAAACGGGGTACGCCCACCCGGCGCCCCCACCCGGGTACGGGCCACCCGCGCCCCCACCCGGGTACGGGCCACCCGCGCCCCCACCCGGGTACGGTCCACCTGCGCCGCCCTGGCCGGGTGCGGGGCATCCCGCGCCGCCGCCCGGCTACGGACCGCCCGCGCCGCCCTGGCCGAGCGCGGGACATCCCGGGCCGCCCGGGGCCGGCCCGTGGGGGCCGCCCGCGACGAACCCGCCGGGGGCGCCGCAGCCGACCGGGGAGGAGCCGCGGCAGCGGCTGCACCCGCTGAGCCCGGCGTTGCACGGCGCGAAGTCGCTGGTCGTGGTGATCGCCGGTCTCTCCTGGTCGACGCTGTCCCGGGTCGGCTTCGGCTGGTTCGCCGTACTGGTCGCGGTCTTCGTCCTCGGCGCCACCGTGCTGTCGGTGATCAGCTGGTGGAACACCGGCTACCACGTGGTGGGGCGGGAGCTGCGGGTCCACGAGGGGCTGCTCTGGCGGCGTACCCGGGCGATCCCGCTGGAGCGGCTGCAGGCCGTGGAGGTGGTCCGGCCGCTGCTCGCACAGCTCACCGGGCTGGCCGAGCTGCGGCTGGAGGTGGTCGGCGGCGGCAAGACGGAGGCGCCGCTGGCGTACCTGAGCGTGGCCGAGGCGAGCGCGTTGCGGCACCGGCTGCTCGCGGTGGCCGGCCGCGCCCCCGAGGCCGCCCCGCCCGCCGCCGGCACGCCGCCCGCGCCCGCCCCGGCCGGGCGGCTGCTGCACCACGTCCGCAACCGCGACCTGCTGGTGAGCCAGCTGCTCACCCCGCAGGCGTTCCTGCTCCCGTTCGGCGTGGCGTTCGTGGTGGCGCAGTTCGTCTCCGAGGGGTCCTGGTCGTTCATCGCGGTGGCCAGCACGCTGACCGCCATGGCCGGCGTGCTGCTGCAACCGGTCCGCCGGGTGCTCGACGACTGGAGCTTCCGGCTCGACCGGGACGGCGACACGCTGCGGGTACGCAACGGCCTGCTGGAGACCCGGGTGCAGACCGTGCCGCTGCACCGGGTGCAGACCGTCGGGGTGACCTGGCCGCTGCTCTGGCGGATGAAGGGCTGGCTGCGGCTGCGGCTGGAGGTGGCCGGCTACTCGGGTGCCGAGCCGGACGACCGCAACCGCCCGGACCGGCTGCTGCCGGTCGGCGACGCGCCCACCGGCGAGCTGGTCGTCGCGGAGGTGCTTCCCGGCGTCCGGCTGGCGGCGCTGCCCGCCACGCTGCCGCCCCGGCGGGCCCGCTGGCTGCGCCCGCTGAGCCGGACGAGGGTCGGTGCCGGCCTCGACGAGCGGGTCTTCGTGGCCCGGTCCGGGCTGCTGACCCGCCGGTTGGCGCTGGTGCCGTACGCCCGGATCCAGAGCGTGCGGGTGACCCAGGGCCCGGCGCAGCGGCGGCTGCGGCTGGCCACCGTGCACGCGGACACCGCCGGCGGCTCGGGCGCGGCGGCGCTGGACCGGGACCTGGCCGAGGCGTGGGAGCTGGCGGCGGAGCTGACCGCGCGGGCGCACGCCGCCCGGCGGAGCGGCCCGGGCCGGCCGGGCTGAGCCGGACGGTCAGCGCTCCGCCGCCACCGTGGCGCGGGCCGAGCCGTTCCGAGCGGGCGGACGGTCAGCGCTCCGCCGGCACGGTGGCCGGATCGGCGTCCGCCGGCCGGGCCGGGTCGGCGTCGGCCAGCCGGGTCTGCTCGGCGTCCGCCGGCCGGGCCGGGTCGGCCGTGGGGGCCGCCTGCGTGGCCGGGGCGAGCAAGGCGCGGCGGGCCCGGCGGGCCGCCCACCAGCGCTCGGCCAGCCCGACCACCAGGAAGGTCAGGCCGACGTACGCCCAGCCGACCAGCACGTCGATCAGGTAGTGCTCGCCGCTGTAGATCAGCGTGAAGGTCATCGCCAGCGGATACGCCAGCAGGAGCGGCCACCAGCGCTTCCGGGTCGCGCGTAGGAAGAACAGGACCACGAACAGGGCGAACGCGGTGTGCAGCGACGGCATGGCGGCCACCGGGTTGGAGGCGATCTGGCCGGCGTTGAGCAGGTTGCCCGCGCCGTGCATGCCGATCTCCTTCCAGCCCCGGGTGGAGATCCGCGCGACGTCGGAGAGCAGCCCGTTCTGGGCCGCCCACCACGGCGGGGCGGCCGGGTAGAGGAAGTAGGTGGCCAGCCCGGCCGCGCAGAGGAAGCCCCACCGCCGCATGTACGCGCCCCAGCGGGCGCGGTTCCGCAGCCAGAGCACCGCGGCGGCGGCGAGCGTCGCCACGAAGTGCGAGAAGTAGATCCAGCTGACCGCCACGTCCCACCAGTGCACCTGGTCGGGCCGGTAGAGGTGCTGCTGGAGCCAGATCGTGGGTACCTCCCCGCCGGTGGCCCAGCCGGTCAGGAACCGGTCGGCGACGATCAGCTCCATGGCGTGCGGCGTCGCGCCGTTGTCGGCGAACCCGCGGGAGAGGTTGTACGCGGCCAGCAGCAGCACCACCGGGATCCAGTCCCGGGCGAAGCGCAGGTGGCTGCGCCACGGGCGGGACGAGTGCCAGGCGATGGTGCCCGCCCAGATCCAGAGGAACGCGTACGCCGGGTCGGTCGGCAGGCCGATGGCGAGCCAGGCCGCCACGAAGGCGATTCCCCAGATCGCCATCGCCACCACGCGACGGCGCCCGCCGTCGGGGGACGCGGTCGGTCCGGCGGGGGCGGGGGGCGGGGGGTCAGTCAGCACGGCCATCGCGGACAAGGTTAACGGCGTGCGACGGGACCGCCGACGCCGACCGCCCGCCACCGGGGCCGGTCGCCCCCGTCCGGTCTCCGGCGAGGGGGCCGGGGCGGCGGTCCGGACGCCGCCCGGGCCCCGGGGCCGCTGCACTAGGCTCGGCCCATGCAGGAGCAGCCGGAGTCGCCCTTCGCCCCGGGCCTGACCGCCCGGGTCGAGCTGACCGTCACCGACACGGACACCGCGCTGGCGGTGGGCTCGGGCGACGTGCCGGTGCTCGGCACGCCCCGGGTGCTCGCGCTGGCCGAGGCGGCCACCGTGGCGGCGGTCGCCACCCGGCTGCCGTCCGGGTCGACGACGGTCGGCACCCGCCTCGAGCTGGAACATCGCGCGGCCACGCCGGTCGGGCGGACGGTGGCCGCCCGGGCGGAGCTGGTCAAGGTCGACGGCCGGCGGCTGGCCTTCGAGGTGATCGTGACCGACGGCAACGAGGTGGTGGCCACCGGGCGGGTCGAGCGGGCCCTGGTCGACCGGCAGCGCTTCGTCGAGCGCGCCGTGCGGGCGTCATGACCGCCCGGTTCGTCGAGGTCGCCGACGGCGTGCACGTGCTGCGCGACCCGCTGCTGCACGTCAACGTGACGCTGGTGGTGGGCGACGGCGCGGCGCTGATCGTGGACACCCTCTCCACCGCCGGGCAGGCGCGGGAGCTGGCGGAGGCGGCCCGCGCGGTCACCCCGCACCCGTGGACGATCGTCAACACCCATCACCATTTCGACCACTGCTTCGGCAACGCCGCCCTGGCCGCCGACCCGCCCCGCCCGGTCTACGCGCACGCCCAGGCCGCCGCGGTGCTCCGCGACCATCCGGACGAGCTGCGCCGGGCCGCGTCCGAGGAGATGCGCGCGGAGCAGCCGGAACTCGCCGCCGAGCTGGCCCGCACCGAGCTGCTGGCCCCGACCCACCCGGTGCACGCGGAGGCGGAGCTCGACGTGGGCGGCCGGCGGGTGGTGCTGCACCATCCCGGGCACGGGCACACCGACGCCGACCTGGTGGTGCACGTTCCGGACGCGGACGTGCTGGTCGCCGGCGACCTGGTGGAGCAGAGCGGGCCGCCGGCCTTCGAGGAGTCGTACCCGGTGCAGTGGCCGGACGCGGTGGCCGGGCTGCTCCGGCTGACCACGCCGGCCACGCTGGTGGTGCCGGGGCACGGCGAGCCGGTCGACGTGGAGTTCGTCCGGGCTCAGCACGCCCAGCTCGCCCGGCAGGCCTGGCTGATCCGGGCCGGCCACACCGGCAACGCCCCGCCCGAGCGGGTGGCCGCCGAGTCGCCGTTCGGCGCCCGCCCCGGTCTCATCGCGGCCCGCCGCGGCTACGCCGAGCTCGACGGCGCCGCCTGACCGCTCCTCTGCGGGTCAGGGGCGGGCGCGCAGGGCGGTCAGCAGGGCGTCCAGGTGCGGGGCGGCGGCGAGGATCGCGTCGCGGGCCGGCGGGTCGAGGGTGGCCAGGGCCTCGGTGAGCAGGGCGCTGCGGTGGACCGCGTAGTCGGCCATCCGGGTGCGGGCGGCCTCGGTGAGGGCGAGCCGCACCACCCGCCGGTCCTCCGGGTCGCGGTCGCGCGCCAGCAGCCCGGCGTCGGTGAGGTCGCGGACCAGGGTGCTGACCGTGTTCGGCGCGGTGCCCAGCCGGCGCGCGACCTCCTTGCCGCTGATCCCCGGCTCGGCCCGGACCAGGTGCAGCACCTCCACCTGCGCCTCGGGAAGGGCGTCCCGGTTGGCCCGGGCGACGACCTTGCGGCGGAGCAGCCGGTGCAGTTCCCCCAGCACGGCCCCGAAGCGCGCGACGGCCTCGTCGCTCGGCACGGAGTCACCTTCTTCACATCGCAATAGTTCTGGATACAGAGCTAAGGTTACCCGGAATCGTCCATTTCAGGGGGAACCTCCGTGAGCCAGACCGTGCGGACCGCCGCGCGCCCGACCATCGACCCGCGGCCCGCACGGGGCGGCGCCACCCTGCTGGTGCTGCTCGGCACGCTCACCGCGATCGGCCCGCTCTCGCTGGACATGTACCTCCCGGCGTTCCCGGCGATGACCCGCGACCTCGGCGCCGACCAGGCCGGCATCCAGCTCTCGCTGACCACCTGCCTGATCGGCCTCGCGGTCGGCCAGTTCGTCACCGGCCCGCTCAGCGACCGGTGGGGGCGGCGCCGGCCGGTGCTGATCGGCGTCGTCGCGTACACCGTGCTCGCGCTCGTCTGCACCCTGGCGCCGAACGCGCCGCTGCTGGCCGCCGCGCGGTTCGTCCAGGGCCTGGCCGGCGGCATGGGGGTGGTGGTCGCCCGGGCGGTGGTCCGCGACCTCTACTCCGGCCGCGCGGCCGCGAAGTACTTCTCCCGGCTCACCCTGGTATTCGGCGTCGCGCCGGTGGCCGCGCCGAGCGTGGGCAGCCTGGTGCTGCGGTGGGGCGACTGGCGGGCGGTCTTCCTCACCCTGGCCGCCATCGGGCTGCTGCTGTCCGTCGCGGTCGCCCTGCGCCTGCCCGAGACGCTGCCGGCCGAGCGCCGCAGCACCGGCGGCCTGGCCGCCACCGCCCGGACCATGCGGTCGCTGGTCGCCGACCGGGTCTACCTCGGGTACGCGCTGACCCAGGGCTTCGCCTTCGCCGGGCTGTTCGCGTACATCTCCGGGTCGTCGTTCGTGTTCCAGGACGTGTTCGGCGTCTCCGCCGTGGCGTTCAGCCTGATCTTCGGCCTCAACGCGCTCGCCCTGGTCGCCATGGGGCAGGCGAACGCCCGGCTGCTCGACCGGTTCAGCCCGCGCGGGCTGCTGGTCACCACGCTCGTGGTCGGCGTGGTGGCCGCGACCGGGGTGCTCACCGGGGCGCTCGCCGGGAGCCTCGCCGTGGTCGCGGTGGCGCTGTTCGCCTTCGTCGGCTCGCTGGGCATGGTGATGCCGAACAGCACCGCGCTGGCGCTGGACGCGCACGCCCGGCACGCCGGCACCGCCGCCGCGCTGATGGGCGGCGTGCAGTCGGTGATCGGCGCGCTCGCGGCGCCCCTGGTCGGCCTGGGCGGCGAGGGCAGCGCCACGCCGATGGCGATCGTGCTGGCCGCCGCCGCCGCGCTCTCCCTCACCGCCGTGCTCACCCTCGCCCGCCCGCGCTGACCCGCGCGGATCAGCGGAACCGGTTGGCCACCGCCTCCCGGGTGGGCATGGCGGTGGCCCCGCCGGGCGACTCGCAGACCAGGCCGGCCACCCGGAGGGCGAAGGCCACCCGGTCGCGCCAGCCGGTCGGGTCCACCGGCTCACCGGCGTGCAGCAGGTCGGCGACGAGCGCGCCCATCACCGAGTCGCCCGCGCCCGTGGCGTCCACCGCGTCGACCTTCGGCGCGGGGACGCGTACCACGTCGTCGGCGGCGGCGACCAGCGCGCCGTCCGCGCCCAGGGTGACCACCACGGTCCCCGCGCCCAGCTCCCGCAGGTACGCGGCGACGCCCTCGACCGGCTCACGCGGGTAGAGGTGGCGGGCGTCGGCGGCGCTCAGCTTGACCAGGTGGGCGCTCGCCGCGAACTCGGCGACCACGGCGCGCAGGTCGTCCAGCGCGTCCGGGCCGGCGAGCAGGCTCGGGCGCACGTTCGGGTCGAACACCCGCAGCGCACCGGCCATCGCCCAGGCCCGGCGGGCGGCGGCCAGCACCGGCGGGTCGAGCAGCACGATCGAGCCGCAGTAGAGCACCTGCGCGCCCTCGACCACGGCGACGTCCAGGTCGTCGGCGGTGAGCAGCGCATACGACCGGGGTTCGCCGTAGAAGCGGAAGTCCGGTTCCGGGCCGGCGAAGGTGGCCACCGCGAGCGCCGTGGGCGCCGGCACGGTGACCGCCCCGTCCAGCCCCACGCCGGCGGCGCCCAGGAAGGCGCGGATCCGCCCCGCGAGCGGGTCGTCGCCGAGCGAGCCGACGAACTGGACGTCACCGCCGAGCCGGGCCACCGCCACGGCCACGTTCAACGGCCCCCCGCCGATCGCCTGCCGGAAGACGGGCTCCCCGTCGTGCTCGGCGTCGAGCAGGTCGACCAGCGCCTCGCCGAGCACCACCGCGTACCCCATCCTGGCTCCCTCCGTCGGTGTACCTCCGATCCTGGCGTATGGCGGGGTCCCGGCGCGACGAGACTCCCGCATCGACGGACGGCTATTGCGCGGGCAGACCGGACGTGATGGGATTGCCGTGCCGGGAGGGCGCGGGGGCTGCCGCGCCACCGGGTCGAGCCGACGCGAGGGCACTGACGGTCCGTGGCACGGACCGAGGCGGTGCGCGTCCCCCCGACGGCCCCGGCCGCACTCCGACCGCCGGGCGTGGCACCGCGATCGTCGCATCCGCTCGTCGCAGCGGGGCCGGCCGTGCGGGTCGCGTCCCGCGAGTCAGGAGATCCCGTGCACCGATCCCGTACGGCCGCGCTGCTCACCGCGGCCGCCACCCTGGCCCTGGGCGCGTTCGCCCTGGCCACCGGCTCCGACCCGGCCGCCGCGCACGGCGCGGCGATGACCCCGGGCGCCCGGACCTACCTGTGCTGGAAGGACGGCCTCACCCCGACCGGGGAGATCAGGCCGAGCAACCCCGCCTGCTCGGCGGCGGTGGCCCAGAGCGGCACCAACTCGCTCTACAACTGGTTCAGCGTGCTGCGCTCCGACGCGGGCGGCCGGACCGTCGGGTTCATCCCGGACGGCAAGCTGTGCAGCGGCGGCAACCCGAACTTCAGCGGCTACGACCTGGCCCGCACCGACTGGCCGGTCACCCACCTGACGGCCGGGCGGAGCATGGAGTTCCGCTACAGCAACTGGGCCCACCACCCGGGCACCTTCTACTTCTACGTCACGAAGGACAGCTGGAGCCCGACCCGGCCGCTGGCCTGGAGCGACCTGGAGGAGCAGCCGTTCCTCCAGGTGACCAACCCGCCGCAGCGCGGCTCGGTGGGCACCAACGACGGGCACTACTACTTCACCGGTTCGCTGCCGGCCAACAAGAGCGGCCGGCACATCATCTACTCCCGCTGGGTCCGCTCGGACAGCCAGGAGAACTTCTTCGGCTGCTCGGACGTGACCTTCGACGGCGGCAACGGCGAGGTGACCGGGATCGGCTCCGGCGGCACGCCGTCGCCGAACCCCACCACGCCCACGCCGGGGCCGACCAGCCCGACGCCCACCCCGACCTCGCCGAGCCCGACCCCGACGAGCCCGACGCCCACCCCGACCATGCCGTCCGGCACCTGCATGGCGGTGTACAAGGTGGTCAGCGCCTGGCAGGGCGGCTTCCAGGGCGAGGTCACGATCATGAACCACAGCACCCGGACCTACGCCGGCTGGACCGCGAACTGGACCTGGCCCAGCGGCCAGAGCATCACCCAGCTCTGGAACGGCACGGTGAGCAGCAGCGGGGCCGCGGTGACGGTCACCAACGCCGCGTACAACGGGAGCGTCCCACCGGAGGGCACCACCACGTTCGGCTTCACCGCGAACTTCTCCGGCACGAACACCCTGCCCACGGTCACCTGCACCGGCCGGTGACCCGGAACTGAGCAGGGCCCCCGGGGATCCGTCCCCGGGGGCCCTGCCGGCACCGCCGCGTCAGCGGACCATGCTGCCGACCACCGGCTTGGTGAGCAGGGCGGACTGGTTGCGCTGGATGCCCGGGTCGAGCGTCTTCGCCACGAAGATGGCGTGCCAGATGCAGAAGATCAGCACGGTCCACACCTTGCGGGAGTGGTCCGCCTCCTCCCGCTTGTGCTCCTCCAGCAGCCGCATGGCGTACGACAGGTCGATGAGGTCGCCCGCGCCGGAGGTGGCCAGCACGTGCCGGGCCCACTCGTACATCTCGCCGCGCAGCCACACCCGGGTCGGGGTCGGGAAGCCCAGCTTCTTGCGGTTGACGATGGCCGGCGGCACCACGCCCTGCAGCGCCTGGCGCATCGCGTACTTGGTCGCCTCGGAGCGGGGCGGCAGCTTCAGGTCGACCGGGATGCCCGCCGCCACGTTGAACACCTCGCGGTCGAGGAAGGGCACCCGGACCTCCAGCGAGTGCGCCATCGAGATCCGGTCGGCCTTGACCAGGATGTCGCCGCGCAGCCAGGTGTAGAGGTCGACGTACTGCATCTTGGTGACGTCGTCCAGCTCGGTGGCCTCGGCGTAGATCGGCGCCGTGACGTCGGTGTAGCGGACCGAGGGGTCGTAGCGGCGCAGCAGGTGCTGCTTCTCCTCCTCGGTGAACATCCGGGCGTTGCCGTAGTAGCGCTCCTCGATCGGGGTGGTGCCCCGCTCCAGGAAGCTCTTGCCCTTCACGCCCTGCGGGATGGCCTTGGAGACCGCCCGCAGGCCCTTCTGCACCCCGCCCGGCAGGCTGTTCACCGCGTTGAGCGACAGCGGCTCCCGGTAGATCGTGTAGCCGCCGAAGAACTCGTCCGCGCCTTCGCCGGACAGCACCACGGTGACGTGCTCGGCGGCCTTCTTCGCCACGAAGTAGAGCGGCACCAGGGCCGGGTCGGCCACCGGGTCGTCCAGGTGCCAGACGATCTTCGGCAGCGCGTCGATCATGTCCTGCGGCCCGATCTTGGTCGGGATCGTGGTCACGTCGAGGTGCCGGGCCGAGTCCTGCGCCACGTCGATCTCGGAGTAGCCCGGCACGTCGTAGCCGACCGTGAAGGTGAGGATGTTCGGGTTGAACTCCCGGGCCAGGGCCACCACGGCGGTCGAGTCGATGCCGCTGGAGAGGAACGAGCCGACCGGCACGTCGGAGCGCATGTGCATCCGGACGCTCTCCCGCAGCGTCTCCCGGATCTCGTGGTAGAGCTTCTGCTCGTCGGAGACCGGGGCCGGCCGGAACACCGGCCGGTACCAGCGGCGCACCTCGATCCGGCCACCCGGCGTCCAGGTCAGGTACTCCCCCGACCCGATCCGGCTGATCCCCTTGTGCAGCGTGCCCGGCTCCGGGACGTACTGCAGGGTCAGGTAGTGGCTCAGGTTGGCGGCGTCGATGCCCGCGTCGCCCTGGTACGCCGAGTGCGCGAAGGGCAGCAGCGCCTTCTTCTCCGAGGCCAGGTAGAGCCCGTCCTGGGTCTCCAGGTAGTGCAGCGGCTTGATGCCGAAGTAGTCCCGCGCGCCGAAGGCCCGCCGCTCCTGCCGGTCCCAGATCACGAAGGCGAACATGCCGCGCAGCCTGGTGAGCACCTGCTCACCCCAGTAGTGGTAGCCGGCGACGATCACCTCGCCGTCGCCGTTGGTGGCGAACTGCGCGCCGTGGTCGCGGATCAGCTCGTCCCGCAGCTCGATGTAGTTGTAGATCTCGCCGTTGAACGTGAGCAGGTAGCGCTCGTTCGCGTAGGGCAGCGGCTCGTGGCTGAGCGCCACGTCGATGATCGCCAGCCGCTTGTGCGCGAACACCCCGTCCGCGTACCGGCCGGAGGCGTCGCCGACCACCTCGACCCCGGTCTCGTCCGGGCCGCGGTGGTGCAGGCACTCCAGTGCTCCGGCGATGTGGTCGCGGTGAGCGGCGGCGTCACCGCGCGCGCTGAAAAAGGCCAGGAGTCCGCACATGGTCGCCATCTTTCCACGCGCCGGAAGCCGCCGTCGCGGCACCGCAGGCACTCCCCGTTCCCGCCCGCGCGGTACGGTCTGGACCAGCGACGAGGCGCAAGGAGGCGAGCATGGCCGAGGAGCGGGCACAGCAGCAGGGCAAGCCGGCGGACGGCACCGAATCGCACGACCCGGACTTCCCGGAGGCGTTCCTGTCCTTCATGCGGCAGGGCTGGCGGGACACGGAGCTGCCGGTCGGTCCCCGGCCGGAGGTGCCCAACCACGCCAAGCGGCGGGCCGCGCTGGCCGAGGCCTTCCCGGGCGAGACGCTGGTCATCCCGACCGGCACCGAGAAGGTACGCGCCAACGACACCGACCACCGGTTCCGGCCGGGCAGCGACTTCGCGTACCTGACCGGCGACCTGGAGCCGGACAGCGTGCTCGTGCTCCGGCCGGGCGGCGAGGCCACCCTGTTCATGCGGCCCCGGTCGTCCCGCGCGACCGACGAGTTCTTCCGCAGCCGGCACGGCGAGCTGTGGGTGGGGCGGCGGCCGACGCTGAAGGAGAAGTCGACCGAGCTGGGCCTGCCGACGGCCGACCTGACCGAGCTGGACGCGGCGCTGGCTGAGCTGGCGCCGGGCCGCACGCGGGTGCTGCGCGGCTTCGACGCCCGGGTGGACGCCGCGGTGCGGCCGTACGACGGGGCGCGGGCCGAGGGGCAGCCGGGCCGCGACCGCGAGCTCGCCATCGCGATCTCCGAGCTGAAACTGGTCAAGGACGAGTGGGAGATCGCCCAGCTCCAGGAGGCGTGCGACGCCACCGTCCGCGGCTTCGAGGACGTGGCCCGGGCGCTCCCGGCCGACCGGGCGGTCTCCGAGCGGCTCCTCGAGGGCGTCTTCGCGCTGCGCGCCCGCCATGACGGCAACGACGTGGGCTACGGCTCGATCGTCGGCGCCGGCGAGCACGCCACGATCCTGCACTGGGTGCACAACCACGGCGCGACCCGCCCCGGTGAGCTGCTGCTCATGGACATGGGCGTGGAGAACCGCAACCTCTACACCGCCGACGTCACCCGGGTGTTCCCGGTCGACGGCCGGTTCACCCCGCTCCAGCGCCAGGTCTACGACGCCGTCTACGCCGCCCAGCAGGCCGGCATCGACGTGATCAAGCCGGGCGTGGCGTTCCGCGAGGTGCACCTCACCGCCATGCGGGTGCTCGCCGAGGCGCTGAAGGACCTCGGCCTGCTGCCGGTCAGCGTCGACGAGGCCATGGACCCGGCGTCGACGGTCTACCGCCGCTGGACGCTGCACGGCACCAGCCACATGCTCGGCATCGACGTGCACGACTGCGCCAACGCCCGCAAGGAGACCTACCGGGACGGGCCGCTCGGCGAGGGCTACGTGCTCACCGTCGAGCCGGGGCTCTACTTCCAGCCCGAGGACGAGCTGGTCCCCGAGGAGCTGCGCGGCATCGGCGTACGCATCGAGGACGACATCCTGGTCACCGCCGACGGCCCGGTGAACCTCTCGGCCGGCCTGCCGCGCCGCTCCGACGAGGTGGAGACCTGGCTGGCCGAGCAGCGCGAGGCCGGCCCCCGCCTGCCCGGCTGACCGACAGGCACGACCCCCGGCGGGCCCGCCGCCGGCGTCTGCGAGGTTTCTCGCGGTAACGACGCCGGTGCCGGGCCCGTCGTCGTTTGCGCTGCCCACGGCCACCCGGTGTCGCTACGCCCCCGGCTGACGCCGCCCGGCGGGATGTGAGTCAAATGCGCGATTTCTTCGGATCCGTCCGCGTCGCGAGGATCCTTCTCATACGGTGGCAATCAGAGGCTGCAACCGATTTGTAGCTGGTCGCTCGACCTGGGGCGGTGCGACCCCTTTAGGTAGACCGAAAGGGCGGAAGGCTCTGATGTCCAACGACGTAACGAACAGCGACGGCGGGGCCCCGATGACCCCGTCGACGAACAGGCGGCGGGCCCTCCTGGTCGCCACCGGCGTGGCCGGACTGACCGGCGTCGTCGGGCTGGCCGCACTCGGTGGCCTCGCGGCCCGGGACAACGACAAGTCCGGCACCCCGAACCGCGTGGCCGAGAACCGCGCGGCCGCGCCGCAGCACGCCTCGGACGCCGACAAGGGCGACCACGAGGACGGCAAGGACGGCAAGGACGGGGACAAGGGCCGGTCGGACGAGGGCCGGGACCGCGGTGAGTGGGACGCGGACGGCGGGGACCACGGGAAGGTCCGTGAGGTGCCGTGTGATGACGACGAGCTGGTCGAGGCGCTCGATCTGGCGAACCGGGATCACGGTGGCACGTTGAAGCTGGCCGAGGACTGCACGTACGAGCTGGGCGAGAAGGACCGCAAGTTCGGTGCGGCCCTGCCGGAGATCAAGCAGGACATCACGATCAAGGGCAACGGCTCGACGATCAAGCGGGACGCCGAGGACACGTTCCGGATCTTCCGGGTCGTCGACGGCGGCGACCTGACCCTGAAGGACCTCACGGTCAAGGGCGGCAACGCCACCGCCTTCAAGTACGGCGGCGGCGGACCGCAGATCCCGGGCGGACCGGGCAACGGCGGTCCGATGGCACCCGCCGTCATGGGCGCCGCGCCGGTCCAGGCCGCGCCGGTCGCCGTGGGCTCCGGTTCGCAGGGCTCCGGCTCGCAGGGTTCGGGGTCGCAGGGTTCGGGGTCGCAGGGTTCGGGGTCGCAGGGCTCGGACTCGCGTGACGGGGACAAGCGCGACGAGAAGAAGGGTGAGGGCGACGGCGGTGCGCTGCTGGTCGAGCGCGGCGGCAGCGCCCACCTGGTCAAGGTCAAGCTCACCGACAACAACGCCGAGGAGAACGGCGGCGCCATCGCCAACTTCGGCCGCGTCCACCTCGAAGACAGCAAGGTCGAGAACAACCACGCCCGCCAGGACGGCGGCGGCATCTTCAACCGCGGCGTGCTCAAGGTCGAGGAATCCCACATCGACGACAACACGGCCGGCGGCAACGGCGGCGGCATCGCCAACGGCAACGGCAGGAACGACAAGAACAACCACGACCCGCACAACTACGGCCAGAACAACAACGGCCAGAACAACTACGGCCAGAACAGCTACGACAGCAACAGCTACGACAGGAACAAGGACAAGGACTTCAAGCACGACGACGAAGCCGGCACCGTCGAGATCGTCGGCTCCGCCAAGGGCAAGGACAGCGTCCAGAGCACCCTGTCCGACAACAAGGCCGGAAAGAACGGCGGCGGCCTGTTCAGCTCCGGCGGCTTCGTCACCATCACCTTCACCGCCATCACCGGCAACACCGCCTGCGAGAACGGCGGCGGCATCTACGCCGAGAACACCGCCCTCAAGCTCGACAAGGTCCTCGTCGCCAAGAACCACGCCGACGGCAACGGCGGCGGCATCGTCAACACCGGCGGCAAGGACAAGGAGAAGGAGAAGGACTGGTCCTCCAACGGTGGCGACAGCAAGGAGCGCGACAACCGGGAGCGCGACAACAAGGAGTCGGACGCCACCGCGACCATCTCCGACAGCACGATCGTCGACAACACCGCCAACCGCTTCGGCGGCGGCATCTTCAACGGCGAATGGCTCGTCAAGGTCGAAGACGGCTTCACCGAACGCCGCGACCAGAAGGACGACAACGCCACCCTCACCCTGCGCGACACCGAAATCAAGAACAACACCGCCCTCAACGGCGGCGGCATCTTCAACAACAAGGGCAAGGTCACCCTGACCAAGACCCACGTCACCAAGAACACCGCCACCGACACCGCCAAGCTCCACCGCGTCGCCGGCGGCATCCTCAACAACGAGGGCAAGGTCAAGCTCGACGACAAGTCCACCGTCACCAACAACGACCCCACCAACTGCGCCAACACCGTCGAAGACTGCTTCAACTGAACCACCACATAACCCGGGGAGTCCCTTTCCGCCGCGCCACGGCGGGGAGGGACTCCCCTGCCCCCGAGGTCACCACCGGGTGGTTCGTCGTGCTCCCGTCCCGTACGGGCCCTCAGTAGCGTCCGGCGGCCTTACGCCTCCGCCGAACCCCCTTCGCCGACCGGATGCCCTCACGCGCCTGCGGTTCCCTCTGGGTCCCGCCGCCCGGCCCACCCCGTTTGCGGGTTTTTTTCGTATATGGGCACGAGGTGAAGAACCTTCTCATACGTTGGTCTTCAGCAGCTACAACCGATTTGTAGCGGAGGCCGCCTCGCTGTGGCGAAGCGACCTTGTCGGGTACAAGGAGAGGGCAAAGAGCTCCGATGTCCAACTACCTTCGCAATAACGATGACGCCTCCCGTGAGACGACCTCCCCGCTCCGGCGCCGCCGGCTGTGGCTCGCCACCGGCGTCGTGGGCCTGACCGGAGCGGTCAGCCTCGCGGGCGTGGCCTACGCGACCACCGGGGTCACGGGCCCGCACCGGCTCGCCGACGTGAAGTGGTCGACCGCCCAGCTCACCAGTGACGACGCCGAGGGCTCGGAGGCCCGGGACGACGAGCACGGCCGGGACGGCAAGGACAAGGACAAGGACGCCCGCGACCGTGGTGAGTGGGACGCGGACGGGGCGGATCACGGGAAGGTCCGGGAGGTGCCGTGTGACGACGACGAG
This sequence comes from Micromonospora halotolerans, assembly GCF_032108445.1. NCBI lineage: Bacteria > Bacillati > Actinomycetota > Actinomycetes > Micromonosporales > Micromonosporaceae > Micromonospora > Micromonospora halotolerans. The sequence goes on along the minus strand of NZ_CP134876.1, from coordinate 4,661,570 downwards.
CTGGTCGAGGCGCTCGATCTGGCGAACCGGGATCACGGCGGCACGCTGAAGCTGGCCGAGAACTGCACGTACGAGCTGGGCGAGAAGGACCGCAAGTTCGGCGCGGCCCTGCCGGAGATCAAGCAGGACATCACGATCAAGGGCAACGGCTCGACGATCAAGCGGGACGCCGAGGACACCTTCCGGATCTTCCGGGTCGCCGACGGTGGTGACCTGACCCTGAAGGACCTCACGGTCAAGGGCGGCAACGCCACCGAGTTCAAGTACGGCGGCGGCGGACCCCAGGTTCCCGGCGGGCCGCAGGTCCCCTCCGCGCCCGGCAACGGCGCTCCGGGTGGCGCTCCGGGCAACGGCGCTCCGGGTGGCGCTCCGGGCAACGGCGCGCCGATGGCGCCCGCCGCCCTGACCGCGCCGGCCGCGCCGGCCGTCCAGGCCGCACCGGTGGCCCAGGCCGCGCCGGTCGCCCAGGGCGCGCCGGTGGCGGGGCCGGTCGGGCAGGACTCCGGTCCGCAGGGGTCGGGGTCGTGGGACAAGGACAAGGACAAGGACAAGGACAAGGACAAGCAGGGCGAGGGTGACGGTGGTGCGCTGCTGGTCGAGCGTGGCGGCAGCGCCAACCTGTTCAAGGTCAAGCTGACCGACAACAACGCCGAGAAGAACGGCGGCGCCATCGCCAACTTCGGCCGCGTCCACCTCGAAGACAGCAAGGTCACCGACAACCACGCCCAGGAGGACGGCGGAGGCATCTTCAACCGCGGCGTACTCAAGGTCGTGGAATCCCACGTCGACAACAACACCGCCGGCGGCAACGGCGGCGGCATCGCCAACGGCAAGGGCGACAACACCAAGCACGACCCGTACGGCCAGAACAGCACCGAACAGAACAGCTACGACAGCAACAGCTACGACAAGAACAAGGACAAGGACTTCAAGCACGACGACGAGGCCGGCACCGTCGAAATCATCGGCTCCGACCACGGCAAGGACGCCGTCCGCAGCACCCTGTCGGACAACCGCGCCGGCAAGAACGGCGGCGGCCTGTTCAGCTCCGGCGGCTTCGTCACCATCACTTTCACCGCCATCACCGGCAACACCGCCTGCGAGAACGGCGGCGGCATCTACGCCGAGAACACCGTTCTCAAGCTCGACCACGTCCTCGTCGCCAAGAACCACGCCGACGGCAACGGCGGCGGCATCGTCAACACCGGCGGCAAGCACTGGGGCTACCCCAACGACAAGCAGGACGCCACCGCCACCATCTCCGACAGCACCATCGTCGACAACACCGCCAACCGCTTCGGCGGCGGCATCTTCAACGGCGAATGGCTCGTCAAGGTCGAAGACGGCTTCACCGAACGCCGCGACCAGAAGGACGACAACGCCACCCTCACCCTGCGCGACACCGAAATCAAGAACAACACCGCCCTCAACGGCGGCGGCATCTTCAACAACAAGGGCAAGGTCACCCTGACCAAGACCCACGTCACCAAGAACACCGCCACCGACACCGCCAAGCTCCACCGCGTCGCCGGCGGCATCCTCAACAACGAGGGCAAGGTCAAGCTCGACGACAAGTCCACCGTCACCAACAACGACCCCACCAACTGCGCCAACACCGTCGAAGACTGCTTCAACTGAGCAACGGTCGGCGTACGGATCGACGCAACGGGTCCGGCCCCCTGCCACTTCGTGGCAGGGGGCCGGACCGTCGTCGGTGTCAGTTCTGGACGAAGACCGCCACGCTACGGGCCGGCACGGTGAACGTTCCGCCGGCCCGGTCGAACGAAGCCGTCCGGAGCACCGGGTCGGCGGAGTTCCTCAGCACCGGGTGCAGCGTCACGTCCGCCCCGCGCAGGCCGGTGACGGTCTGCGTGGCCGTGTCCGGGGTGCCGTTGAAGACCACGGTGACCGACTTCCACTTCCCGCCGAGCCCGCGGGCGTCCAGGGTCATGGTGAGCACGCCCGGGGTCTCCCGGTCGCCGGAGAGCGGGAAGGCGACCCGCTTCTGCACCTGGTCGGCGGTGGTCAGCCCGAAGACCGGCGAGGAGCGCCGGATGGTCAGCAGTTCCGCGTACCGGGCGTCGGCCAGGTCGATCGCGGCGCAGTCCGGCACCAGCTTCGGGTCGGCCAGCAGCGGCCTGGCGTACGGCCACTTGTCCTTGTTGTCCTGCTCGGGTGGCAGGCCGGCGCCGAAGCCGTTGCCCTGGGCGCAGTCCCAGCGGATCTGGTTGAACCAGTCACCGGAGTTGAACGAGTTGCGGTCCAGCGACTTGGAGCGCAGCCGCTCCGAGCCGGCCGTCACGAACCCGGTCCCCTGGCCCATCACCACGGTGCTCAGGGCGAGCACCTGCATCCGGGCGCGGTCCTGCGCCGAGGTGCCCTGCGGCAGCTTGTACGCCAGCGCGTCGTAGAGGATCTCGTTGTCGTGCGCGTCGACGTAGGTGACCGCCTCGCCCGGGGCCGCCGTGTAGCCGGCCGGCGAGCCGTTGTAGTCCACCTGCGCGCCGGTGACGGGCCGACCGGACGAGTCGGTGAACCGGTAGCCGCGCAGGTTGCCGGTCAGCCCCACCTTGATCAGGTCCTGCTGGTGCAGCAGCCGGGCCTTCTGCTCGGCGGCCGTACCGTTGACGTCGTCGCCGTTCGGGTCGGTGAAGAGCCCGGACGCGAAGCCCTGCATCCGGGGGTTGCCGTCGAAGGGGCCGCCGCCCCGCACGGCGTCGCGGAGCCGGTCGTTGAAGGTGCCGATACCGGTGCCGGCCATGTTGGCCTGGGTGGCCTGCACGAACCGGGCGTCATTGGCGACCTCGCCGAAGTTCCAGCCCTCGCCGTAGAGCAGGATCTTCTTCCCGTCCACCCCGTCGCGGGCCGGGGTCAGCCGGTCCAGCGCCGCGCGGACGGCAAGGATGTTCGCCTTCGGGTGGTGGCCCATGAGGTCGAAGCGGAACCCGTCCACCTTGTACGCCTTCGCCCAGGTGACCAGGGAATCCACCACGAGCTTGCCCATCATGGCGTGCTCCGGGGCGGTGTTGGCGCAGCAGGTCGAGTTGGCGACCGTGCCGTCGTCGAGCAGCCGCTGGTAGTAGCCCGGCACCACCTGGTCGAGCACCGACTTCGCGTCGGTGCCGGCGGCCGAGGTGTGGTTGTAGACGACGTCCATCACGACCCGCAGGCCGGCCTTGTTGATGCCGGCGACCATCTGCCGGAACTCGGTGGTCCGCTTCGCCCCGGCCGGGTCGACGGCGTAACCGCCCTCGGGCACGGTGTAGTGCAGCGGGTCGTACCCCCAGTTGTAGCCGTCCTTCTCGGCCACCGCGGCGACGCACTTCTGCTGCTCGTCGGAGTCCGGTGGCAGCGCGGCCAGGTCGCAGCCGGGCTGGGCCTGGTCGGCCCGCTTCTCCGGGATGGTGGCGAAGTCGAACGCGGGCAGCAGGTGCAGGTAGTTGACCCCGGCGTCGCCGAGCGCCTTCAGGTGCTTCATCCCGGTCGTGCTCGGGTCGGTGAAGGCGAGGTAGGTGCCCCGCCGCTCGGCCGGCACGCTCCCGTCGGCGATGGAGAAGTCCCGGACCGACACCTCCTGGATCTGCGCCCTGGCCGACGGCACGGCCGCCGGTTTGCGCAGATCGGCCCAGCCGGCCGGGGCCAGCGCCGGGTCGGCCAGATCGACGATCTGGCTGTGCGTCGAGTCCGGCGCGAGGGCCAGCGAGTACGGGTCGGTCACCGCGGCGGTGACCATCTTCTGCGCGGCCGGCTGCCACGCCTCGACCTGGTAGCGGTAGTACTTTCCGTTCCACGCCCTGGTGCCGCGCACCGACCAGACGCCGGTGGTGTCGTCGCGGCTCATCGACACCGTCGTCGGCTGGGCCGCCGGCGAGTCGAAGAGCTGGAGCGCGACCTTCCGGGCGGTCGGCGCCCACACGGCCAGGGTGGGCACCTTGCCGGCGAACGTCGGGCCGAGCTTCGCGCCGGTCGCGGCCCGGTAGACGTCGTCGAGCACGCCGGGGATCTGCACCCCGGTGGCGCCGAGCAGGTGGCCCTCGGCGTCCCGCTCGGTCACCACGAGCTGGCCGCGCAGCGCCGCGGGCACCTTGGCCAGGTCGGTGCGGTACAGCGTGAACGCCCGGTGGGCCCAGAGCTGCGGGTACGCCTGCCGCTGGGCCTCGGTCAGCCCGTTGCGCGCCGCCCGCAGCGGCAGCGTGGTGTACGTCCCGGTCAGCTCGCCGTCGGCGACCGCGAGCCCGCCGGCCGGGGCGGCCACCAGGGCGTACCGCTTGCCGTCGGTCGGCCCGGTCTGCCAGGCCACGGTGGACCGGTCGATCCACTGCGCCTTCTGCTTCGTGATGTCGAGGTCCTTCGCGACGCCCGACGAGGTCGGCGGCAGCAACCGGCCCTTGACCCCGGCCAGCAGCCAGATCTCGTGGCCGGTGGTGGTGAGGTCCAGCCGCTGGTCGTCGGGCTGGTCCTTCACGTCGCCGGAGTGCACGATGTAGTTCAGCCCGGTGGCGCCGGCCGCGAGCGGCACCCGGAAGACCGCGCCGTACGCGTCGATCCGCTCCGGCTTCAGCGGGTTGCCCCAGTCGGTCGGGTTGGCGGCGCCGTCCCAGAGGTGCAGCCCCCAGCCGTCGTAGTTCCCGTCCGCCTTGCGCCAGTGGATGACCGCGGTGTTCTGGTCGACGGGCGGGTCGGGCTCGCCGGTGGCGGCCTGCCGGGTCGGGTAGAGGGCGGGGTCGCCCTGCTTGACCCAGACCTCGCCGGTCTGCGTCACGTCGATGGTGCGGTCGTTGGCGACGTCCTTGTTCCCGTCCTTGTCGACCACGAGGAAGCCGACCGACTTCGCGCCCGGCTTCAGCTTGACCCAGGCGAACCGGCCGTAGGAGTCCTCACCCGCGAACGGCTGCCCCGTGGGCCACTCGGTCTGGTACGCCGGGTCGATGTCGCCCCAGGCGTAGAGGCCCCAGTCGGCGTACCCTCCGGCGGGGCGCTGGTAGTGCACGACCGCCCAGTCCCGGGACGCGCTCTGCGCCGGGGTGCCGACCACGCCGGTGGTGCGCGCCGCGGCCACGCGGCCCTTGCCGTCGCGGACCACGGCCTTGTACTCGACCTTCGTCCCGCCGGCCAGGCCGGTCAGGTCGTGGTGGACGGTGTACGGGGCCTTGTGCGCGCTGCCCAGCAGGGTCCACCTGCCACCGGGCACGCGGGCCGCGAAGGTGACCGTGGCCAGGGGGTCGCCGGTGACCTGCGCGGTGACGGTGGCCCGGGTGGCGACCGGGGCGTCGCCCGGCGCGGTGAGGGTGATCGTCGGGGCGCTTCCGGCGTGCGGGATCGCCCGGTCGGCCTGGAGCACCGCGGCCGACATCGCCGGCACGGTGACGCCCAGCTTGCCGTCGGCGCCGGCCGCCGCCGTGGCCGCGCCGCCGTAGACGCCCGTGAAGGTGGCGCCGGCCGACCAGGTGTCCACGGTGACAGTCTGCGCGGTCGCGGCGTTGTTCACGGCCACGACGTACTCGGTGCGGTCCTTCGGCAGGACGCGGGAGAAGGCGAAGACGCCCGGGCCGTCCGCCGCGTAGCGGGTGACCTGGATGCCGTCCCGCAGCGCGGGGTGGGCCTGCCGCAGCCGGCCCAGCTCGGCGATGGTCCGGTAGAGCGGGTGGGTGGTGTCGTACTGGTCGCTCGCGTGGGTGCGGGTGGTGCCGATCAGGTCGTCGTCGAGGTAGTCCGCCGTCCGGCTGGCGAACATGTCCTGCCGGGCGTCCTTGTCCCCGCCGGGGCCGGTGAAGCCCTGCTCGTCACCGGAGTAGACGACCGGCTGGCCGCGGGTGAGGAACATCAGCTGGTGGGCGAGCTGGTCGCGGCGGAGCTGGCTGGCGTCGTCACCGCCGCCGGCCGCGACGAACGAGCCGATCCGGCCCATGTCGTGGTTGCCCAGGAAGGTGGTCAGCCGGTTGGCGTCGGTGTCGCGCGCGGCGTAGAGGTCGTCCTTGGCGTACACGTCCGCCAGCGCCCGGGCCGAGCCGTCGGCGGCGGCGTAGCCCCGCGCGGCCTCCTGGAAGGAGAAGTCGAGGGTGGCCGGCAGGCCGCCCTGCCGCACGTAGGTCGACTCGACCTCCTGGTCGGCGCTGTAGACCTCGCCGAACATGAAGAAGTCCGGCTTGCCGGCCTTGGCGGCGGCGGCGTCGATGCCGCGGGTGAACTGCGGCCAGAAGTCGAGGTTGGCGTGCTTGACCGTGTCGAGGCGGAAGCCGTCGACGCCGGCCCTGCCGATCCACTGCGCGTAGATGTCGGTCATGCCGCGGACCACCTCGGGGCGCTCGGTCCAGAGGTCGTCGAGGCCGAAGAAGTCGCCGTACTCGCTGTTCTCACCGGCGAAGGTGGAGTCACCCCGGTTGTGGTACATGGTCGGGTCGTTCAGCCAGGCCGGCACCTTGGCCTTGGCGTCCGCCGGGGTGGCGAAGGTCGGGGTGTACGGGAACGAGGTGCTGTCGACCCGCGGGAACGCCCGGGTGCCGTCGGCGTAGTTGCGGTCCTCGAAGGCCCGCCCCTGCGCGTCGGTGTAGGGGCTCGTCTTCTTGTCGACGTAGCCGTACCTGTCCTCGGCGTAGCGGATGACGTCCGCGGTGTGGTTGACGATGATGTCCAGGTAGACCTTGATGCCCCGCTGGTGGGCGAGGCCGACGAGCCTCTTCAGCTCGGCGTTGGTGCCGAAGTGCGGGTCGACCTGGGTGAAGTCGGTGATCCAGTAGCCGTGGTAGCCGGCGGAGGCGTCCGCGCCGGTGCCCTGCACGGGCCGGTTCTTGAAGATCGGGGCGAGCCAGATGGCGGTGGTGCCGAGGCCCTGGATGTAGTCCATCCGGTCGATGACCCCCTTGAGGTCACCGCCGTGGTAGAAGCCCTTGTCCGCCGGGTCGAGGCCGGTGCTGAGCCGGTCACCGGTGAGCCCGCCGGTGTCGTTGCGCTTGTCGCCGTTGGCGAAGCGGTCCGGCAGGACGAAGTAGAACTGCTCGGCCTTCGCGCCGCTGTTGCCGGCCTTGAGCAGCGCCTCGGCGGACGGCTCCCGGTTCCACTGCGCGGCGCCCGCGGCGGCCAGCACGTCCGGGGTGGTGGGCCGCTGGCTGCCGTCGGCACCCACCTGGTGGAGGGCCACCGGCACGCCGACGAGGGTGAGCACGAGGGAGGTGGCCAGAGCGGCCAGGGCCTTGCGGGATATCGGCGGGGGTTTCATCGACGGCCTTTCTCTGGTCGCTGATTCGCCCGCACGCTAGCCCTCGTCGAAACATTCTGCAATACCTTGCAAACCAAGTCGCAACAAAGCAGCCGTCTTGCGAAACACGGCAGAGCAGGCGCCGCCGCGCGGGCGGCCCGAGGGTGGTGGATCAGACGCCGGAGCAGGCGGCGCCGTCGACCGTGCAGCTCGACGGCCGGGTCGTCCCCGTCCGCTCGAAGTGGAACTGCAGCGCCACCGACGCCCCGGGCGCCAGGTCGGCACCGCTGCGGTAGGTGAAGACGCCGTCGCTGAAGCGTCCGCTGCCCTGTTCGGCGCCGCTCACCCAGGCGGTCACGAGACGGCCCTGGGGGAAGGCCAGCCGCACCGTCCAGCCATGCGGCGTGGCAGCGGTGTTGACCAGCCGCACCTCGCCGATGAAGCCGCCGTCGAAGCTGCTCACCACGCCGTACCGGCCGGTGACCGGGGACGGGGCGGGCGGCGGTGGCGCCGGCCGGCTGCTGGGGCTGCCCGCGCTGGGTGACGGGCGCGGCGTCGGCCGGGCGGGAAGCACGGTGGACCGCGGCGACAGCCCGGGCACCACCGGCCCGGCGGCGGAGGCGGGCGGGCGGGTTGTGCCGCCCGGCGCGGTGGGCGTGGTGACCGGCACCTGGGGCAGCGACATCGTCGGGTCGGGCGGCGGAGGTTCGGCGAACGTGCGCCGCCCGCGCACCGCACCCAGCGCCACGACGAGCAGCACCACCATGACGATCACGCCGATCGAGACGACGATCCAGGGCGACGAGGTGATGGCCGCGCCGGGTGACGGCCGTGCGCGTCGCGTGCCGGGCATGACCCTCCCCTGTCGGTCCCGTCGGGCGAGCGTAGCGCCTCAGCCGATGACGCAGTCCGCGCCGTTGACCGTGCACCGGCCCGGCCGGTCACCGGTACCCGTACGGCCGAACTGCAGTCGCACCGTGGCGCTCTGCCCGGCCGGCAGTGGCCCGGTGCCGCGCAGCACGAACACACCGCTGCCCTGGGTGCTGACCGACAGCCCCGAGGTGGACGAGGCCTGGATGCTCTTCACGTTGCCGGTAAAGAACAGCTCGACCTCCCAGCCTTGCCCGCCTCCGGAGCCGTTGACCACGGTCAGTCGGGCCTCGAAGCCGTCCCGGTCGCTCGCGGTGGCCTCGTAGCGGGCGGTGACCGCACCCGCCGTGGCCGCTCGGATCGAGGCGCTGGGCCGCGGCGTGGCCGACCGGGACACGCCGGCCGTGGGCGAGGCGGTCGCACGCCGCGAGCGCGTCACCGACACGGTGGGCGCCGCGGTCGCCCCGCCGGTCGGGGACGCGGAGGCGGTCGGCTCCACCCCGAGCGTCGGCAGGTACATCGGCGGCGCGGGCGCCGGCACCGGCGCCCGTTCCTCCCCGCGGAGGGAGAGCAGGACGACCACCAGCAGGCCGACGATCAGGCCGACCCCGAGCAGCAGCACGATCCACGGCACCGAGGTGAGCATCCGCGGCGCCGCCGGTGCGCCGGACGGCCGGACCGGCCCGCCGCTCATCAGATGCCCCTCTCGTGGTCGCCGAAGCGCCAGCGTAGCCAGGCTGCACCTGGGCGCGTAGCGCGCGCGGAGCGTTCCAACCGTCCGGGCACCCGCGACGCACGGAACGGGTGATCATGGGTGGCGGATCGGGCTCCGTCGGGCCGGCCCGTCGCCACGGCCCGCACGCGACACGTCGCAGCGCGTCGTCGGCTGCGCTGTCCGGGCTCGGCGACGGGAACTCCGCAACGGCGCAGAATCGGGCACGGTCGCGCGATCCGCCCGCGCTGTCCATCATGGAGCGCTGCTCGACGGGCACCCGCCCCGACAATCCCCGACCTCCCCCACCCGGAGCGGCTCCATGCAGATTGCCGGCGCGCCAACCGGGCTCATTCGCAAGTCCCTCGGCACCGGCGCCCTGTTGGTGTTCAGCGCGACCGCCTCCTCCCCCATGGCCGTGCTCGCCGGCGCGATCGTCGCCACGTACGCCTCGACCGGCATCACCGGCACGCCGCTCGGCTTCCTCGTGATCGCCGCCGCCCTGCTCTTTTTCTCCGTCGGCTACCTGGCCATGGCCCGCTACGTCTCCAGCGCCGGCGTCTGCTACGCGGCCGTGGCCGCCGGCTTCGGCCGGTTCTGGGGCGTGGTCGCCGCGCCCGTCGTGCTGCTCGGTTACAACGCCATCCAGATCTGCCTCTACGGACTGCTCGGCGCGGTGGTCAGCGACAGTCTCGGCAGCGCCTGGTGGGCCTGGGCCCTGCTCGCCTGGGCCGGGGTCGCCCTGGTCGGCGTGCTGAAGGCACGGATCAGCGTGGGCCTGCTCGGCGCGGTGCTGGCCGTCGAGGTCGCGGTGATCCTGCTCTTCGTGCTCACCTCGTTCACCCACCCGGCCGGCGGGTCGGTGAGCTTCGCGCCGCTCGATCCCGGCACTACTCGCTGCCCAAGTGCGTCGACATCCTCGGCCTGGACTCGGTGGTGGTCCGCGCCGACGAGCGCGGCGAGATGGACTACGACGACCTGGCCCGGATGGTCGAACGGCACCGGGACCGGCCGGCCGTCGTCGTGGCCACCTGCGGCACCACGATGACCGAGGCCGCCGACGACGTGCCGCAGATCCGGGAGCTGCTCGCCCGCACGCCCGTCCGCCACCACCTGCACGTCGACGGGGCGCTGGCCGGGGTTCCCATCGCTCTCGCCGACGGGCGGGCCACGCTGCGGCTGGACGCCACCGTCGACAGCATCTCCATCTCCGGCTACAAGTTCCTCGGCACGCCGGTGCCGTGCGGGGTGGTGCTGACCCGCCGCACCCTCCAGCAGCGGCTCGCCCGTTCCGCCAACTACACCGGCACCGTGGACACCACCATCAGCGGCTCGCGCAGCGGCCACCCGGCGCTGCTGCTCTGGTACGCGATCCGCAGCCTGGGCCACGACGGCCTGCGGGAGCGCGCCGAGCGGGCCCGCGAGCTGGCCGCGTACGCGGTGCAGCGGCTCAACGAGGTGGGCTGGCCGGCCTGGCGGCACGAGCACGCCTTCACCGTGGTCTTCCCGACCCCGCCCCGACCGTGACGGCGAAGTGGGTGCTGGCCAGCAGCGCCGGCCGCAGCCACCTCATCTGCATGCCCGGCGTCACGAGGGAGGCCGTCGACGACTTCGTGGCCGACGTGGCGGCAGGCGGCACCCGCCTCGACGCGCTGCCCCGCCGCCGTCGCGAACTGGTCCGCTGAGCCGCCGGGGCACGGCGCCGGGCGGCGCGGACCGCCACCGTCAGGCGGTGCGGATGACGGTGCAGATGGCCGGGCCGCCGTCGGTGGCCCGCAGCAGGTAGCGGTAGCGCTCGCCGGGCACCGCCCGGCCCTGGCTGTCCAGGAACTCCCAGCGCACCGCCACCTCGGTGAGCAGGGCGGAGACCTGCTGCACGTCCTCGATCAGCGCGTGGGCGGCGACCAGTTCCCGCTCCTGGTAGTCGGGGGCCGCGCCGACGAAGCTGAGGGCCACGGCGGCCGGCGAGGTGAACGAGAAGCTGTAGGTGTCGGCGACCACCAGCCCCGGCAGCGCGTAGCAGCCGGCGATGGCGGGCACGTCGGCGGTGGTCAGCGCCACGCCGTACCGGTCGAAGAAGTCGGCGAGCGTGTCGAGGTCCGTGGAAGCCGTCACGCCGCTCTCTTTGCCGGACGGCGGGCCCGGCAAACCTGGTCAGCGGGGTGGAATGCGTACCTCGATCTCGGAACCGAGCTGGACGCCGCCGGTGAGGTCGAGGTCGTCGCCGCTCCAGAACCGCCCCGGGTCGTACCAGTTGGGCCGGCGACCGGCGGGCAGCAGCCCCATCGCCTCGTAGGTCACGGCGACCACCTCCGCGCAGTACGCGGTCTCCAGCGCCCGGTCGCGGACCGGCACGCCGCCACCGTCGGCGATGGATGGTCGGCCGCGGCGCAGGTTCGGCACTCGGCCGCGGGCCCAGCGCCAGGCGAGCTGCGCGGTGGACGGGAACGGGGTGCCGTCGAGGCGGGCCACGGTCCGCAGCACCGCCTCCTCCATCGCGGTGTCCGCCGGCGGTTCGAGCTGGCGCAGCCAGCCCCGCTGGCCGTACCGGTTGGCCCACACGCAGACGGCGTCCCGCAGGTCGTGCAGCTGCACGCCGCGCTGGTGGGTGCCGGTCCACATGTCCGGCAGCGAGCGGCCCAGCTCGGCGTGCCACATCAGCGGCGGCATGTCGTCCAGCACCACGGCCATGCCGACGTGGTTGACTGGGCTGTTGGTAGTGAGCTGGATGGCGCGGTCCGGCACGCTGCGCCCGCGGAAGACCCACAGGTCGCCGGTGCGGGTCAGCTCCACCGCCTCGTCCAGGCTGATGCTCATGGAGGATCACCCTATGCCGAAGCGGCAACAGATGCGGTGGTGGAAGCTGCTCGGCCTGGCCGGCCTCGCCGGCGTGGCGGCGACCGGTGTGGTCGTGGCGCGGGCGGAGCGGCGGCGCCGGGCGTACACCCCGGAGGAGATCCGGGACCGGCTGCGCGAGCGGCACGCGAAGGCCGGCGACCGGGCCTCCTGACCCACCGCGGGCTCACCGGTCGCTGCGGCGCACGGCCTCGTCCAGGGCCTCCGGGGTACGACCGACCAGCGCGCCTCCGTCGTCCAGCAGCAGGATCGGGCGCTGGATCAGCTCGGGGTGCGCGACCATGGCGGCAACCCAGCGCGGCTCCGTCGCGTCGTCACGCGGCCAGTCCGCCATGCCCAGCGCGGTCGCGGCCGGCTCGCCGGTGCGGCAGATGTCCCAGGCCCGGGCATCCAGCCGGCGCAGCACCTCGGTCATCTCTTCCGCACTCGGCGGCTCGGTGAGGTACGCCCGCAGCCGGTAGGGCACCCGCGCCTCGTCCAACGAAGCACGGGCGGCGGCGCACTTCGAGCAGGACGGGTTGTTCCAGATCTCCATGCCCGACATGGTGGCACGGCCACAGTGGAACCCGGCAGGTCACGACCGCGCGGGTCAACCTCGCCACGAGTGGAACGCCATGGAGGTATCCGCACACCGGTGACCTCCACGGCGTCCCACCCACCGCCGACCGCATCCAGCCTCGCCCTCCCCCGCCCGCGTTGATCAAGAAGTTTGCGTCGGGATTCGGCCCGAACGTGACGCAAACTTCTTGATCAACCCGGGTGACCGTCGGCGGGTCGGGTGGCCGGGCTCGCCGGGCTCGCCGGGCTCGCCGGGCTCGCCGGGTTCGCCGGGTTCGCCGCGCCCGTTGCGCCCGTTGCGCCCGCTCCGGTGGCCAAGGGTCGGTTGTATGGGCGGCTACGAACTTGATGACGTGAATGGATCGGCGCGGCGACAGGGTCGGCCTGTCTCGGCCGGTGCCCTGTCGAGCTGATGTCGGGAGACCGGAGGTTCGTTGCTGGCTGCGCAGGCTGGGGTGGATGTCGGGTTTCGGGCAGGTCGTATGGGGCGGGTGTCCGCGTTTCGGCCTCGCTGTCAGGTGGTCGGCGCCACCGCCACGGCGGAATCATGGCGGGGGTGGGGTCGTTGTACATGGCAGACCGCGCAGCAGCCCGCCCCTCGGGCGAGGCGGATCGCCGGTCGGAATGACCCGGCCCCGCCGGTCGTTACACCCCCCGGACCGTGCAGGTTCGAGCCGGTCGAGCCGGCGGGAATGACCTCTCGGCCCCGGTCGTTACATCCCCCGGACCATGCACCACCGGTCCGAGCCGGTCGAGCCGGGGAATGACATCTCGGCCCCGGTCGTTACATCCCCTGGACCGCGCACCACCGGTCCGAGCCGGCCAGCCAGGGAATCATCCCGCGGCGCCGGTGGTTACATCCCCCGGGACATCGGATCAGGTCGAGGGAATCGCTTCCCCACCGCCGATGGTTACACCCCCGGACCGCCCGAGCAGGTCACCCCCGATCGCCGGGCACCGCACAGACTTTCCCCCCTTTTGCGGCGGCACCCCCGCACCCCCCTGTGGGTGCCGCTCACCCCCGAACGGAAGGCGCTGATCTCATCATGCGTACCAACACCATGCTGCGGAACACCGTCCTGACCGCTGCCGGCTTCGCCGCCACCGCCGGTGGAATCGCCGGCCCCGCGATCGCCGCCCACGCCGCCCCGGCCGAGAAGACCACCCAGGTCAGCACCGACCGCAAGGGCCACGGCGAGCGCGAGCTGAACGTCCGCTACGAAGCCCAGCCCAACTTCTACTACTGCGGCCCCGCCGCCGCCCGTAACGCCATCAGCGTGCTCGGCAAGAACATCGACGTCGACGCCATGGCCAAGGAGATGGGCACCACCGAGAACGGCACCAACAGCATCAACGACATCACCCCGGTGCTGAACAAGGAGACCGGCAAGCACTACCGGTCGGTGGAGATCCGCGACGGTAAGGCCGACGACAAGCAGACCGACACCCTGCGCGCCGACATCGTGCGCACCGTCGACGACGGCCGCGCCGTGGTCGCCAACATCGCCGGCACCACCACCGACACCGACGGCAACACCCACTCCTTCGAAGGCGGCCACTACATCAGCGTCGTCGGCTACCACGACAACGGCCACACCGTCACCATCGCCGACAGCGCCGACCCGAACATGGCCTCCTACCGCATCACCGTCGACAACCTCGCCGACTGGATCGCCACCCGCGGCTACTCGGCCTCCTGACAACCACCAACACGCGAAAGGGCCCGACCCCACCGAGGGGTCGGGCCCTTTTCGCGTCTGGTCAGCGGTCGCCCGCGTGCACCGGCTCGTCGGCCTCGTCGGTCGCCTCGACCTCTTCCAGGTGCCGGGCGCGGCGGCGCAGCCACCAGGTGCTGGCCAGGCCGGCCAGCACGGCGAGGACCAGGCCGGCCCAGGAGATGTCCTTGAGCCAGTGCTCGGCCGCGCGGCCCACGGAGAAGAGCAGGTACGTCGTGCCGAAGGCCCAGACCAGGCCGCCGGCCGCGTTGGCCACCAGGAACCGGCGGTACGGCACGTGCAGCGCCCCGGCCAACGGGCCGGCGAGGATGCGGAGCAGGGCGACGAACCGCCCGAAGAAGACCGCCCAGAGACCGTGCCGGGCGAAGCTCTGCTCGGCGCGGGCGAGTTGCGCCGGGCCGAGGTGTTTCGGGAAGCGCCGGCCCAGCCGTTCGAGCAGCGGCCGCCCGCCGCGGCGGCCCACGGCGTACCCGATGGAGTCCCCCACGATCGCGCCGACCGCGGCGGCGGTGGCCACCCACTCCGGCTCGACCACCCCGGCGGCGGCCAGCAGCGCGGAGCTGACCAGCACGATCTCGCCGGGAAGCGGGATGCCCATGCTCTCCACGCCGATCACCCCGGCGACGATCAGATAGAGCACGCCGGGGGGCAGCGCGGAGAGCCAGTGCTGGACGTCGACCACCCCCGAACCCTACCCGCGCGGGCTCAGCCGGCGGGTGCCAGGAACTCCAGCCGGTTGCCGTGCGGGTCGTACGTGTGGAACCGCCGCATGCCGGGAATCTCCTCGTCGCCCCAGGTCACGGGGTGGCCCGCGGCGTCGAGGCGGCCGGCGAGCCGGTCCAGGTCGGGGCGGAGCAGTGCCGGGTGGGCCTTGCGGGCGGGGCGGAAGTCGTCCTCGACGCCCAGGTGCAGCTCGACGCCGTACCCGGTGAACCAGCAACCGCCGCGGGCGGCGAGGGCCGGCGGTTTCGCCTTCTCGACCAGGCCGAGCAGGCCGGCGTAGAACGACCGGGAGATTTCCTCGGAGCCGCGTGGGCAGGCGAGCAGGACGTGATGGATCATGGTGGCACCTCCTCGTCCCGAACCCTGGCAGGAGGTTGCGCGAATAGCAAGACGGACGTACGGTTTTGTTGAGACCGACGCAGGTAAGTGTCGCCTAAGCACGGCGGCGCCCCGGCCGGTGCGACAAACTGCTCAGGACTACTCACGGTCGCTGGTGTGAAGGAGTACGACGTGGCGAGCCTCGACACCTTCGGTGCGAAGACCCAGCTACGCGTCGGAGACGCGAGCTACGAGATTTTCAGGATCGACAAGGTGGAGGGCCACGACCGTCTGCCCTACAGCTTGAAGATCCTGCTGGAGAACCTGCTGCGGACGGAGGACGGCGCGAACATCACCGCCGACCACATCCAGCAGCTCGGCGCGTGGGACCCCACCGCCGACCCGAGCGTGGAGATCCAGTTCACCCCGGCCCGGGTGCTGATGCAGGACTTCACCGGCGTGCCCTGCGTCGTCGACCTGGCCACCATGCGTGAGGCCGTGCGCGACCTGGGCGGCGACGCCACCAAGGTGAACCCGCTCGCCCCGGCCGAGCTGGTCATCGACCACTCGGTCATCGCCGACCTGTTCGGTCGCGAGGACGCCTTCGAGCGCAACGTGGAGCTGGAGTACGAGCGCAACAAGGAGCGCTACCAGTTCCTGCGGTGGGGGCAGACCGCGTTCAACGAGTTCAAGGTCGTCCCGCCGGGCACCGGCATCGTGCACCAGGTGAACATCGAGTACCTGGCCCGCACGGTCATGGAGCGCAACGGCCAGGCGTACCCGGACACCGTGGTCGGCACCGACTCGCACACCACGATGGTCAACGGCCTGGGCGTGCTGGGCTGGGGCGTCGGCGGCATCGAGGCCGAGGCCGCGATGCTCGGCCAGCCGGTCAGCATGCTGATCCCCCGGGTCGTCGGCTTCAAGCTCTCCGGCGAGATGCCGGCCGGCACCACCGCCACCGACCTGGTGCTCACCATCACCGAGATGCTGCGCAAGCACGGCGTCGTCGGCAAGTTCGTCGAGTTCTACGGCCCCGGCGTCAGCGCGGTGCCGCTGGCCAACCGGGCCACCATCGGCAACATGTCCCCGGAGTACGGCTCCACCGTCGCGATCTTCCCGATCGACGCCGAGACCGTCCGCTACCTGGAGCTGACCGGCCGCGACCCGCAGCAGGTCGCGCTCGTCGAGGCGTACGCCAAGGAGCAGGGCCTCTGGCACGACCCGGAGCGCGAGCCGGAGTACTCGGAGCGCCTGGAGCTGGACCTCGGCACCATCGAGCCGTCCCTGGCCGGCCCGAAGCGCCCGCAGGACCGGGTGCCGCTGGGCAGCGCCAAGACGCTGTTCCGCTCCGCGCTGAGCGACTACGTGGCCGCCGACGAGACCGGGGGCGACCCGGGTCGCAAGCCGGGCGTGCCGCAGCTGGAGAAGCCGTTCGGCACCGACGGCCCGGCCGACGAGGCGAGCGCCGAGTCCTTCCCGGCCAGCGACTCCCCGGCCAACGGGGTCAACGACCCGGCCGACGCCCCGCGGGACCTGGAGACCGCCGCGGTGGGTGCCGGTGGCCGCGCCACCAACCCGGTCCGGGTGACCGGGACCGACGGCGTCGAGTACGAGCTGGACCATGGCGCCGTGGTGATCGCCGCGATCACCTCCTGCACCAACACCTCCAACCCGCAGGTCATGATCGGTGCCGCGCTGCTGGCCCGGAACGCCGTGGAGAAGGGCCTGAACCGCAAGCCGTGGGTGAAGACCACCCTGGCCCCGGGCTCCAAGGTCGTCATGGACTACTACGACCGCGCCGGCCTCACGCCCTACCTGGAGAAGCTCGGCTTCAACCTGGTCGGCTACGGCTGCACCACCTGCATCGGCAACTCCGGCCCGCTGCCGGAGGAGGTCTCCGCCGCGGTGAACGAGGGCGATCTGGCCGTCGTCTCGGTGCTGTCCGGCAACCGCAACTTCGAGGGCCGGATCAACCCGGACGTCAAGATGAACTACCTGGCGTCCCCGCCGCTGGTGGTCGCGTACGCGCTCGCCGGCACCATGGACATCGACCTGGCGAACGAGCCGATCGGCGAGGACTCCCAGGGCAACCCGGTGTTCCTGCGGGAGATCTGGCCGAACAGCGCCGAGATCCAGGACGTCATCGCCTCGGCGATCGGCGCCACCGGCTTCAGCTCCGCGTACGCGGACGTGTTCGCCGGTGACCAGCGCTGGCAGTCGCTGCCCACCCCGACGGGCGACACCTTCGCCTGGGCCGGCGACTCGACCTACGTGCGCAAGCCCCCGTACTTCGAGGGCATGGAGCGCGACCCGCAGCCGGTGCAGGACATCGCCGGCGCCCGGGTGCTCGCCAAGCTGGGCGACTCGGTGACCACCGACCACATCTCCCCCGCCGGCTCGATCAAGGCGGACTCGCCGGCCGGCAAGTACCTCGCCGAGCACGGCGTGGCCCGGCACGAGTTCAACTCGTACGGCTCCCGCCGCGGCAACCACGAGGTGATGATCCGGGGCACCTTCGCCAACATCCGGCTGCGTAATCAGTTGCGGATGCCGGGCGCCGGTTCCGCTACGGGAGCTGCGCTCCCTGAAGGCGGCTTCACGGTCAACCACCTGACCGGCGAGCAGACCTCGATCTACGACGCCTCGATGGCGTACCAGGAGGCGGGCGTCCCGCTGGTCATCCTGGCCGGCAAGGAGTACGGCTCCGGCTCGTCCCGCGACTGGGCGGCCAAGGGCACCATGCTGCTCGGGGTCAAGGCCGTCATCGCCGAGTCGTACGAGCGGATCCACCGCTCGAACCTCATCGGCATGGGCGTCCTGCCGCTGCAGTTCCCGGTCGACACCACCGCCGAGTCGCTGGGCCTGACCGGCACGGAGACCTTCTCGATCAGCGGCGTCACCGCCCTCAACGACGGCGACACCCCGCGCACCGTGAAGGTCACCACCGACACCGGTGTGGAGTTCGACGCCGTGGTGCGCATCGACACCCCCGGTGAGGCCGACTACTACCGGCACGGCGGCATCCTGCAGTACGTGCTGCGCCGCATGATCGCCAGCTGACGTCGTACCCCGGAAAGGGCCCCTCCCCGCGATCGCGGGGAGGGGCCCTCGGCGTCTACCGGTGTCGCGTCGACTGCCCGCGCTCAGCCGGATCGGGAGCCGGCGGGGGTCACCCCCGTCGCCGCAGTCGTTCCGCGAACTTCCGCAGCCGCTGCTGGTTGTCGGGCTTGCCGAGCTGCTCACGCGTCTGCCGGGTGAGCCGGTGTCCTTGCGGGTTGTGGAGGAACATGCGGATGCGCTCGGCCATGGTTGCCATGGCTGTTCCCTTCCGATCGTCGATGTTCGTGAAGGCGCGGTGCCCGCCGGAGTCGAGGCCCAGGATCAGGGCCCGGTCCGCCTCGCGGTCGGGATCATCGGAGCCAGGGTGGGCCCGCGGCGGCGCGGTGGTGACCGGGTCCGCCGGTGCCGTTCGGGGGCGATTGCCGGACATGACATCCCCTCGGGGTGGGGCCGGTGTGGCTGGCACCTCAGAAATGGGATGTCGTCGATTCCGGGATGCCCCGATCGTACGCTTGTTCGGCCTGGCGCGCTTGGGTTCCTGGGTCGTTGCGTTCCCTAGACGGAGCGTTCCGTCGTTTGACCGGTGGCGTAGGGTGAGGGACGCAGCAACTGCCCTGGTCCCTGGCGGTGTCCCAACCGCAGGCACACCACCAGGAGCGTCGGATGCCTGTCCCACACGTCTACGTCGTGCCGCGCACCGAGTCCGTCAACGATCTCGTCCACCGGATCGCCGACCGCGACCGAGCCGCTTTCCGCCGTTTCCACCGTCGTCTCGTCCGCGCCGTCTTCGCGCAGGTGTGTGAGAGCGTCGGCAGCCCGGCCCTCGCCGTGGCGGTGACCCGGGCGGTGTTCGTCGAGGTGTGGCGGCTCGCGCCGATGCCCGCCTCCCGCCAGCTCGACGGCACCGCCTGGGTGACCGCCATCGCCGCTCGCCGGGCCACGGACCGGCTCCGCGAGATCGACGGCCCCACGCCGACCCTCGGCGCCGCCTACGACGATCTCCTCGCTGCCGAACTCGCCGACGCGCTGGGAACCGGAGGGCCGGCACACTGGTCGTAGCCGGCGGTGTGCCTGCCCGGCAGCGGGGACCAGGACCCTCGTACCCATCGGAGAGCCGGCGGACTAGGGTGCGACGAGGGTGAGTCACATGGGCGAGAGTCAACTGGCGGACGTGTTCGTGGAACTGGCCGACACTCTCGTCGACGACTTCGACGTGATCGAGTTCCTGCACGGGCTGGCCGGGCGATGTGTCGAACTGCTGGGTGTGTCGGCGGCCGGGTTGCTCCTGACCGACCAGCGGGACACGCTGCGGGTGGTCGCCGCCTCCTCCGAACGCACCCGGCTGCTGGAGCTGTTCCAGCTCCAGACCGACCAGGGTCCCTCCGTGGACTGCTTCCGTACCGGTCAGCCGGTGTCGGTCGCCGACCTGGCGACCGCCGGCCGCTGGCCGAGGTTCACCGCCGCCGCGGCCGAGGTCGGCTTCGCCGCGGTGCACGCCCTGCCCATGCGCCTGCGCTCCGAGGTCATCGGCACGCTGACCCTCTTCGACGTCCGGCGGGGGGCCCTCGACGAGGGCAGGCTCCGCATCGGACAGGCGCTCGCCGACGTGGCCACCATCGGGCTGCTCCAGCAACGCGCCATCCACCGCCGCGACATCCTCACCGAACAGCTGCAGACCGCGCTCACCAGCCGAGTCCTGATCGAGCAGGCCAAGGGGGTCCTCGCCGAGCGCCTCCAGGTGGACGTGGGTGAGGCCTTCGCGCTGCTGCGCGAGGGTGCACGCAGCCGCAACCGGCGACTGTCCGAACTGTCCCGGGCGATCGTCGACGGTTCCGAACGGTTCGCGCCGGGACGGCTGTCGAGCGGCCCGACTGACGGCCCCGGGCCGGCCCGCTGAACAGGCGGTTCCCGGGAGTGCTGCCGGCGGAGGTGCCGAGCCGCGGGATGAGGCGTACGGTGGGCGTGTCGCCCGGGTCCCCGGTGGCCGCCAGTCTCGCCGCCACCAGCCCGTAAGGGGCGTTGAACAATGGTCACCCCCATCGCGACAGCGACGGCAGTTCTCTCTCCTCCGCCTCACCACGCGGCAACGGGCCACAGCGAGCAGCTGCTGCGTCGTCGTGCGAGCCTGACTGCCGACGATCCCGACCGCGCGCGGCTGCGAGCCCGGATCATCGAGGCCAACCTGCCGCTGGCCGGTCGGCTGGCGCGCCGCTACACCGGTCGCGGAGAGCCCTACGAGGACCTGGCACAGGTGGGCGCGCTCGCCCTGATCAGGGCCGTCGACGGATACGACACCGAGCGGGGGACGCCGTTCGCCAGCTACGCCATTCCGACCATTCTCGGCGCCATGCGGCGGCACTTCCGCGACACCGCCTGGGCGATCCGGGTGCCGCGCGCAGCCCAGGAACTGACGTACCGGGTGCCCGCCGCCCGGAGCGAGTTCGGGCAGCGACGCGGTCGCCTACCGACGGACGGAGAACTCGCCGGCCACCTGAAGGTGACCGTCGCCGAACTCCTGGCCGCCCTCGCCGCCTCGGAGGTCTACCGGTTGCCGTCGCTGAACGAGCTGCAGCCCGGGAGCAACGCCGTCGAGCGCATCGCGCTCATCGGCGCCGTCGATCCGGGGTACGCCGCCGTGGACGACCACATGACGCTCCGGCTGGTCCTCGCGGCGCTCTCCGCGCGAGAGCGTCAGATCCTGGCCATGCGCTTCCACGGCGACCTGACCCAGGCGGAGATCGCCGGCCGGGTCGGGTTGTCGCAGATGCACGTCTCCCGGCTGCTGAAGCGCTCCCTGGCCCAGCTCAGGGCCGGGATGCTCAACTGACCGGTCATCCGGTCACAGTGAGAACTCGGAGACCCGCCGCACACCTCGGCGTCCCGGTGATGAGGATCTGCCAGCACCTCCAACCGCTACCTGGTGACCATGACCGTCCGGAACGGCTTCACGAGGGAGCAGACGATGAGGATCGCCAGGCACAGGATCGTTGCCGCGCTACAGGAGCGTGGCCAGCGGGCCAGGGCCGACTGGGTCGAGCGCGAGTTGCCGGAGCGGGTGGACTCCGACAAGCACGTCGGGCTGCTCGCGACCCTGCGTCTTGATCCGGCCGACCTCGCCGACGCCACATCCCCGTGAAGGTGGCCCTGCTCGGGCCGGTCGCCTGGCGGACACCCCCTTACCACTACGGCCCCTGGGAGC
This sequence comes from Micromonospora halotolerans, assembly GCF_032108445.1. Taxonomy (NCBI): domain Bacteria; kingdom Bacillati; phylum Actinomycetota; class Actinomycetes; order Micromonosporales; family Micromonosporaceae; genus Micromonospora; species Micromonospora halotolerans. The sequence goes on along the minus strand of NZ_CP134876.1, from coordinate 4,640,340 downwards.
AGGTGACCGGCCTGCTCGCGGAGGGGCTGACCGCACGCGGTGTCGACGTGACACTCTTCGCCACGCTGGACTCGGTCACCTCCGCCTCCCTCGACGGTGTGTGCCCCCGCGGGTACGCCGACGATCCGAGCATGGACGGCCGGGTGTGGGAGGCGCTGCACGTCTCGCACGCGATGGCCCGCTCGGCGCAGTTCGACCTGGTGCACAACCACCTCGACTGGCTGCCGCTGGCCTTCGCCGCGCACTGCGACGCTCCGCTGCTCACCACCGTGCACGGCTTCTCCGGTGCGGGAATCCTTCCCGCCTACACCAGGGCCCGCTCGTCCTACGTGTCGATCTCCGACGCCGACCGGACCGCCGGCCTCGACTACGCCGCCACGGTGCACCACGGCGTCGACCTCACCGGGCTGCCGTTCACCCGGGACGCCGGCCCGGGACTGGTCGCCTTCGGCCGGATCCATCCCGACAAGGGCACCCACACCGCCATCGAGATAGCGCGGCTCGCCGGCCGGCCCCTGACCATCTGCGGCATCGTGCAGGACGAGCGGTACTTCACCGAACAGGTGGCCCCGCACATCGACGGCGATCAGGTCGTCTTCCTCGGCGCGGTGGGTCCCCGCCGACGTGCGGAGATCCTGGGCGCCAGCACCGCGCTGCTGCACCCGATCGCCTTCGACGAGCCGTTCGGCCTGTCGGTGGTGGAGGCGATGGCCTGTGGCACGCCGGTCGTGGCGTACGCCCGGGGGGCCATGCCGGAGGTCATCGACGTGGGGGTGACGGGATTTCTCGTGCACACCGTCGAGCAGGCCGCCGACGCGGTGACCCGGGTCAGCGGCCTCGACCGGGCCGGCTGCCGGGCCCGGGCGCGGCAGCGCTTCGGCGCCGACCGGATGGTCACCGACTACCTGGCCGTCTACGACGACCTCATTCACCGCCCGCAACGCCGGACCTGCTGACCATCCGACGAATCCCCCGCGGCCGACAACCGGAAGGTCCCACACCCATGCCCCACTACGGTTTCCTCAGCACCCACCCACCGACCCGGTGCGGACTGGCCACCTTCAACTCCGCGCTGGCCGCTCACCTGACCGCCGACGGCACCCGGGGTGGCGTCGTGCGGGTCACCGACGGGAGTGACGGCCAGCGCGCCCTGCCCGGGGTCGTGCACACCTGGTCGGCGCGCACGCCGACCGGCTGGCGGGACGCCGCCGCCGCCCTGAACACCTTCGACGTGGCCATCGTCCAGCACGAGTACGGCATCTACCCCGGTAGGGACGGGGAGGACGTGCTGCCGTTGCTGCGCCGGCTGGCCGTGCCGAGCATCGTGGTCCTGCACACCGTGCTCCGTCAGCCCTCCGCCCGGCAGAAGTCGCTGCTGGAGCAGATCGTTGCCGCCGCCGGGGCGGTGGTCACGATGACCGACACGGCCCGCGACCGGCTGCTCGTGGGCTACACCGTGGACCCGGCGAAGGTCACGGTCATCCCGCACGGTGCCGCCGTCCACGCCGGCGGGGCCGTCCCGCGGCGCACCCGCCCCCACCTGCTCACCTGGGGGCTGCTCGGCCCGGGCAAGGGCATCGAGTGGTCGCTGCGGGCGCTGGCCCGGTTGCAGGACCTCGACCCCACACCCACCTACACCGTCGCGGGCCGGACCCATCCGAAGGTGATCGAGCACCAGGGCGAGGCGTACCGGGCGGGTCTGCACCGGCTCGGTGCGCAGCTGGGCGTCGCGCACGCCGTGGACTACCAGGCGGTCTACCACGACCAGTCGGTGCTCAGCGCGCTGATCCGCTCCGCCGACGTGGTCGTGCTGCCGTACGACTCCCGCGAACAGGTCACCTCCGGCGTTCTCATCGAGGCGGTGGCCGCCGGGGTTCCGGTCGTGGCCACGCCGTTCCCGCACGCCGTCGAACTGCTCACCGACGGCCCCGGTCTGGTCGTACCTCATCAGGATCCGGCGGCCCTGGCCGCGGCGATCCGGCGGATCCTGACCGAGCCAGGTCTGGCCGCCCGGTTGGCCGGCCACGTCCGGCCGCTGGCCGCGCAGCTGAACTGGCCGGCGGTGGCGGCCCGCTACGACGCCCTCGCGGGGCGGCTACTCGCCGCCCGCTCGCCCGCGGTCAGCGTGGCCTCGGCGTGACCGCGACCGCCGACGGTTCGACCAGGACGGCCGGCAGCCGGACCAGCGGTCCGCGCCGGAACGCGCCGCTGCCGAGCTTCGCCCACCTGGCCCGGTTGAGCGACGACACGGGCCTGTTCGAGCACGCCCGGCACGCCATCGCCCGCCGGGAACACGGCTACTGCACCGACGACGTCGCTCGTGGCCTGGTCGTCACGAGCCGGGAACCGGAGCCGACCGAGGCGGTGCTCCGGCTCGCGGAGCGCTACCTCGCCTTCCTGACCCACGCGCAGGACGACCGCGGCGCCTTCCACAACAGGCTCGGCCACGACCGGCGCTGGGCCGACCGGCCCGGGCTCGGTGACTGGTGGGGCCGGGCACTGTGGGGCCTGGGCACCGCCGCCGGCCGCAGTCCCGCACCCTGGATCCGGGAGGAGGCGCTGGTCGCCTTCGGCGCGGGTGCCGCGCGGCGCTCCCCGGCGCCGCACGCGATGGCCTTCGCCGGGCTCGGCGCCGCCGAGGTGCTGCGCCGGCACCCGGGGCACGCCGCCGCGGCCGCGCTGCTCGCCGACGCCGCCGAGGCCGTCGGCATCCCCGATCCGAACCCGCGGTGGACCTGGCCGCAACAGCGCCTGACCTACGCGAACGGCGCCCTGGCGGAGGTCGTCATTGCCGCCGGTCAGCTGGGTGACGACGGCCCACTGCTCGGCACCGGTCTGCGGATGCTCGCCTGGCTGCGCCACGTCCAACTCCTCGACGGGCGGCTGTCGGTCGTACCGGCCGGCGGGTGGCGACGTGGCGCGGTGCGGCTGCGCCACGACCAGCAGCCGATCGAGGTCGCCGCCCTCGCCGACGCCTGCGCGACGGCCGCCACGGTGACCGGCGACCCCGTCTGGGACGTCGGGGTGCGTCAGGCGGTCGGGTGGTTCCTCGGCGACAACGACGTGGGTACCCCGATGTGGGATCCGGCGACCGGTGGCGGCTACGACGGCCTGACCCCGCACGGACCCAACCTCAACCAGGGCGCCGAGTCGACCCTCGCGCTCATCTCCACGCTGCAGCATGCCCGGCGGTGGTCGTGAGCCAGGCCCTGGCCGTCCGGCAGGACCTCACCCTCGCCCCGGATCCACGCCGGGTCATCGTCAAGCTCTTCGTCCCCGGAGAGGACGCCGCCCTGGTGCGCACTCGCGCGCACGCGCTCATCGACCGCGTGGCGCACCTCGACGACGAGGAGACCGGCCGGCTGCTGCGGGACACCTTCGACCGCTTCGGTGGCCGGCACCGGGACCTGGACAGCACCTTCCAGCACCACTACGACCTCGTGCGGCACCGGGCGGACCCCGCCCGGGACCTGTCCCCCACCACCCGTCTCCTGGTCGGCGCCTACTTCAGCCACGAGTACGCGGTCGAGGCCGCCGCGCTGTGCAATCCGTCGATGGTGGCCCATCCCGACCAGACCGGTCTGGAACCCGGACAGCTGCGCGTCGCGGTGAGCCTGCGTCAGATCGGCGAGGGGCACCTGTCCTCCATCGGCTTCGCCACCGCGGTCCTCGGCCCCGGGCGCCGGCTCGCCGTCGCCGACCGCTCCGGCCCCCCGGTGGTCGGTCGTCGGGTCGGCGTCCGGCACCGCCGGGACCTGCTCGCCGCCGGCCTGGCCGAGATCGACTGCGACAACGAGGTCGCCGCCACCGTGCTGGACGTCCTGCCCGAACGGTACGACGAGGCCACCTTCGAGCGGGTGCTCGGCAGCCTGCCACCGGACCTGCTCTCCCGCAGCACCGGGTTGAGCACCCTCGAACACCTGCGCCGCACCAACGCCGCCAGCTACGCCACCGCCTTCCCCGCCGACAGCGACCTGCATCAACGGGTGCTCTGGCCGGCCATCCCGGCCGAGAGGAACGGCATGGAGGACGCCCGGTTCGTCCGGTTCGTCGACGAGTCCGGCCCGGTGTACCGGGCCACCTACACCGCCTACGACGGACGGCACATCGCCTCCCGCGCGCTGGCCAGCCGCGACCTGCGCCGCTTCCAGATCACGCCGATGCGGGGACCGGGCGCCCGCAACAAGGGCGTCGCGCTGTTCCCCCGTACCGTCGGCGGGCACCACCTCGCCCTCTGCCGCTCCGACGGCGAGACCATCGGCCTGACCCGCCTGGACAGCGCGAACCGGTGGCAGGTCCCGGTGCCCCTGCGCACCCCGAGACACAGCTGGGAACTGGTCCAGGTCGGCAACTGCGGCTCTCCCATCGAGACCGACGCCGGGTGGCTGGTGCTCACCCACGGCGTCGGCCCGATGCGCCGGTACGCCATCGGCGCGCTCCTGCTCGACCTGCACCGACCGGAACGGGTGATCGCCGAGCTTCCCGGCGCGCTCCTGGCACCCGACGAGGCCGAACGCGACGGGTACGTGCCGAACGTCGTCTACTCCTGCGGCGGGCTCGTGCACGCCGGCGAGCTGTGGTTGCCGTACGGGGCGAGCGACGCCCGGGTCGGCTTCGCCACCGCACCGGTGAGCGCGCTCATCGCGGCGATGGTCGAACCCGCACCGCCGATGGGTGGCTAGGAGGCGCACACCTCGTCACCGGGCCACGGCCCCGTCCCGCCGCTCATCGCAGCCTCAGCGCGACCGCGCGCGCCTCCTCGTCGGTGAGGGGCAGGAACCAGAGGAAGCGGCGGACGATGGCGACCGGGTCCGGCCCGCCGGGCCGGCCGCGAAGGTCCCGGATCGCGCGGCGGGTGATCCGGGAGAACTCCGGGATCAGGGTCGCGCGCCGGGCGGCGTCCGTCGGGATCGCGCGCAGCGCCGGGCAGGGCCAGTCCCGACCGCAGGCGTCGCACCGCCAGGACGGGCCGGTGGCGGTGTGCGCGACGGGCGGGCCCCCGCGGGTCCGCCAGCGCGTTTCGGGCACGCCGTTGGTCACCCTGCCGGGGCCACGGTACGGAGGAACGAGCGGCCCGATCGGGCCGGGCACGATCGGGCGGGCCGGCGACGGATCGCTTGTCGGTTCGGCTTGTTCTCGGGCATCGGCGTCCCTCCTCGGCGTCGTCTGCACAGCAGCCTTCCGAGGGTTGCCGGACAATCACACAGCGTTATGTAATCTCCTTCGGACGGTTGTTTTGTTCCTGAGGGGACGGGCATGAACCACGCGTTTGTCGCGGCACTGGCCGAGGCGGGCCACACGGCCGAGAGCCTGGCTGGTCAGCTCGGTGTGCATCCGAAGACCGTCGCACGGTGGGCAAACCCCGGCCACATTCCTCAGGGGCGGCACCGCGCCACCGTCGCAAACCTCCTCGGCCGGCCTGTCGACGCACTCTGGCCGGACGTGGTCAAGCGCCGCGAGCCCGTGTGGTTCCGGCCCTGGGTCGACATCGAGCGCGAGGCGGTCGCACTGCGCGCGTTCCAACTCTCCTGGGTGCCGGGGCTGCTCCAGACCGAGGCGTATGCCCGCGCCACGTTCCTCGGTCAGCCGCTCACGCCGGCCGAGGTGGCGGATCTGGTCGCGGCGCGGCTGGACCGGCAGGCGATCCTGACCCGGGAGCGCGGACCGCTCTTCGTCGCGGTGGTCGACGAGCAGGTCCTGCGCCGCCCCGCGGCCGGCGACCGCCGGCTGATGGCCGCGCAACTGGCCCATCTCATCGCCTGCGCCGAGTTGCCCAGCGTCCAACTCCATATCGTGCCGCGGGACACGCCGACGTACCCCGGGCTCGACGAGCCGTTCACCCTCGCGGAGTTGCGGGACGGCACGCGGGTGGCGCACGTCGACAGCCAGGCCCGTGCGCAGATCATCGACCAGGCAACCGAGATTGCTACGCTGGAGCGCCGGTGGGAACGCATCCGGGGCGAGGCTCTTCCCCGCGGGCGGTCCCTGGACCTCCTGAAAGAAGCGGCTACAGCATGGACCTGATCGGTGCCCGGTGGCGCAAGAGCACCAAGAGCGGCGGCAACGGCGGTGACTGTGTCGAGGTCGCGGACAATCTCGCGGGCGTCGTCGGCGTCCGGGACTCCAAGGACCCGACCGGGCCGGTGCTCACCTTCGACCCGGCCGCCTGGACGCGCTTCGTGGAGATGACCAGGCGCGGCTGACCCCGTACACCTTCGAAGGCCCTCGGCGATCCGCCGGGGGCCTTCGGTTTGTCTCCACCGTTTCTGCCGCCCCACGAGGACCAGACGCCATCATGGCCGGTCCGTGCCTTGCTCGCCGAACAAGGACAGGGCAGAGTTTGAACGTGTTCAAGAATGCCTGGGCCGGCACCTGGTTGCTGATCGGACTGGTCGGATCGGTGCTGCTTCGTGGCATCCTGTGGCTGCTCACCCTCTTCAGCCTCGGTCCGCTCCTCGGGCCCGTCGACCTGCTGCTCTTTGACGCGGCCGGACACACCGTCGCCACGGCGATCAGCGTCGGCGACGCCGTCGCCTCGTTTCTGTGCGCCATCGCGACGGGCGTCGCCTGCGTGGGACTGCGCGGCGACCGCGCCTGGGCGTACCGGCTGGGGCGGTGGCTGGCCCGGTTCTACGTCGCGGTGAACACGGCGACCGCGACCGCATGTGGCGTGCTGGTGGCGATGTGGGGCCGGTCAGCCGGGGGCCTCGTGACCTTCCTGTTCGTGCTGTACGTCGTCTCGCTCGGCGTCGCAGTCATGGCCGTCCGCCAACTGGCGGCGCCTCGCTCGACGCCGGATGAGGCCGGAACGCCCGAGTCTTCTGATCCGGTGTGACCCGGCGCCGGCGGACTCCCCGGGTGACCGCGTGAGGCGGGAACCGAGCGCCACGCGCTGCCGCCGCGGCGCGTCTGGAGAGATCGCTGGGTAGCGTAGAGGGGTGGTTGATCAGCGCCAGGTGATGAACTTCCGCGTGCGGGCCCAGCAGCTCGACCGGGCCGAGGGCACGCTCGCAGACACCGCCGTGCTCGACATCGGGGTGCAGGACACCGGCACGGACGGCGGCCGGTGGGCGCTGGCCATCCGCGGGGTCGATGTGACGGCGCTGTCCACGGAGGAGCTGATCCTGCTGTGGACCGTGCGCGGCGCTCCCCACCTCTACCGCCGTGCGGACGTGGGGAAGGTGGCGGCCGCGGTCGAGCCGTTCTCCGACGCCGACGCGGGCAAGCGCATCTACGACGCCGCCAGGCCGTTGAAGGCCGCCGGCATCGGCAACCTGGCCGCCCTGGACGAGGTGGCCGCTCAGATGCGGGCCGTCGTCACCGCGCCGACGGTCAAGGGAGATGTCTCCGGGCGCCTGGCCGAGGTGATGCCCGAGCCGTATCTGCGGTTCTGCCGACCGTGCGACGCCACCCACCTCTACGAGATGCCGTTCCGGCTGGCCGCCGTACGGGCCGGGCTGGAGCTGGAACTCGACACCTCGCCGCCGGTCCTGCACCGCATCCGGGGGTTCAAGAAGGCCGTCGCCCCGGGCGACAGGTTCGACCTCGTCCGCGCGTACCTCCGTCTGCTCGGCCCGGCCACCCCCAAGCACGTGGCGGACTACCTCGACGCCCCGGTCAAGGAAGTGAAGGCACGCTGGCCCGAAGATGTGGTCGAGGTGCCGGTCGACGGCGAGGCCCGGTCGCTCCTGGCCGCCGACGAACAGGCCCTGGAATCGGCCGACGCCACGGCGACCCGCCTGCTCGGCCCGTTCGACCTCTTCCTCCAGGCCAAGGACCGGACGACCCTGGTGCCGGACACGGCCCGCGCCAAGGAGTTGTGGCCGGTGCTGGGCCGACCCGGCGCAGTCCTGGTCGACGGTCAACTGGTCGGCACCTGGCGTCCCCGCAAGTCCGGCAGGACGGTGAAGCTCACCGTCCAGCCCTGGCAGAAACTGCCCGCCACCACCCGCGACACCATCGTCGAAGAGGCTGAACGCCTCGCCGCCCACCGCACCGTCTCCCTGGCCGGCGTCGAATTCGCCGACTGACGGACGACCGGTCAGGTTCGCGTCCGGAACGGGGCGAGGGTGGCGCGGACCTGGTCGCCCGCGCCCCAGTCGTCGTCGAACTGGGCCAGCACGGCGAGATGTTGCCGCAGCTGGATGATCGGCATGCGGGCCCGCCAGTCCCTGTCGAGGCAGGTCAGCTCCGCATAGACCTCGAAGAACCGTTGCGCCTCGGACGGTGGCGAGGTGGACCAGACGTGGGCGAGGTCGACCTCGGCCCACGTGTAGGACACGGCCGGGTCGATCAGCGCGGGCTGCCCGTCCGGGGTGGCCAGGACGTTCTGTGCCCACAGGTCGCCGTGCGTCAGGCATGCCGGCCGGTCGGGCAGCAGGTCGGGCAACCGGTCACACAGCCGCTCGAGGGCCGCCCGGTCGCCGGCGTCGAGTGCCGCCTCGACACGGGGCTCCCCGAGCCACCGGAGCAGCCGGTGCCGGGCGAAGAAGGCGAACCCGTCGTCGTCCCAGGTGTTGACCTGCCGGCGACGGCCCAGCCAGTTGTCACGGTGCCACCCGAAACGAGGATGGGTCGTGCTCGTGTGCAGGCGGGCGAGCGCGTGCGCGAACCGCTCCCAGAAGGCCTCGCTGCGCGGGCGGGGTCGCAGCACCGACAACACGATCAGTTCCCGGTCCGCCAGGATCACCTCGGGGGTCGCCACACCGCCGAGCTTCCGCAGCGCAGCCAGCCCCTCGGCCTCCGCGAGGAAGACGTCGTCGGCCGGCGCATCCGCGAAGGCCTTGACGAACACCGGCGGCGCGTCGTGGCGGGTGGCGATGCCCGCGAGCGACGCCAGCCCACCCGTCGCCGGCTCCACCGTGACGACATCGCGCATCCCGGCCCGGAGCAGACACTCCTGCAGAAACGTCGTCGGCCCTGTCACTGCGGCTCCTCGTGTCCGGGCTGCCTGTTCGCAAGATCCTAGATGAACGGTCGGCCACCTCCCGAGGACCGATCCCCGGGGCCGGGGTCGCGTGGCATGACAACCCGGGTGCGGGCGCCGGCGGACTCGTGTTGACTCTGGCGGTGGATCGTCAACGGCTCAGCAGCATCGCGCACTCGCACCACCCGATCGCGGCACCGATCTCCGGTGTCAACGTCAACCGGCTCCTGCGCCGGGCGGGCCGCCAGCCGGCGGCCCGCGTCCTCGACCTCGGCTGCGGAGAGGGATCCTGGGCGCTACAGGCCCTCGCGCACTACCCCGACGGGCACGCGGACGGCGTGGACGTCAGCCCGTACGCGCTTGAGCGCGCCGCCGGCGCCGCCGCCGAACGCGGCCTCGCCGACCGGCTGACGCTGCACGAGCGCGACGCCCGGACGTACGTGCCGGACGGCGACTACGACCTGGTGCTGTGCGTCGGGTCGACAAACGCGTTCGGCGGGTTCGGCGAGACGCTGGAGCTGGCCGGCCGGCATGTGAACGCCGACGGCGTGCTGATGGTCGGTGAGGGGTTCTGGCAGGTCCCGCCGACACCGGAGGCCCTCGCGGCGCTCGACGCGAAGCCGGAGGAGTTCACCGACCTCGCCGGCCTGGTCGACGCCGCCGAGCAGGCCGGCTGGACGCCGGTGTACGCCCATGTCAGCGACGCCGCCGAGTGGGACGACTACGAATGGTCGTGGATCGGCTCGCTCACCGAGTGGGCGCTGGACAATCCCGGCCACCCGGACGCCGCCGAAGCGCTCACCGCCGCCCGGGAGCACCGCGACCAGTGGCTGCGCGGGTACCGCGCGGTTCTGGGCTTCGTGACGCTGGTGCTACGCCGTATCTGATCGTGGCGGTCGGTGGGCGGGTTGGAACAGTTCGATCAGGTTGTCGGCGGGGTCGGTCAGCAGGATCTGGCGTCCGCCCGGGCCGGCAACCACGTCGCTGCGGAAGGACGATCCGGAGCTGCGCAGTCGGTCGATCGCGGCGTCCAGGTCATCGACGACCAGGTGGATCCGGTTGCGCCCGGCGGTGGCGGCGTCGGCGGGGGTGGCGCGGGCGCCCGAGCTGGTCGGTCCGGACAGCAGCAACCGCAGCGGGCCGCGAACCACGTCCGCGAACGCAGGAGCGGCATTGGTGTGGACGGTGAACCCGAGATGGGTGGTGTAGAAGTCGACGGCGGCCTGGACGTCGTCGACCAGGTAGCGAACGCTGGCGTACTGGCTGGGTGCTGTCATGGCCGGATCTCCTTAATCCCCTCGGCAATGCTCCGGGGGCCTTCGGCCCATCTACGGTAAGGCCGACGCGCACTTCTGGCGCCCCACGCGGCAGGCGGTGTCGGCGGCACCGGGGAAAGGGTGTGCGGCCGCGGCGTCGGTGGTCACCGGCAACCCGGTGATGTGGCGCTGACCCGTCAGAAGCGACACGCGCCTCACGTCGTCCCGACTTCCAGCACCGTCCTGAGCCGGGCCAGGTCCCCGGTGACGAGCCCGGCGTCCCGGGCGAACTCGGCGTCGGTCATGCCGGGCGAGCGGCGCAGCGTGAAGACCACCTCACAGCCGTCGGCGTCCGCGATGGCCCGCAGCGGCACGTACACCGTCTCCCCGGCGGGCGTCACGACCTCGTGGTCGAGCACGCCGTACTCGTTGCGCGGGGCGAAGGTGACCTGGGCGCGGCCCTCCGGCGTCTCGACGAACCAGGCGCCGTCCTCGCGCACGATCGAGTTGCCCAGGCCGGGTGCCCAGCGGGGCAGGTTGCGGGGGTCGGAGGCGAACGCGTAGACCTCGGCGACCGGCCGGTCGATGTGCACGCTCAGGTGCCGGGATTCCGTGGACATCGCCCCATCATGGCAGCGCGCGCCGCCGGAGTCAGTCACTCCCCGGCGGCGCGCCGACGCTCCTCGCGCAGCTTCATGGCGTACTCCAGCAGCGTGATCAGCACCTCCTTGACCGACTCCCGGTCCCGCGCGTCACAGAGCACCACGGGCACGTCCGGGTCCAGGTCGAGCGCGCCCTGCACCTCGTCCAGCCGGAACTGCTTGGCACCCTCGAAGCAGTTCACCGCCACCACGAACGGCGTGCCGCGCCCCTCGAAGTAGTCGATCGACGGGAAGCAGTCGGCCAGCCGGCGGGTGTCGGCGAGCACCACCGCGCCGATGGCGCCCAGCGCCAACTCGTCCCAGACGAACCAGAACCGGTCCTGCCCGGGGGTGCCGAACAGGTAGAGCACCAGGTCGTCGCTGAGGGTGATGCGGCCGAAGTCCATCGCCACGGTGGTGGTGGTCTTCTCCTCCACACCGGACAGGTCGTCGATGCCGATCCCGGTCTCGGTCAGCACCTCTTCCGTCCGCAGCGGCCGGGTCTCGCTGACCGCGCCGACCAGGGTGGTCTTGCCCACGCCGAAACCACCGGCGATCAGGATCTTGATCGCGGTGGGCAGCGGCGCCGCTCCCGCCGGCCGCTCAGAGCGCCCGTAGTCCATTGATTACCGCCTCGAAAACACTGTCGTCGGGAAGGCCGGCGGGGGTCGCCCGCGGCTCACGGACCTGCACCAGGCTGCGGGCCGCCAGGTCACCCAGGAGGACCCGGACGGTGCCCACCGGCAGGTCGAGGTGGGCGGCGATCTCGGCAACGGACTGGATCCGCTGGCAGAGACCGACGATCGCCACGTGTTCCGGGCCGAGCCCGGACTCCGACGCCACCTCCGCCCGGGTCGCCGTGACCAGGGAGATCAGATCGAACGTGCCGGTCACCGGGCGGGCCCGGCCACCGGTCACCGCGTACGGGCGCACCACCGGACCCGCGTGGTCGTCCACCCACTCGTGCTCCGCGGGGTCCCCCTGGCCGGTCATCGCGCCGGGTTCTCGCCGAGGGGCTGTTCCCGTGTCGGTGAGGCGACGAACCGGCCGACCCGGGTGACCAGCATGGCCATCTCGTACGCGATCAGGCCGACGTCGGCGTCCTCGGACGCCAGCACGGCCAGGCAGGCGTTGCGGCCGGCCGCGGTGACGAACAGGAACGACGACTGCATCTCGATGATGGTCTGCTGCACCTGACCACCCCCGAACCGCTTCCCCGCGCCCCGGGCCAGGCTCTGGATGCCCGCCGCCATCGCCGCGAGGTGCTCGCCGTCGTCCCGGCTCAACCCGCGGGACGAGGCCATCAGCAGTCCGTCGGTGGAGAGCGCCACGGCGTGTTCCGCCTGCTTGACCCGGCCGACCAGGTCATCCAGCAACCACGTCAGGTCCGCGCTCGAAGCCGTCTTCTGCGCCACTCGTCGTCCTCTTCTCCCCCGGCTGGTGTGCCGTGCTCGTCCGGGATCGCCGGATCGGCGGTCCCTAGGTCGCCTGACCGTCGCCGGTGTCCGGCGCGCCGGCTTCGTGCGCCCCGCCGAGCAGCCGGGCCGCGTCGGTCCGGCCGCGTCGGGTGCCGCTCTGGTAGGAGCTCATCATCCGGCGCACCTGCTCCGGCGGGCGCACCGTGTCGTCGTCCTCGCTGCCGCCGTCGTCGACGGCGGACTGGTCGTGCCGCAGTTCCGGCGCCAGGTTGGCCTGCCGGACCCGGACGGGAAGCCCGCCGTCGGTGCGGGCCGCCGGCGCGCCGGCCGCCTCCGCCGCGCCGGCCGGTGCCGCGTCGGCGGGCCGGGCGTCCACCGGGGACAGCGCCGCGGTGGGCTCGGCGAGCGAGGGCTGCCGTTTGCGGGTACGCGCCGGCAGCCCGGACGGGGTGAGCCGAGGCTCGTCCGCGTCGGCCTCCGGCGCCGGGGCGGGCGCTTCCGTGCCGTCCGCGACCGGCTCCGCGGGACCGGCGCTCTCGGCCAGCGCCACCGTGGCGGCCGGCCGGTCGCCGGCGGGCTCGGCCGCCGCGCTCTCCACGGCCGGGGAGGCGGGCGCCGCCGGGGCGGGCTGCCCGGCGCCGACCGGGAAGCCGCCGGAGGTGCTCGGGTCCGGCCCGTCGTTCGTGACCAGTTCGAGCGGGATCAGCACCACGGCGGTCGTCCCGCCGTACGCCGATTCCTTGAGCTGCACCTTCACCCCGTGCCGCTCGGTGAGCCGGCTGACCACGAAGAGGCCGAGCCGGGCGGCGTTGGCCAGGTTCAGCTCGGAGCGGTCCACGATGCGCCGGTTCGCGGCGGCCAACTCCTCCGCGCCCATGCCGAGGCCGCGGTCCTCGATCTCGATGGCGAAGCCGTTGGACACCATCATGCCGCGCACCTCGACGGTGGTGTGCGGCGGCGAGAAGGAGAGGCCGTTCTCGATCAGCTCGGCCAGCAGGTGGATGACGTCGCCGACGGCCCGGCCGGTCAGGGACACGGGACCCAGCGGCCGCACGGTGACCCGGGTGTAGTCCTCGACCTCGGCGACCGCGCCGCGCACCACGTCCACCATCGGCACGTTGCGCCGCCACGCCCGGCCCGGCGTGGAGCCGGACAGGACGATCAGGTTCTCCGCGTTGCGCCGCATCCGGGTGGCCAGGTGGTCGACGCGGAACAGGTCCTCCAGTTCCTCGGCGTCGTGCTCCCGGCGTTCCATGGCGTCGAGCAGGGTGAGCTGGCGGTGCACCAGCGCCTGGGTGCGCCGGGCCAGGCTGAGGAAGACCTCGCGGACGTTGCGGCGCAGCTCGGCCTGCTCGACGGCGGTGCGGATGGCGGTCTCCTGCACGGCGTTGAACGCCTTGCCGACCTGCCCGATCTCGTCGTCACCGGTCTCCAGCGGTGGCGCCTCGCGGGCGACGTCGACCTCCTCGCCGTGGCCCAGCCGCTCGACCACGCTGGGCAGCCGCTCGTTGGCCAGCCGGAACGCCGCCTCGCGCAGCCGTTCGAGCTGCCGGACCAGCGCCCGGGCGGTCGTGATGGAGACGACGATGGACGCCACGACCGCGATGAGGCCGAGGCCGGCGGCGAGCACCAGCCGGACGATGACGCCGACGGCGACCGGGGTGGCCCGGGCCACGATGTCGTCGCCGCCGGCGAGGATCACGCCACGCAGGTCCTCCATCGACCGGCTCACGGCGGTCTGCCACGCCGTGGCGGTGACCGGCGGGCGCACGTCGCTGCCCTTGGCGGCGAGCACCCGGTCCTGGAGGGCGCGGAGCTGCCGGAACGCCTCCCCCTCGGTCATCTGCTGGTAGCGGGCCCGGTCGGTGGGGGCGAGGTCGCGGGCGGTGCGGTCGGAGAGGAACCACTGGGCGCCGACCAGCCGGGCGAAGGCGCTCTGTTCCGCCACGGTCATCCGGTTGGCCGCCACCGCGCCGGTGAGCAGGGCGTCCTGCTGGGACAGCAGCTCCCGGGCCCGGTTCAGGTCGATGAGCGCCGCGGTGTCCCGGGCGATCTCGTCGTCGTCCAGGCCGCCGAGCGCGTCGAAGACACCGAAGATGGAGTCGACCGCCTCGTTGTACGCGGCCAGCGTCGCGGTGCGGTCGATGGTCTTGCGGCCCACCTCGGCGCGGACCGCACCGAGCTGCTCGACCTGGGTCTTCAGGTCGGTGATCCGCTGCTCCAGCTCGTCGCTGGCCGGGATCTCGGTGCGCCAGTCCTGCGCGGACCGCCACAGCGCGGAGGCGCTGTCGTCGGTGCGCTGCCGCTGCGCGACGAGTTCCTGGAGCTGGTCCGGGTCGGACTGTCCGAGGTACAACAGCGACAGCCGCCGCTCGTTCTGGAGCTGGAGCAGCAGCGGGTCGGCCGGCTCGAAGACCCGCGCGTTGAGCGCCTGCACGCCGAGCAGGTTGAACCCGTCCCGGACCGTCACCCAAGCCGCGAAGGCCCAGAGCGCGATCAGGGACGCCAAGAGGGCGATGATCTTCGTACGGAGATTCGTACTGCGGGAACGCATCACACCGTCCTGGCCCGGTATCCGATCAGTCGGAAATCCGATCGACTCCGGCGCACGCTAGCAGTCGTCGTGAACTCCATTCAAGCGATCCTGATCATGGTGTTGCCGGCCCGGTGGGAGTTGGGTCGGCCGACCACGACGCGGCCAGCACCGCCGCGCGCACGATCAGGGTCGGACGGTAGAGATCCTTGTCGTGCCACAGGGCCGGCCCATCAGCGCGTCCGTCCCACTCGGACAGTCGCCGCCGCCCCCGCACGAGCGCCGCGTCGACCCGGGTGTCTCCCGGCCGCCCGGCGCCGGACAGCGCGAGGACCGCGTACGCGGTCTCCTCGGCGGTGC
This sequence comes from Micromonospora halotolerans, assembly GCF_032108445.1. NCBI lineage: Bacteria > Bacillati > Actinomycetota > Actinomycetes > Micromonosporales > Micromonosporaceae > Micromonospora > Micromonospora halotolerans. The sequence continues at coordinate 4,625,206 of NZ_CP134876.1, read as the reverse complement.
CGCCCCAGCGCCCCCACGAGCCGTCCGACCGCTGGGTGTCCAGCAGCCAGCCGACGCCCCGCTCGACGGCGGCCAGCGCCGCGGCGCCGGCGGCGTGGTCGGCGAGCGCGAGCAGCACGCAGTACGTCGCGTAGTACGCCGACGCGTGCCACCGGTCGTCCCACGAGCCGTCCGGCTCCTGCCGCTCGACCAGCCAGCCGGCGACCCGGTCCACGGTGGCCGCCACGCCCGGGTGGCCGGGGTGCTGCCCGAGGGCGTCGAGCACGTGGGCGTTGGTGGTCACCGACGCCCCGTCCTCCCCCGGCCAGGTGCAGAAGTGCCCTCCGGTGTCGTACGCGTCGAGCCGGGACACGTCGAGCGGCCGGCCCAGCCGGGCGAGCGCGTACAGGGTCACCGAGGTGGTGTCGGCGTCGGCGGGCAGCCCCGGTCCGGTGGCCGCACCGGACACCCCGACGGCCGCCCGCAGCTCCGCCAGGAGCGACCCGGGGACGGCCAGCGGCACGCCGGCCCGGGCCAGGATGCCGAGCACCCAGGCGCGCTCGAAGACGGTGATCGGGCTGGCGCAGGGCACCGGACCGCGCGAGCCGACCGCCCGGAGGTAGTCCAGGGCGGAGCCGGGCTCGGGGCGGCCGAGCCAGGCGGCCGTCGCGGCGGGCGAGGCACCGACCGCGCCGACCCCGGCGGGTCGCACCCCGGCCGCCCGGCGGGCGCCCTCGCCGGCCACCTCCAGCGCGTGCGCCAACTTCTCGGGCACGGGCCGCCCGGTGGCCAGCAGGCCGCGTACCCGGGTCAGCCGGTCCGGGTCGATGCCGGCCGGCAGCGGCAGGCGGACCCCGGCCCAGTCGGCCAGCCCGGCCGGGGGTTGCGCGAGGTGCCGTTCGACGGCCTCGCGCAGCGCCGGCACGATCAGGTCGGTGGCCGGCAGGTCGGGCGGGGCGGCGGCGTCGAGGGCGCCGGCCAGGAAGGCCAGGCCCCGGTGCGCGGCGTCGGCCAGCGGCGCGGCCGGACCGTGCTCGCCCCGCCGCAGCACGGTCAGCAGCGCCTCGGTGGCGCTCAGGGTCGGCACCAGGGCGTACCCGCCGGGGCCGCCCCACCCGCCGTCGGCGCGCTGCCGGTCGAGCAGCCAGGAGACGCGGAGGTCGTGGCCGGGCAGCCAGGGCGCCAGGCCCACCAGCCGGCCGGTCTCGTAGACCGACGCGGAGGTCTCCCCGGCCGGGTTGTCCACCATGGCCTCGACGAGTTCCCGGGCCTGCCCGGCGCGGGCGTCGCCGGCACGGGTGACCCGCGCGGGTCCCGCGGTGAGGCTCACTGGGCGCCCCAGAAGTCGGTGAGCCGGTAGAACCCGCTGGTGAAGCCCAGCTGCCGGGCCAGGAAGTCGGCCTGCCGGGGGCAGGCCGGCGTCAGGTCGGCCAGCAGCCGCCGGCAGTGGTCGACCTGCTCCGCCAGGCACCGCTCGATCTCCGCCGGGTCGTCCACCAGCAGGAGCGCGTTGAGGTCGCCCCACTCCCGGTCACGCCGGTGCGTCCCGAGATCGTTGACCAGCCGCAGGGCCCGCTGGACCTCGTCGCTCACCGCGATCAGCCGGGGCAGCTCGCGGTGGGTGGCGGCGTCCCCGGTGTGGATCCAGTGGGCCACGTTGACCACCGTGGCGGCGAGGTTGTCGGCGTTCGCCAGGTATGCGGCGAGGGTGGGGTGGTCGGCCTGCTTCCAGTCCCACTCGCGGGCCATCGCGTCGAGGGTGCGGGCCATCGCGTCCCGCCACGGCTCGCGCAGCTCGGCGTACGCCGGGGTGGCGGCCAGGTCGTCGCGCAGCTCGGCGAGGAACCGGCCCAGCGGGTCGTCGGGCGCGGCGCCGTCGACCACGGCGAGGCAGGACTTCACGATCCGGTCGACCTCCGACCGGGAGGCCGCCAGGTGGTCGACCTGCCAGTCGACCGCGAAGCCCCAGAGCACGGCGCGGTTGGTGAGCGCCAGCTCCTCGGCGGTACACCAGGGCGCGCTGAACGACATCGCGAGGGCGATGCTGCTGAACAGCGCCGCGTCGAACGGCCGGCCGGGAAACAGCTCGGCGTGCCGGGCCGCGCACCGCTGCAGGTCGCGCTGGCCCTTGGCGGCGAGCGCGCAGACCCGCCCCTGCTCCGCCGCGGCGGCGACCGGATCCGGCACCTTCCCGCCGGTCACGCCGGCTCCGCCCGCCGCTCGGCGGCCAGCAGGGTCAGCTCGACCCGCTCGCGCGGCCGCAACGCCGCGGCCAGCCGCAAGCCGGGTACGCCGGGACGGCGCAGCCGGAACCGGTAGCGGCTCAGCATCGTGGCGAGGATGAGCTGGGCCTCCAGGTAGAACAGGTACATACCGAGGCACTGGTGCGGGCCGCCGCCGAACGGGAAGTGGGCGTACCGGTGCCGGGCGCGGACCCGCTCGGGCCGGAACCGTTCCGGGTCGAACTCGTCCGGCCGGTCCCAGAACTGCCGCATGCGCTGGGTGATCAGCGGGCTGGCCACCATGGTGGCCCCGGCCTCGATAGGCACGCCGTCGATGACGTCGTCGGCCACCGCGCGGCGCGGGATGATCCAGCCGATCGGGTAGAGCCGGAGCAGCTCGTCCAGGACCATCCGGGTGTAGGTGAGGTCGGCGAGGTGCTCGCGGCGCACCGGTTCGTCGCCCACCACCCGGTCGATCTCGGCGTAGAGCCGCTCGGCCACGTCGGGCTGCTGCTCCAGGTGGGGCCAGGCCCAGGTGAGCACGTTGATGGTGGTCTCGGTGGTGGCCGCGAACATGGCCACGGTGTCGTTGCGGACCTGCCGCTCGTCGAGCTGCCGCCCGTCGTCGGTGCGGGCCTTCCAGAGCGTGGAGATGATGTCGTCGCCCTGGTCGGCCACGGCCCGGGTCTCCCGGACGATCGGCACGAGCACCTCGTCGACGATGCGGACCGCGCGGCGGAACGGACGGTCCCCCGGCATGGGCAGGGAGAGCGGGGCGAACGGCACCACGATCCGGGGAATCACCGCGCTGGCGATGACGTCCTGCGCGTCGATCACCCGCAGCGCGTCCGGCACGGAGATCTTGTCGGCGAAGAGCACCCGCATGATCGCCTGGCTGACGATCCGGGCCTGCTCGGTGCCGATGTCGACGGGGCGGCCGGCCCGGAACGGCTCGTCCAGCTCGTCGACGGCGTCCCGGATGGCGTCGGCCATGCCGTCGATCAGCGCCTCCACCCGCTTCGCGGTGAACATCGGCTGGAGCATCCGGCGGCTGGCCGACCAGATCTGGCCCTCGCCGAGGATGCCCTCGCCGAACAGCCGCTTGACCGGGCGCCAGAACAGCCCGTCGCCGGCCCGTTCGTAGTTGTCCGCCCGGTCCCGCAGCACGTGCTGGACGTGCCGGGGGTGGGTGGCCAGGTAGGGGCGGAAGGACCCCAGGTTGAGCCGGACGAGCGCGCCGCCGGTCCGGTTGCCGACGTCGATCAGCGCGCGGGCCGGGTCCCGGAGCATGCCGGGCAGGATCTGCCGCAGCGGAACGGGGTGGGGCCGCCCGGTGGGCCGGGGCGCGGTCTGCGACTCGTCCACGTGAATGGCTCCCCCAGTCCTACTCAGGGTCGCGACACCGTCATGACCCGTGACGTTGCCCGCGAGCATGCCATCCTGAACGGCGGATAAAAAGGCGGACAGGAAAATATCTCACTCCACAACAATCCCGCTGTCGACAATGGAGCGGGTGGGATTTGCGTCACGCCGTAGGCCTTCCGGCGCGCCCGGACATCCACAGTGGAGTTTCCTGCCGGCTTCCGGCGCAGGTCCGCCGGCCCTCGCCGGCCACCCGCCGGCCGCGACCGGCCCGAACCGTCCGCCGCCCAGCCGGTGGGCCGGAGCGGTCAACTCCTCCCGGCCGGCTGGGGAGAACGCGGGCGCGTGCTCGCCCCCTGTGCCAAGCTTCGGGCATGGACGACAAGACCATCCTGAGCCGGATCTCCGAACTCGTCGACGAGGAGCACCGGCTGCGCGCGGCCGCACAGGAGCACGAGACCGGCACCGACGACGAGGCCCGGGAGCGGCTGCGGGCCCTGGAGGAGCACCTCGACCAGTGCTGGGACCTGCTCCGTCGCCGCCGGGCGGCGCGCCGGACGCACGGTGACCCCGACGCCCAGGGCGAGCGTCCGGTGACCGAGGTCGAGCGCTACCTCCAGTGACGCCGGGCCGGCGGTGGACCGCCGCGCCGCGTCCCGGGCGGGCCGCCACCCGCCCGGGACCCGGCGGCGCGCTCAGCGGAGGCCCGCCTCCCGCAACAGCACCTCGGTCAGCGCCTCCGGATCGGTCTCCGAGGCGGGCAGGCCGCGGGCGGTGAACCAGGTGCCCACCACCCGGACGTCCCGGCCCAGGAACTCGGCCCCCTGCGGGTTGGCCACCACGTCGACCACCTGCGGCAGGTCGATCATGACCAGCCGCCCGGCGTGCACCAGCAGGTTGTACGGGGACAGGTCGCCGTGGGCGTATCCGGCGCGGGCCAGCACCACCAGGGCGTCGACCAGTTGCTCCCACAGGTCGCGCAGCTCGGCGCCCTCGGGTCGGAGCTGGGCCAGCCGGGGCGCGGCCTGGCCCGCCTCGGCGTCACCGACGAACTCCAGCATCAGCTCGGTGCCGAGCAGCTGCACCGGGTAGGGCACGGCGATCCGCCCGGAGGCGGCGCCGATCTCCCAGAGCCGGGCGAGCGCGGCGAACTCGGCGGCCGCCCACTGCCCGGCGATCATCTGCCGGCCGAACGAGGTCCGGCCGGCCATGGCCCGCATCTCCCGTGAGCGGCGGACCCGGCGCCCCTCCAGGTAGCCGGCGTCGCGGTGGAAGAGGCGGTGCTGGGGATCCCGGTACCGCTTGGCCGCCAGCAGGCAGCCCCGGCCGGTGTCCGGCACGGCACGGCGGACCAGGTGGACGTCCGCCTCCTTGCCGGTCTTCAGCACCCCCAGCTCGGTGTCCTTCGCGGCCAGCTCGGTGACCAGCCACTGCGGGTGGGGCTCGGGCCCGTGCACGGCCTGGTCCCAGGAGGACCAGCTGTCCTCCGCGTCCGGCTCGGCGTCGGGGTCGGTGAGGACCGGCTCGGTGTGCCGGCCGCGCTTCAGGAAGGTGGATTCGTCGTCGTCGAAGCGGCTCTTGCCGCGGCCACGGCGCTGCGGCGCCGGGAAGTCGTGATCGCGCACGGGTGGATCGGTCCTTCGATCGAGGCTGGTGGAGGCAGGTGGTTCGACCCTGCAAAGACGGCCATGACCGACCTCCTCTCCTCGACCGGGCACCGCCCGGCTGCGCCCTCGCGCCGCACCATGGTCACGGGCGGCCGCGGACGGGTCAACCGAATTTCCGCTCAGCCGGCCAGGACGGCGGCCACCGCGGCGATCAGCCCGTCCACCGTGCGGGTGGGCGCGAACCGGGTGTCCGACCAGCGGCGCCCCCGGTGCAGCCAGACGCTGGGCAGCCCGACCGCGGTCGCGCCGCCGATGTCCGCCTCCGGGCTGTCACCGATCACCCAGGCCCCGCGCAGCGGCATCCGGGCCCGCTGGGCGGCCAGCGCGAAGATACGCGGGTTGGGCTTGCTGACCCCGGCCTCCTCGGAGATCACCCAGTCGGCGATGTAGCGGTCCAGCCCGGTCCGGCGGATCTTCGCCTCTTCCTGCCGGGACGTGCCGTTGGTGACCACCACGGGCACCCAGCCGGCGTCGTCGGCGATCCGCAGCGCGCAGGCCACCAGCGGGTCCAGGCGGGTGAACGCCACCACGCCGTCGTGCAGCTCCTCGACCAGGTCGATCGAGGGGATGCGCACCTCGTAGCGGTCGCGGATCGCGTCGGCGACGTCCCAGCGGTCGGTCAGGCCGTCGGCGTCGACGGAGAGCAACCACTCGATGTCGCTGGGCGGCGCGCCGATGCTGTCCAGGAACCGCTCACCCCAGGCGCGGAACGGCCCCTCGCGGTCGAGCAGGGTGTTGTCCAGATCGAGCAGGAGCAACGGCACTCGGGCACCCTACGGGACGGGGTGCGCCACCGACAGGGCCGAGGGCACCAGGCCGTCAGCCGACGAGCGTCGTTCGGGCGAGCCCCTGGTCGGGCAGCCGGTCGGTGAGCATCGTGTGTGCGGTGCGGGTGGCGTCGAGGGCGGCCGGGTCGAGGGTCGCCACCAGCACCTCCTCGCCGGTGTCCGCGCCCCGGGCCAGCGGCCGGCCCTCCGGCTCGTAGACGGCGGCGCCGCCGTTGAACCGCCACGGGTCCGCGCCGCCCACGGCGTTGGCGAAGACCACGAACATGGTGTTGTCCAGGGCGCGCGCCGCGTAGTAGAGGTCGCGGCGGTGCTCGGAGCCGGCCAGGTAGCCGCTCGGGCAGAGGTAGCCGTGCGCGCCGGCGAGGGCGGCGGCCCGGCCGTGCTCCGGGAAGCAGCCGTCGTAGCAGATGCCGAGGCCGAGCAGCCAGCCGTCGACCAGCAGCGAGGCGCCCCGCCGGCCGGCGTCGAACAGCTCGCGCTCGCCGCTCCAGAGCTGCTGCTTGTCGTACGCGGCGGTGACCGCGCCGGTCGGGTCGACCAGCAGGGAGGAGATCGTGCGCCGCCGGTCGGGATGGCGGACCGCCGCGCCGATCACCACGCTCGCCCCGCCGTCGCGAGCGGCCGCGCGCAGCGGGTCCAGCCGCGCGTCGTCGACCCGCCCCTCGGGGTCGGCGGCCACGTCGGTGCCGGTCGGGTCGGCGCCCAGGGTCGGCGGGTGGTACGCCGGCAGGAACAGCTCGGGCAGCACCACGACCCGGGCGCCGGCGGCCCGGCCGACGAGGCGGGCGGCCAGGGCGGCGTTGCCGGCGACGTCACCCGGGACGGGCTCGGCCTGCACGGTGGCCACGGTCAGCGGACGGGTGGGCAGGGGCACGGCCTCGGTCACCGGAGGATCGTAACCGGCGCGACCGGCCGGGTCGATCATGCGAAACCGCATCTCAAGCCGTACGTACGGTTTGCATCGACCGGGTCCACCTGCAACGATCGTGACGTGCCCAGAGTAAGCCAGGACCAGCTCGACGCGCGCCGGCAGGAGATCCTCGGCGCCGCACGAGCGTGTTTCGCCCGGCACGGCTACGAGGGTGCCACGGTCCGTCGGCTGGAGGAGGCCACCGGGCTCTCCCGGGGCGCGATCTTCCACCACTTCCGGGACAAGGACTCGCTCTTCCTCGCCGTGGCCGAGGACGACGCCGCGATCATGGTGGAGACCGTGGCCCGCAACGGCCTGGTCCAGGTGATGCGGGACCTGCTGGCCCGGGCGGTCTCCCCGGACACCACCGGCTGGCTCGGCAGCCAGCTCGAGGTCTCCCGGCGCCTGCGCACCGACCCCGCGTTCGCCCGGCGCTGGGCGGAACGCTCGGCCGCGATCGCCGAGGCCACCCGGGAGCGCCTGCTGCGGCAGCGCGAGGCCGGGGTGCTCCGCGACGACGTGCCGATCGACGTGCTGGCCCAGTTCCTGGAGCTGGCGTACGACGGGCTGGTGCTGCACCTGGCGATGGGCCGTCCCGCCGGTGACCTGGGCCGGGTGCTCGACCTGGTCGAGGAGGCCGTCCGCCGGCACTGACCCGCCGCGGATATCGGTCCGGTAACTCGGCCGCTCGGGGAGATCACCCCTGGCGGACCTGCTCCACAATGAGCCGCGACCCCTCGCGACAGGAGCAGAGCATGACCGTCCTCGCGGGCGACACCTGGGGCATCCCCGGCCCCGTCTTCCTCCGTTGGTACCTCGTGGCGGCCGTCGTGCTGGTCGCCGGCACCCTCGTGTACCGCTGGCGCGCGCTGGCTGGCACCCCGGTGCAGGGCGGTGGGCCGCTCGGGCCGCAGCAGGTCGCGTACCTCAACGGGGGCGACCAGCTCGCCGTCTGGACCGCGCTCGGCGGCCTGCGCCGTGCCGGCGCGGTCGGCGTACGCCCGGACCGGCGGCTCACCACCGGCGGCCCGCTGCCGGCCGGGCTCACCCCGCTGGACCAGGCAATCCACCACGCGGCCGGCCGCGGGCTGCGCTCCCGGGAGCTGGCGCAGGACGAGTGGGTCCGGCGCGCCCTCGACGAGCTGGGCGACGGGCTCGTGCGCCGTGGCCTGGCACTGGACAAGGAACGGCGGGCGACGCTGCGCCGCGGCTCGCTGCTCCTCGGGGCCCTGGTGGCGGTCGGCTTCGTCCGGGCCTTCGTCGGCATCTCCAACGGCCGGCCCGCCGGCTGGCTGCTGCTCACCCTCGTGCCGCTCTTCATCGCGTTCCCGCTGCTCCAGCGGGTGCCGTGGCGCACCCGGGCGGCCGACCGGGAGCTGCGCGAGCTGCGCCGCCAGCACACCTGGCTGCGCCCCGCCGCCGCACCGGCGTACGCCACCTACGGCCCGTCCGACGCGGCCATGGGCGTCGCGCTGTTCGGCACGGCCACCCTCTGGAGCATGGACCCGGGCTTCTCGGAGCAGGCCGAGATCCAGCGCCAGGCCATGGGGTCGGGCGGCAGCTCGGGCAGTTCCTGCGGCGGCGGCAGCTCCGACGCGGGCGGGAGCTCCTGCGGCGGGGGCAGCTCCTGCGGCGGCGGTGGCGGCTGCGGCGGCGGTGGCGGGTGCGGCGGATGACGGCCGGACCGTCCGGTGTGGGCATCGGCTGGCGGCCGGAGATCGCCGGCTTCGTGGCCGGCCTGCCCGGGCTGCGCTTCGTCGAGGTGGTCGCCGAGACGGTCGCTCCCGCCGGGCCGCTCCCCGACGGCCTCGCCGAGCTGCGCGCGCGGGGCGTCACGGTCGTACCTCACGGGGTGAAGCTCTCCCTCGGCGGCGCCGAGCCGGTCGACCCGGCCCGGGTGGCGCACCTGGCCGGCGTGGCCGCGGCGCTGGACGCGCCGCTGGTCAGCGAGCACATCGCGTTCGTCCGGGCCGGCGGTCTGGAGGCCGGTCACCTGCTGCCGCTGCCGCGCAGCCGGGAGGCGGTGGCCGCGGTGGTGGCCAACGTGCGCCGGGCGCAGGCGGAGCTGCCGGTGCCGCTGGCCCTGGAGCCGATCGCCGCCCTCTTCGACTGGCCCGACGACGAGCTGAACGAGGGGGACTTCCTCACCGAAATCCTCGACGCCACCGGGGCGCTGCTGCTGCTCGACGTCGCCAACGTGCACGCCAACGCCCGCAACCGGGGCGGCGACCCGGGCGCCCTGCTGGAACGGCTGCCACTGGACCGGATCGCCTACGTGCACGTGGCCGGCGGCACCGAGCAGGGCGGCTTCTACCACGACACGCACACCGACCCGGTCCCCGCCGAGGTGCTCGACCTGGTCCGGGAGCTGTGCGACCGCCGCCGGCCCCCGGCGCTGCTGCTCGAACGCGACGGCCACTACCCGCCCGCCGCCGAGCTGCGCGGCGAGCTGGACGCCTTGGCCGCCGCCTCCTCGTACCCGGTGATCACGTGACCGGCGGGGACCTGGCCGGGCCAGGCGGCCGCCACGCCCAGGCGCCCGGCGGCGGGGATCTGGCCGGGCGGCAGGCGGAGCTGGTCGCGGCGCTGGTGGCCGGCGGGCCGCTGCCACCCGGGTTCGCCACCGCGCCGGTGGAGGCGGCCCGGCGGGCGCTGCTGCGCAAGCGGGCCGGCGACGTGGCCCGGCACTGGCCGCTGCTCGCCGCCGGCCTCGGCGACGCGTGGCCGGCCACCTTCGCCGGCTGGGCGGCCGGCCGCCCCACCAACGGCTCACTCCGGGACGGCTGGGACCTGGCCCGGGAGCTGCGCGACCGGGACACGCTGCCGCCGCTGGGCGCGGAGGAACTGGCCGTCCGCGAGGCGGCGATCCGCTACGACGGCCGCACCGCCCCCCGGCCCCGCCGGCTGCCGGCCGTCGCCCGGGCCGGCGGCGCCGTCGCGGCCCAGCTCGCCGGCCGGGTACGCCTGCTCCGGCCCGCGCCGCGCTGAGAGCGGGTGGCAGGCGCTCCCGGGGTACGGCAGGATCGGCGGTATGGATCTCGGACTCGTCGACCGGGTGTACGTGCTGACCGGCGCCTCGGGCGGCCTCGGCTTCGCCACCGCCGAGCAGCTCGTCGGCGACGGCGCCCGCGTGGTGATCTCGTCCCGCGCCCCGGAGCGGGTCGCCGCCGCCGTCGAGGCGCTCGGCGGGCCGGAGCGGGCGATCGGGCTGACCGCCGACCTCACCGACCCGGGCACCCCGGAACGGCTCGTCGCGGTGGCACGCGAGCAGTTCGGCCGGCTCGACGGGGCGCTGATCTCGGTCGGCGGCCCGCCCCGGGGCACCGCCGCCCAGATCACCGACGAGCAGTGGCGGGAGTCCTTCGAGACGGTCTTCCTGGGCACGGTCCGCACCGCGCGCACGGTGGCCGCCGCGCTCACCGACGGCGGCGCCATCGGGCTGGTGCTGTCCACCTCGGTCCGCGCCCCGCTGCCCGGCCTCGGCATCTCCAACGGCCTGCGCCCCGGCCTGGCCGGGGTCGCCAAGGACCTCGCCGACGAGCACGGCCCCCGCGGCGTACGCGTGGTCAGCCTGCTGCCGGGGCGGATCATGACCGACCGCAACCGGGAGCTCCTGGCCGCCGGCGGCGACGCGGAGCGGGCCCGCACCGAGGCCGAGGCGTCGATCCCGCTGCGCCGGATCGGCGACCCCGCCGAGTTCGGCCGGGTGGCCGCCTTCCTGCTCTCCCCCGCCGCCGGCTACGTCACCGGGGTGACCGTGCCGGTCGACGGCGGCGCGCTGCGCGGCCTGTGACGGTGAGCCGGTGAAGGGGCGACAACGGCCCGGGGACGCCCGACCCGAGGCAGCCGTGCCGGACCCCACGCCGCCCGAAGCGGCCGTGCCGGACCCCACGCGGCCCGAGACGGCCGTGCCGGACCCGACGCTGCGCGGAGCGGCCGGGCCGGGCTCGGCGGCGGCCGGGCGGCGGTATCCCCGGCCGACGAAGGAGCAGCTCGCGGCGGCGGCCGACAAGCTGCTCCCGGACCTGATCGCCCCCGGGCTGGACGTGCTGTTCGTGGGGATCAACCCGGGCCTGTGGTCGGCGGCCACGGGCTGGCACTTCGCCCGCCCGGGCAACCGGTTCTGGCCGGCGCTGCACCGGGGCGGCTTCACCCCACGGCAGTTGCACCCCAGCGAGCAGGACGAGCTGCCCGGCCTCGGGCTCGGCATCACCAACATGGTGGCCCGGGCCAGCGCCCGCGCCGACGAGCTGACCGCCGAGGAGCTGGTCGCGGGCGCACGGGAGCTGACCGCCAAGGTGGCGCGCTACCGGCCGCGCTGGGTCGCGGTGGTCGGCGTGACCGCGTACCGGATCGGGTTCGCCCGGCCGAAGGCGGGCTTCGGGCCGCAGCCGGAACCGCTCGCCGCGGCCCGCCTGTGGGTGCTGCCCAACCCGAGCGGCTTGAACGCGCACTTCACCCCGGAGACGCTCGGTGCCGCGTTCGGTGAGCTGCGTGCCGCGGTCGCCGGCTAGCCGAGGTCAGTCGGGCCGGTCCGCCAGCCGCTCCATGCGGTTCCAACCGTCCCACCCACGCTCGCGCAACAGCTTCACGAGCCGCTCCACCCGCGGATCGGATTCGACGGCGAGCGCGTCCAGGAGGTCGTGCGGCATGTCGTCGTACGCCTCCCTGCCGTGGTTGATCTCGCTCGCGGCGTATGCCTCCTCGGCCAAGACGGCCATCAGGTCGGCGGCTTCCTCCAGACGCGGGTCGTCGCCGACGTCGCTGTCGTCGAAGATCTCCGACAGGACCCGGTAGAGCCGAACGACTCGCGGGTCGTCCAGCTGCGCGAGTTTCCCCGGCATGAACTCGCGGACGCGATCGGGCCAGCGGGCCGCCAACAGGATCCACCCGTCCCGCTCGCCCTCCACCATCCGCTCCGACGCCCCGACCTCCCGAAGCCGATCGAGGTAGGCGATCACCTCCGGTGGGAGTGCCAGGGCGTCCCCGGCGGCGAGCTGTGCGATCTGCTTGCGGCTGGCCTCCAGCCGTTCGATCTCGTCACGCAGGTGGCTGTCGATCCGCCGGACAGCCTCGGCGAAGGCCGGCGCGTCGGCTTCGAGCATCTGACCGATCCGGGACAGCGGCACGCCGGCGTCGGCGAGGGTGCGGATCTTGATGAGGGACACGACCGCCGCCGCGCGGTACCGCCGGTAACCCGAGGCGTCCCGCTCCGGCTCGGGCAGCAGCCCGATCTGGTGGTAGTGCCGCACCGCCCGCACCGTGACGCCGGCGTACGCCGCCAGTTGACCGATCGTCAGCATGCCCTGATCCTGCCCTCCACCGCCCCGCGCCGGCTCAGGAGATCTTGCGACGGTAGGAGATGCCGGCGAACACGTAGGCGACGACGAGGATGCCGACGCACCAGGCGAGGGCGATCCAGATGTCGGTGCCGACCCGCTGCTGGGTGAACAGGTCCCGGATCGCGTTGACGATCGAGGTCACCGGCTGGTGCTCGGCGAACGCGCGCACCGGGCCGGGCATGGACCCGGTGGGCACGAAGGCCGAGCTGATGAACGGCAGGAAGACCAGCGGGTAGGAGAACGCGCTGGCGCCGTCGACCGACTTCGCGGTGAGGCCGGGGATCACGGCGATCCAGGTCAGCGCCAGGGTGAACAGGAGGAGGATGCCGGCGACCGCGAGCCACGCCAGCACGCCCGCCCCGGTGCGGAAGCCGATGAGCAGCGCGACCCCGATCACGACCACGAGCGAGATCAGGTTGGCCACCAGCGAGGTCAGGACGTGCGCCCACAGCACGGCCGAGCGCGCGATCGGCATGGACTGGAACCGTTCGAAGATGCCGCCCTGCAGGTCCAGGAAGAGCCGGTAGGCGGTGTAGGAGATGCCCGAGGCGATCGTGATGAGCAGGATGCCGGGCAGCAGGTAGTTCACGTACGAGTCGGACCCGGTCTCGATCGCGCCGCCGAAGACGTAGACGAACAGCAGCAGGAAGGCGATCGGCATGATCGCGGTCGTGATGATGGTGTCCGGGCTGCGCGCGATGTGGCGCAGCGAACGGCCCAGGAGGACGGCGGTGTCGCCGAGGAAGTGCTTGTTCATCGCTGTGCCTTGTCCCTTCCGGCGCCGACGAGGGTGAGGAAGACGTCCTCGAGGGTCGGCTGCTTCTCGACGTACTCGATCTCGGCGGGTGGGAGGAGCCGCTTCAGCTCGTCGAGGGTGCCGTTCACGAGGATCCGGCCCTCGTGGAGGATCGCGATCCGGTCGGCGAGCTGCTCCGCCTCGTCGAGGTACTGGGTGGTGAGCAGGACCGTCGTGCCGCCCCGGGCGAGTTCCCGGACGGCCTCCCACACCTCGATGCGCGCCTCCGGGTCCAGCCCGGTCGTCGGCTCGTCGAGGAAGATGACCGGCGGGTTCCCGATGAGGCTCATCGCGATGTCCAGACGCCGGCGCATGCCACCGGAGTACGTCGCCACCCTCCGGGCGCCCGCCTCGGTCAGCGAGAAGCGCCGCAGCAGGTCGTCCGCGATCGCGCCCGGGTCCTTGAGGTGCCTCAGCCGGGCGACCAGGACAAGGTTCTCCCGTCCGGTGAGGATCTGGTCGACCGCCGCGAACTGCCCGGTGAGACTGATGGACTCGCGTACGTCCGCGGCCTGTGTCGCGACGTCGAAGCCGTTGACCCGGGCGGTACCGGCGTCGGCCCTGAGCAGCGTGGAGAGGATCCTCACCATGGTGGTCTTGCCCGCCCCGTTCGAGCCGAGCAGGGCGAAGATGCTGCCCCGTGCCACGTCGACGTCCACGCCGCGCAGCACCGTGAGCTGCTTGAACGACTTTTCCAGGCCCCGCACCTGTATGGCGGGCGGCTCGACCTGAGCTGTTGTCGGGATGTTCATGGCAGCCAGCATGGAGGGTTGACGCTGCGTCAGGGTCAAGCCCGCGGGGCGGTTTTTCCCGCGGCGGTCAGTTGGCGGCGGCCGGCGGCAGCGCCTCCTGCGCCACGTAGGTGCCGACGGGCACGGTGGTGACCACCGGCTCCGGCTGCTCCGGCTCCTGGTAGGGGGCCGGCGAGTCGGTGACCGCGAACTGGGTGCGGTAGAGCTCGGCGTAGAGGCCGCCCACGGCGACCAGCTCGTCGTGCCGGCCGCGCTCGACGATCCGCCCCTCGTCGAGAACGAGGATCTGGTCGGCGTCGCGGACCGTGGAGAGCCGGTGCGCGATGACCAGCGCGGTGCGCCCGGTCAGCGCCACCGACAGCGCCCGCTGCACGGCCGCCTCGCTCTCCGAGTCGAGGTGCGCGGTGGCCTCGTCCAGGATCACGATCGACGGGGCCTTGAGCAGCAGTCGGGCGATGGCGATGCGCTGCTTCTCGCCGCCGGAGAAGCGGTAGCCGCGCTCGCCGACCGTGGTGTCCAGCCCGTCGGGCAGGGCGCGGACCAGGTCGGCGACCTGCGCCCCGGCAAGCGCGGCCCAGATCTCGTCGTCGGTGGCGTCCGGCTTGGCGTAGCGCAGGTTCTCCCGGATGGTCTCGTGGAACAGGTGCGAATCCTGCGTGACCACGCCGATCTCGTCGCGGAGCGAGGCGAGCGTGGCGTCCCGCACGTCGACCCCGCCGACGAGCACCTGGCCGTCGCTCACGTCGTAGATCCGGGAGATCAGCATGGACAGCGTCGACTTGCCGGCGCCGGAGGGGCCGACCAGGGCCACCATCCGACCGGGCTCGACGGCGAACGAGACGCCCTTGAGAACCGGCTCGTTGACCGTGCGGTCGAGCGCGGCGACCTCCTCCAGGGAGGCCAGGGAGACCTCGGCGGCGCTCGGGTAGCGGAACCGGACGTCGCGGAACTCGACCCGGCCGTTGCCCCGGGGCACCGGCCGGGCGTCGGGCTTCTCCTCGATGCCGGGGCGCAGGTCGAGCACCTCGAAGACCCGGTCGAACGAGACCAGCGCGCTCATCACGTCGACCCGGACGTTGGAGAGCGCGGTGAGCGGGCCGTAGAGGCGGGTGAGCAGCAGCGCCAGCTTGACCACGGTGCCGGCGCTGACCGCGCCGGTGACGGCGAGCCAGCCGCCGAGCCCGTAGGTGAGCGCCTGGGCGAGCGAGGCGACCAGCAGCATGGCCACGAAGAAGGTGCGCGAGTACATGGCCGACTGGATGCCGATGTCGCGGACCCGCTCGGCCCGGCCGGCGAACCGGGTCGCCTCCACCTCGGGCGAGCCGAAGAGCTTGACCAGCAGGGCGCCCGAGACGTTGAACCGCTCGGTCATCGTCGCGTTCATCTTGGCGTCGAGGTTGTACGACTCGCGGGTGATCTCGGCCAGCCGCTTGCCGACCCGGCGGGCCGGAATGATGAAGATGGGCAGCAGCACCAGCGCCAGCACGGTGATCTGCCAGGACAGGATGAGCATCGCCCCGGCGGTCAGCACGAGCTGGATGACGTTGCTGACCACGCCGGACAGCGTCGAGGTGAACGCCCGCTGGGCGCCCAGCACGTCGTTGTTGAGCCGGCTGACCAGCGCGCCGGTCTGGGTGCGGGTGAAGAACTGCAGCGGCATCCGCTGCACGTGGTCGTAGACCCGGGTGCGCAGGTCGAGGATGATGCCCTCGCCGATCCGCGCCGAATACCACCGCTGGGCCAGGGAGAAGAGCGCGTCGGCCACGGCCAGCACCGCGATGATCAGGGCGAGCCGGACCACGGTGGCGCCCGCGTCGGAGCCGCCGCCGGCGATCGCGTCGATGACGTCACCGGCGAGCAGCGGGGTGGCCACGCCGATCACCGCCGCGATCACCACGGTGACCAGGAAGACGATGATGTCGCGGCGGTAGGGCTGGGCGAACGCGACGATCCGCCGCGCCGTGCCGCGCTTGAGCTGGTGGGTGGAGATCTCGTCGCGGTTGCGCATCGACCGGAGCATGCTCCAGCCGCCCATGCCGCCACCGCCCATGGGGTTGGACACTCGTCACCTCCGGGTCGTCGGCAGCCGTGGACCGTCGGGATCAATTCTCCTGACGACTACGACAACCTCGCGAGTAACCCGGATCTTCCCGAACGGTCCTTACTATTCGCCCCGCCCGGCCAGGTCGCGGATCCGCCGGGTCTGCGCCTCCCGCTCGGCGCGCTGCTGCTCGGCGTGGCTGCGCCCGCCCGCGCCGGCGAGCAGCGCCTTGATCTCCACGATCGCGTCGCGGTTGTTGGCCAGCAGGCCCGCCGTCAGGTCGCGGACCGCGCCGTCGAGGTCCCCGGTCGGCACGACGAGGGTGGCCAGGCCGATCCGTTCCGCCTCGGCGGCGTCCATCCGGCGGCCGGTGGCGCAGATCTCCAGCGCGCGGGAATAGCCGACCAGCTCGGCGAGGCGCTTCGTGCCGGCCAGGTCGGGAACCAGGCCGAGGGTCACCTCGGCCATGGAGAGCCGGGCGTCCTCGGCGAGCACCCGCAGGTCGCAGGCGAGGGCGAGCTGGAAGCCGGCGCCGATGGCGTGGCCCTGCACGGCCGCGATCGAGATGACGTCGGGCCGGTGCAGCCAGGTGAAGCCGCCCTGGTATTCGGCGATCCGGTCGGCGCACTCCTGCTCGGGCAGGGTGGACAGCTCGGCGAACGAGCCCGGGCCGGAGGAGCCGGCGACCGAGAGGTCGAGACCGGCGGAGAACGCCCGCCCCTCACCGCGCACCACGACGACGCGGACGTCGCCGGGCAGCTCCCGGGAGAAGTCGCTCATCGCGCGCCACATGGCCGGGGTCTGGGCGTTGAGCACGTCGGGCCGGCACAACGTCACCGTCGCGACCGGCCCGTCGCAGTCGAGTCGCACTCCGGTCGTCTCGGGGGTCACCGGACCGCCCGGAGCGCAGCGCTGATGGACGACGCTGGGGGGCGGGTCACGCCTTCTTGCGGCGCCGGGCGCCGCCACGCTGCCGCAGCTGCACCCCGGACTCGGTGAGCACCCGGTGGATGAACCCGTAGGAACGGCCGGTCGAGGCCGCGAGCGCACGGATGCTCTCACCCGAGGTGTACCGCTTTACCAGGTCCTTGGCGAGCGTCTGCCGCTCGGCCCCGACGATCCGGCGACCCTTCTCAGTGCTGGTGGCTGTGCCGGTGGCTGCCATGCTGTGTCCTCACGTCCCAGACTGTGCGGTTCGGATACGGTCCCACCTATTAGACCGCCTCGGACGATCATGCGCCAGATATCAACTATTCGCCAACCGACACGCTATGCAATGTCAGCTTCCCGATAGAGTGATCCTTCTGACCGGCCCAGCCGGCGTCGGCCGGCCGGATCATGAGAGGCCGACCAGCCGGCCGACCCGTACGCTCCTCGCGTGATCGACCTGCTGGCCGCGGCGGCCGCCGCCACGGGCGTCTTCGCCGCCACCAACATCGACGACATCGTCGTGCTCACCGTGTTCTTCGTGGCCGCCCGCGGCACCGGGCGGCCCCGCCCCTGGCAGATCGTCGCCGGCCAGTACGCGGGCATCGGCGCGCTCGTCGGGGTCGCCGTGGTGGTCGCCGCCGGCCTGCTGGTGGTGCCCGACCCGTGGACCGGCCTGCTCGGGCTGCTGCCGATCGCGCTGGGCGTCCGCGCCCTGCTGGCCCGCCGGGGCGGCGACGACGAGCCGCCGGCCGTGGTCGGCAGCCTGCTCGGCGTGGCCGGGGTGACGGTCGCCAACGGCGCCGACAACATCGCCGTCTACGTGCCGGTGTTCCGCGCGCTCGACCCGGCCACCGGCCTGGTCTGGCTCCTGGTATTCGCCACCCTGGTGGCCGCCTGGTGCGCGGCCGCCGCCCTGCTCGGCAACCACCCGCGGGTGGTGTCCCTGGTCGGCCGCGCCGGCCACTGGCTGGTGCCGGCCGTCTTCATCGCCCTCGGCGTGGTCATCCTGACCACCTCCGGCGTCCTGCCCCACCTGCTCCCCTGACCGGGGTCAGGCCAGTTCGACCAGCTCCAGGAGGTCGTCGGACCAGGCGTCCTCGTCGCCGTCGGGGAGCAGGATGGCGCGGTCGGGCTTCAGCGCCAGCACCGCGCCCGGGTCGTGGGTGACCAGCACGATGGCGCCCGGGTAGCGGGCGATCGCGTCCAGCACCTGCTCGCGGCTGACCGGGTCGAGGTTGTTCGTCGGCTCGTCCAGCAGCAGCACGTTGGCGCCGGAGCAGACCAGGGTGGCCAGGGCCAGCCGGGTCTTCTCACCGCCGGAGAGCACCCCGGCCGGCTTGTCGACGTCCTCGCCGGAGAACAGGAACGCGCCCAGGATCCGGCGCAGGTCCGTGTCGGTCTGCTCCGGCGCGGCGCTGCGCATGTGCTCCAGGATCGTCCGCTCCACGTCCAGCGTCTCGTGCTCCTGCGCGTAGTAGCCGAGCCGCAGCCCGTGCCCCGGGCGCACCTCGCCGGTGTCCGGTTCGAGCAGGCCACCGAGCATCCGCAGCAGGGTGGTCTTGCCGGCGCCGTTGAGGCCCAGGATCGCCACCCGCGAGCCGCGGTCCACCGCCACGTTCACGTCGGTGAAGATCTCCAGCGACCCGTACGACTTCGACAGGCCGGAGGCGGTGAGCGGGGTCTTGCCGCACGGCGCCGGGGTGGGGAAGCGCACCTTCGCCACCTTGTCGGCGACCCGCACGTCCTCCAGGCCGGACAGCAGCTTCTCGGCCCGCCGGGCCATGTTCTGCGCGGCGACGGTCTTGGTGGCCTTGGCCCGCATCTTGTCCGCCTGGGCCATGAGCGCGCCGGCCTTCTTCTCGGCGTTGGCCCGCTCCCGGCGGCGGCGCCGCTCGTCGGTCTCCCGCGCCTCCAGGTACGCCTTCCAGCCCAGGTTGTAGACGTCGACCACGGAGCGGGTGGCGTCCAGGAACCAGACCTTGTTGACCACCGCCTCCAGCAGGGACGCGTCGTGGGAGATCACGATGAGGCCGCCCTTGTGGTTGCCCAGGAACCCGCGCAGCCAGGTGATCGAGTCGGCGTCGAGGTGGTTGGTCGGCTCGTCGAGCAGCAGGATGCCGCCGCCGTTCTCGCCGGCGTCGCGGAACAGGATCCGGGCCAGCTCGATGCGGCGGCGCTGGCCGCCGGAGAGGGTGCCGATGGTCTGCGCCAGGGCGCGGTCGGGCAGGCCGAGGTTCGCGCAGATCCGGGCCGCCTCGGCCTCGGCCGCGTAGCCGCCCAGGGAGGCGAACTGGTCCTCCAGCGCGCCGTAGCGGCGGACCAGCTTCTCGTCGTCGGCGCCCTCGGCGAGCTTCTCCTCCAGCTCCTTCATCTGCGCCATGAGCACGTCCAGCCCGCGGGCGGAGAGCACCCGGTCCCGGCCGGTGACCTCCAGGTCGCCGGTGCGCGGGTCCTGCGGCAGGTAGCCGATGGCGCTGCGCCGGTCGATCTGGCCGGCGTACGGCTGCCCCTCCCCCGCCAGCACCTTGAGCGTGGTGGTCTTGCCGGCGCCGTTGCGGCCGACCAGGCCGATCCGGTCACCCGGCTGCACCCGCAGCGTGGTGTCGGACAGCAGGATCCGGGAACCGGCGCGCAGTTCCAGGCCGGTGGCGTTGATCATGTCGGGGTACTCGCTCTCGGGGTTCGGCGAAGGGCTGACTCAGGGCACGCGAAAGCGCCGGCGGGTCATCAGTTCCCGTCGGCGCGGGGCCGTTCAGCCTTCGCAGCGCAGCACGCGCCAATTGTACCGGGCGCTCCCCGGCCGGCCCGCCGGATTACCACGCAAGATCATCGGGTACGAAAAACCCCGTCCGGACCCGGTCCGGTACCGCAACCACCACATACGGACTAATCGGTGATCGGGGTCATCATGGAGCTGAACGAGAACGCGCGGGTCGACACCAGCCAGGTGGATGACCGGCGAGGGTCCGGCGGAGGCGGCGGGATGGGCATCCCGATCCCGATCGGCGGTGGCCGGGGCGGGATCGTGGGCATCATCATCGCCGTCCTGGTCGCCCTGGTGGGCGGCGGCTTCGGGCTGAACGCGGCCACCAACGGCGGCGGGTCGGAGCAGGGCGACAACACCTCGCTGGAGCAGAAGTGCTCCGCGGAGGACGCGCTGAAGCAGCTCGACTGCCGCAACACGCTCTACGTCAACTCGATCCAGGCGTACTGGCGGACCGCCCTGCCGGAGGTGTTCGGCGACCAGTACAAGCCGTCGAAGACCGTGTTCTTCAGCCAGAACGTGAGCACCGGCTGCGGCGCGGCCGACTCCGGGGTCGGCCCGTTCTACTGCCCGGCCGACGACCTCGTCTACATCGACCTCACCTTCTACCGCCTGCTCGCCGATCAGCTCGGCGCCGAGGGCGAGTTCGCCCAGCCGTACGTGCTGGCCCACGAGTACGGGCACCACGTGCAGGACCTGCTCGGCACCGAGGCGCAGATGCGCCGCCAGCAGCAGCGCGACCCGCAGAGCGCCAACACGCTGTCGGTGAAGCTGGAACTCCAGGCCGACTGCTACGCCGGCGCCTGGGCGAAGAACGCCACCGGCACCTCCGACGAGCAGGGCCAGAAGATCTTCAAGAGCATCACCGACCAGGACATCCAGCAGGCGATCGACACGGCCGAGAAGATCGGCGACGACGCCATCCAGCAGCGCTCGGGCCGGCCGGTGAACCCCGACGAGTTCACCCACGGCACCTCCGAGCAGCGCAAGCAGTGGTTCACCAAGGGCTTCTCCACCGGCGACCCGAAGGCCTGCGACACCTTCGGCGGCAGCCTGTAAACCCCGACCGACCGCACGCGGACCCCGGCGACCACCCCGGCGCCGGGGTCCCGTCGTGTCGGCGGGGCACCACCGGCGATGGGTGGGCTCAGCCGGCTCTCTCGGGGGCCGGGTCGCGGACCAGGATCCGCACCGCGCGGGCGGCGGCGACCGCGCCGACCAGCACCGCGTGCCGGGGTTCGGGCACGTCGAGCAGCCGCTCCGCGCGCAGGGCGGCGAGCGGAGCCAGCCGCCGGTCGGCCAGCACGGTGTCCACGGCCCGCCGGTCGCCGCCGCCGACCACGGCCGCGAGGCGCTCCGCCTCCGGCAACAGCAGGCGTACGGCCAGCTCGGCCGCGTCGCCCAGCGCCGCCTTGGCCTGGTTGTCCCGCCGCCGCGCGAAGCGCTGCTGGGACCAGCCGCCGGCGGCGGTCCGCCCCTGCACGTACCGGGTGTCCACCTTGGAGACGAGCAGCTCGGCGCCCTCGGCGACACCGACCGCCACCGCGCCCTTGCGGGCCAGCAGCAGGCCGAGCCGGCGGGGCGCGCCGGCCGCGGCCACGAACCCGGGCACGTCGGCGGCGGCCGGGGCGCCGGGCGGGGTGTGCAGCTCGGCGGTGGCGCCGTCGGGGGCGGTGAGCAGCAGGCCGTACCCCTCCACGGTCGTGGCGGGCGGGCCGTGCCGGTCGGCGAAGCCCTCGACCCAGCGGGCGACGCGGGTCGGGTCGACCTCGACCCACCGGCCGCCCCCGGCTGCGGGTCGGCTGGTCACCGCCCGACCGTACGGCACCAGCGGCTCAGTCGGGCAGCAGGGTGGCGACCGCCAGGGCGGCGATGAGGGCGCTGGAGACCAGGCCGGTGACCAGGCGACCGCGCGGCCCGGCCAGCGCCCGGCCGACCATGGTGCCGCCACCGGCGACGACCAGTTGCCAGCTCGCCGAGGCCAGGAAGGCGCCGGCCACGAAGAGCGCGGCGGTGGCCACGTCCGGGTCGGCGGTGTCCTGGCGGCCGAGCACCAGCGCGGCGAAGTAGACCACCGTGGCCGGGTTCAGCAGCGTGAGGCCGAGCAGCGCCGCGTACGCGCGCCCGGGGCTCTTCAGCCCGCGGCCCACCGGCGCCTCCGCGACCTCCCGGGTCCGGCGGGCGGACCAGGTCCGCCACAGCCCGTGGCCGGCGAGGCCGAGCAGGACGAGCGCGGCCACCACCCGCAGTGGGCCCGCGACCGGCGCGACGATCCCGGCCAGGCCGGCGCCGCCGAGCGCGGCGGCCGCCGCGTAGAGCCCGTCGGCGGTGGCCACGGCGAGCGCCGCGGCGGCGCCGACCCGGAAGCCGGTGCGGGCGCTGAGCCCGAGGATGAGGATCGCGATCGCGCCGACCGGGACGGCGACGCCGTAGCCGGCCACCAGACCGGCGAGGAACGCCCCGGTCACGACAGTGGGCGGCGGGTCGAGGCGGCCGGCGGCAGGGTGCGCTGTCGGCGCGCGGCAGTGGCCGCACGGACAGGAGCCTGCTTCGGGTACGCCTCGATCACGCGCCCATCGTGCCTGCCCCTCCCCCGGGCCGCCACCGGATTGTTTCATGGCGGGGACACCCGCCCGCCCGGGCAGGCGATGCTCGACCATACTGGTCCGCCATGGACCTGGACGAGTATCAGCGCGGCGCCCTCCGTACGGCCGCTCCACGGGACAAGAGGAACGAGCTGCTCCACCTGGTGCTCGGGCTGGTCGGCGAGTCGGGTGAGATCGCCGAGAAGTTCAAGAAGTGGGTCCGGGACCTGGACAGCGACGAGTCGCGGATCGACCGGGCCGACATCGCCCGGGAACTGGGCGACGTGCTCTGGTACCTGGCGGTGCTCGCCGACTACCTCGACCTGTCGCTCGACGACATCGCAGCGGCCAACCTGGCGAAGCTGGCCAGCCGCCAGGACCGTGGCGTGCTGGGCGGCAGCGGCGACAACCGCTGAGCCAGGGGGTGGTCAGGCCGGGTTCGGGGGGTGGAACGGGTCGAGCACGGCACCCCGCGGGGGTGTCGCGCTCGACGGTGACCGGGGAACGGTCAGACGTTGAAGCCGAGGGAGCGGAGCTGGTCCCGGCCCTCGTCGGTGATCTTGTCGGGGCCCCACGGCGGCAGCCAGACCCAGTTGATCCGGATGTCGTCGACCAGGCCGCCGCCCGGGCCGGTGGTCAGCGCCTGCCGGGCCTGGTCCTCGATGACGTCGGTGAGCGGGCACGCCGCCGAGGTCAGCGTCATGTCCAGGGTGGCGACGTTCTGGTCGTCGACGTGGATGCCGTACACGAGGCCGAGGTCGACCACGTTGATGCCCAGCTCGGGGTCGACGACGTCCTTCATCGCCTCTTCGATGGCGTCGAGCGGGGCCTTGCCACCGCCGGTCGTCCCGCCGTTGGCCGTCGCGCCGCCGGCCGGGGCCGCGCCGTCCGTCGCCACCGCGCCGGTCTCCGCCGTCGAGGCGGTCTCTTCGCTGCTCATGCCTTCACCTCCGGGCTCACGCCCACCCCGGCGCGTGCCGCGGCGTCCTTGAACGCCATCCACGACAGCAGCGCGCATTTCACCCGGGCCGGGTAGCGCGCGACACCCGCGAACGCCACCCCGTCTCCGAGCACGTCCTCGTCCGGCGTGACCTGGCCACGCCCGGACATCAACTCGACGAACGCCTCGTGCACCACGGTGGCGTCGTCGGCGGCCCGGCCGCGCAGCAACTCGTGCAGCACGCTGGCCGACGCCTGGCTGATCGAGCAGCCCATCCCGTCGTACGAGATGTCGGTGAACACCTTGCCGTCGGTCGTCACCCGCACGGTGATCTCGTCGCCGCAGGTCGGGTTGACGTGGTGCGCCTCGCCGACCGCGGCGGCCGGGTCCGTCGCGTCCCGCAGGCCGCGGCCGTGCGGGTGCTTGTAGTGGTCCAGGATGATCTCCTGGTAGAGCTGGTCGAGCTGCATCAGTCGAACACCTTCCGCACCTGCTCGAGACCGGCCACCAGCGCGTCGATCTCCTCGGTCGTGGTGTACAGGTAGAACGACGCCCGGGTCGTGGCCGGCACGCCGAACCGGGTGCACACCGGCTTGGCGCAGTGGTGACCCACCCGGACCTGCACGCCGAGCGAGTCGAGCACCTGCCCGACGTCGTGCGGGTGCACGTCGCCGAGCGCGAACGAGATCGTCCCGCCCCGGCCGACCGGCACGTTCGGGCCGAAGACGCGCAGCCCCGGCACGGTGGCGAGGGCGTCCAGCGCGTACGCCGTCAACTCCTTCTCGTGCCACTGGATGGCCCGCATCCCGATCCCGGTGAGGTAGTCGACCGCCGCCCCGAGCGCGACCGCCTCGGCGATCGGCGGCGTGCCCGCCTCGAACCGGGCCGGCGGCGCGGCGAACGTGGAGCGGGCCATCGACACGGTCTCGATCATCGAGCCGCCACCGAACACCGGGGGCATCGCGGCGAGCAGCTCGCCCCGGCCCCACAGCACACCGATGCCGGTCGGCCCGCACATCTTGTGGCCGGTGAAGACGATGAAGTCCGCGTCGTAGTCGACCACGTCCATGGGCAGGTGCGGCACCGACTGCGAGCAGTCGAGCAGCAGCAGGGCGCCCACCTCGCGGACCCGCTGGGTGATCCGTGCGGTGGCGTTGACCGTGCCGAGGATGTTGGACATGTGCACCAGCGAGACGATCTTCGTCCGCTCGGTGACCAGGTCGTCCAGCCCGGACTCGTCGAGCCGACCGTGGTCGGTCACCGGGAACCAGCGCAGGGTCGCGCCGGTGCGCTCCGCGAGGAGCTGCCACGGGACGATGTTCGAGTGGTGCTCCATCTCGGAGATGACGATCTCGTCACCCGGGCCGATGCGGAACCGCGGGTCGGCGTCCGGGCGCAGCGAGGCGTTCGAGAACGCGTACGCCACCAGGTTGATCGCCTCGGTGGAGTTCTTGGTGAAGACCACCTCGTCCACGCTGGGCGCGTTGATGAACGCGGCGATCTTCGCCCGGGCACCCTCGTACGCCTCGGTCGCCTCGGTGCCCAGCGTGTGCACCGAGCGCGACACGTTGGCGTTGTGCATCGCGTAGTGCTCGGCGAGCACGTCGAGCACCTGCCGCGGCTTGTGCGAGGTGTTGGCGCTGTCGAGGTAGACCAGCGGGTGCCCGTTGACCTCCCGGTCCAGGATCGGGAAGTCGGCCCGCACCCGCGCCACGTCGAAGCGGGGCACGTCGTCGTACTGCGGCATGCCCGACGGGATCGCGATGGAGGTCATCGTGCTCAGGCCCGCGCCGAACCGGCCCCGGCGACGTACCGCTCGTAGCCCTCGTCCTCGAGCTTGTCGGCCAACTCCGAGCCGCCCTGCTCGACGATCCGGCCGGCCACGAAGACGTGCACGAAGTCCGGCTTGATGTAGCGCAGGATCCGCGTGTAGTGGGTGATCAGCAGCAGGCCCGTGTCGCCGGTGTCGCGCACCCGGTTGACGCCCTCGCTGACCACGCGCAGCGCGTCCACGTCGAGGCCGGAGTCGGTCTCGTCGAGGATGGCGATCTTCGGCTTGAGCAGCTCCAGCTGCACGATCTCGTGCCGCTTCTTCTCGCCGCCGGAGAAGCCCTCGTTGACGTTGCGCTGGGCGAACGCCGGGTCCATCTGGAGCTTCTCCATGGCACCGCGCAGCTCGCCGGCCCAGGTGCGCAGCTTCGGCGCCTCGCCGTCGATGGCGGTCTTGGCGGTGCGCAGGAAGTTGGCCACCGAGACGCCGGGGACCTCGACCGGGTACTGCATGGCCAGGAAGAGGCCGGCGCGGGCCCGCTCGTCGACGGACATGGCCAGCACGTCCTCGCCGTCGAGGGTCACCGAGCCGCCGGTGATCTCGTACTTGGGGTGGCCGGCGATCGAGTACGCCAGGGTGGACTTGCCGGAGCCGTTCGGGCCCATGATGGCGTGGGTCTCGCCCGACTTCACGGTCAGGTCGACACCGGAAAGGATCGGCTTGAGCTCACCCTCGGGCAGCTTGACCGACACCTTCAGGTCGCGGATCTCCAGGGTGCTCATCAGCGGGTCACTCCATTGCTCGGCGTCAGGCTGACGTAGATGTCGCCGTCGCGGACTTCGACGGGGTAGACGGGAACGGGTTCGGTGGCGGGGAGCCCGGTGGGCTCACCCGTCCGTAGGTCGAAACGGGATCCGTGCAGCCAGCATTCCAGCGTGCACCCGTCGACCTCGCCCTCGGACAGGGCCACCGCGGCGTGCGAGCACTCGTCGTACACGGCGTAGAACGCGTCGTCCTCGCCGTGCACGATCGCGATCTGCATGCCGTCGACGTCGGCGCTGATCGCGGTGCCCTTGGGCACGTCCTCGGTCGAGCAGATCTTGATCATCAGGCGCCGGCCTTGGTGAGGCGGGCCTCGATCGCGTCGCCGAGCCGCTCGCGCAGCTCCTCGACCGGGATCTTGTTGATCAGCTCGGCGAAGAAGCCGCGGACCACCAGGCGGCGAGCCTCGCCCTCCGGGATGCCCCGGGCCATCAGGTAGAAGAGCTGCTCGTCGTCGAAGCGGCCGGTCGCGCTGGCGTGCCCGGCGCCGGCGATCTCGCCGGTCTCGATCTCCAGGTTGGGCACCGAGTCCGCCCGGGCGCCGTCGGTGAGCAGCAGGTTCCGGTTGATCTCGTACGTGTCGGTGCCGGTCGCCTCGGCCCGGATCAGCACGTCACCGACCCAGACGGTGTGCGCGCTGTCGCCCTGCAGGGCGCCCCGGTAGCCGACGTAGCTGCGGCAGTCCGGCACGGTGTGGTCGACCAGCTGCCGGTGCTCCAGGTGCTGGCCGGCGTCGGCGAAGTAGACGCCGTACAGCTCGGCCTCGCCGCCACGCTGCGTGTACTCCACCGAGGTGTACTGCCGGACCAGGTCGCCGCCGAGGCTCACCTGGACGTGGATCACCTTGGCGTCGCGGCCCAGCTTGACCCTGAGGTGCTGCGCCTGCACCGCGTCCTCGGCCCAGTCGGCGACGGTGACCAGGGTGAGCTTCGCGCCGTCGCCCACCGACACCTCGACGTTGTCGGCCAGGGTGGCCGACCCGACGTGCTCCAGCACCAGGGTCACCTCGGCGAACCGGCCCACCTCGACGAAGGTGTGGCCGAGGGCGAGCGCGTCGGCGCCCCCGCCGACCACCCGCAGGCTCACCGGCGCCTCGACCACGGCGTCCCGGGCGACCTGCACCAGCAGTGCCTCGTCGACCCCGCCGTACGCCAGCGCGCTGATCCGGTCGAACGGGGTGAGCACGCTGCCCACCCGCGGGTCGTCCCTGCCGATCCGGCCGATGGTGACGCCCTCGGGCAGGTCACCGTGCTCGTGGCGGACCGTGCCGGTCGCGGCCTGCGCCTCCCCCGCCAGGCCGCGCAGGCGCTTGAGCGGGGTGAAGCGCCACTCCTCCTCCAGGCCGGTGAGGGCCGGGAAGTCGGCGACGTCGTACGAGCGGAGCGCCTGCGACTTGGTCGCGGGCGGCGCGGAAGCCTGGGTAGTCATCTCTTCCTTGGTCTGTTCTGCGACGGCGATGTCAGGTGAACCGGAGGGCGGGCCGAGCTGGGCACGGCCCGCCACCACGTGGTCGGGATCAGCCGACCGCGCCCTCCATCTGGAGCTCGATCAGGCGGTTGAGCTCCAGGGCGTACTCCATCGGGAGCTCCTTGGCGATCGGCTCGATGAAGCCGCGCACGATCATGGCCATCGCCTCGTCCTCGCTCAGGCCCCGGCTCATCAGGTAGAAGAGCTGGTCGTCGCTGATCTTGGAGACGGTCGCCTCGTGCCCCATCGACACGTCGTCCTCACGGATGTCGACGTAGGGGTAGGTGTCGGAGCGGGAGATGGTGTCGACCAGCAGCGCGTCGCACTTGACCGTGCTCCGGCTGCTGTGCGAGCCCTCCAGCACCTGCACCAGGCCCCGGTAGGAGGTGCGGCCGCCGCCCCGGGCGATCGACTTCGACACGATGGTCGAGGAGGTGTGCGGCGCGGCGTGCACCATCTTGGCGCCCGCGTCCTGGTGCTGGCCCTCGCCGGCCATGGCCACCGAGAGCACCTCGCCCTTGGCGTGCTCGCCGGTCATGTAGACCGCCGGGTACTTCATGGTGACCTTGGAGCCGATGTTGCCGTCGACCCACTCCATGGTCGCGCCCTCGTGGCAGACGGCGCGCTTGGTCACCAGGTTGTAGACGTTGTTCGACCAGTTCTGGATGGTCGTGTAGCGGCACCGGGCGTTCTTCTTGACGATGATCTCCACGACCGCGCTGTGCAGCGAGTCCGAGGAGTAGAGCGGCGCGGTGCAGCCCTCGACGTAGTGCACGTACGCACCCTCGTCGACGATGATCAGCGTCCGCTCGAACTGGCCCATGTTCTCCGTGTTGATCCGGAAGTAGGCCTGCAGCGGGATCTCCACGTGCACGCCCTTCGGCACGTAGATGAACGAGCCACCGGACCAGACGGAGGTGTTCAAGGCGGCGAACTTGTTGTCGCCGACCGGGATCACCGTGCCGAAGTACTCCTTGAAGATGTCCTCGTGCTCGCGCAGCGCGGTGTCGGTGTCCAGGAAGATGACACCCTGCTCCTCGAGGTCCTCACGGATCTTGTGGTAGACGACCTCGGACTCGTACTGCGCCGCGACGCCGGCGACCAGCCGCTGCTTCTCCGCCTCGGGGATGCCCAGCCGGTCGTAGGTGTTCTTGATGTCCTCGGGCAGGTCCTCCCAGCTGGTGGCCTGCTTCTCGGTGGACCGCACGAAGTACTTGATGTTGTCGAAGTCGATCCCGGTGAGGTCCGCGCCCCACGCCGGCATCGGCTTGCGGCCGAACAGCCGCAGGCCCTTGAGGCGCAGGTCGAGCATCCAGGCCGGCTCGTTCTTCTTGGCCGAGATGTCCCGCACCACCGCCTCGTTGAGGCCGCGCTGGGCAGCCGCCCCCGCGACGTCGGGGTCGGCCCAGCCGTACTCGTAGCGACCGAGGGCGGCGAGCTGCTCCTCCTGGGTCAGGGGCTGGACGATCTGCTCGGTCATCTATCTGTCCTCACAGTGGTGACGGTGTTACCGGACTGGGCACGCGGCTGGGTGGGGATGTGCGTGGTGCACACCCCGTCGCCGTGCGCGATGGTGGCCAGGCGCTGCACGTGGGTGCCGACCAGACGGGAGATCACCGCGGTCTCGGCCTCGCACAGCTGGGGGAACTCGGCGGCCACGTGCGCCACCGGGCAGTGGTGCTGGCACAGCTGGCCGCCGGAGGCAATCGTGGACGCGTTGGCAGCGTAACCCTCGGCGGTCAGCGCCCCGGCGAGCGCCTCCGCCCGGGCCAGGGGGTCGTCGCCGGCGTCCTCCATGGCGGCGCGGCAGCGCTCCTCCAGCGCGGTCACCTGCTCGGCGGCGAACGCCTCGACGGCGTGCGAGCCGCCGGTGCGGGCGATCCAGCGCAGCGCGGCCGTGGCGATGTTGTCGTAGTGGTGGGTGCCACAGCGCACCCGGGCCGCCTCCGTGAGCACGAAGACCTTGGCCGGCCGGCCCCGGCCCCGGCTGCCCCGGACGACCTGCTCGCGGGCCTCCACGTCGCCGTCGGCCAGCATGGCGTCGAGGTGCCGGCGGATCGCGGCCGGGCTGAGCCCGAGCGCCGAGCCGAGCTGGCCGGCGGTCGTCGCGCCCTGCTCCAGCAGCAGCTGGGTGACCCGGTCCCGGGTGGAGAGATCGGTGGACGCGGCAGTGCTGACGACCGGAGCGGTCGCCTGGTGGTGCCCGGAGAGCGCCGCCGCGTTTTTCACAACGCCAACGTTACGTAATTCGCCGGAGCCCCGCAAACCCGGGGTCCGGTGATCCCGACCACCGAGGTGACGGAGTCACCCGATCGGGATCAACTACGGTGCGTAGGATTCGCTCCGTGAAGGCTTTCGCCCGGTTCCCGGTCTCCCACACGCTGCTGCGCCGCCTCGCGTACACCTCGATCATCGCGAACGTGGCGATCGTGGTCACCGGCGGGGGTGTCCGGCTCACCCGCTCCGGGCTCGGCTGCCCCACCTGGCCCCGGTGCACCGACGAGTCGTACATCGCCACCCCGGAGATGGGCGTCAACGGGGCGATCGAGTTCGGCAACCGGCTGCTCAGCTTCGCCGTGGGGATCATCGCGCTGGCCGTGGTGCTCGCCGTGCTGGCCCAGCGGACCCGGCCGCGCGGGCTGCTGCCCCTGGCGATCGGCGTGCTGTTCGGCATTCCCGCCCAGGCCGTGGTCGGCGGCATCACCGTGCTCACCAACCTCAACCCGTGGGTGGTCGGGCTGCACTTCCTCGCCTCGATGGCGGTGATCGCCGCCGCGTACGCGCTCTGGCGGCGCACCGTCGAGCCGGACGGGCCGGTCCACCCGACCGTGCCGGCGCCGCTGCGTACCCTCGCCGGGCTCACCACCGTGATCAGCGCGGCCGTGCTGGTGATCGGCACCTGGGTGACCGGCAGCGGCCCCCACGCGGGCGACCAGGGCGCGGCCCGCAACGGCCTGGACCCGGAGGCGATCTCCCAGGTGCACGCCGACGGGGTGTTCCTGCTGATCGGCCTCTCGGTGGCGCTGCTCTTCGCGTTCCGCGCGGTGGGCGCCGCCCGGGCGGCGCGGGCCGCCGGGGTGCTGGTCGCGGTCGAGCTGGGCCAGGGCCTGATCGGCTTCGTCCAGTACTTCACCCACCTGCCCGCCGTGCTGGTCGCCGCGCACATGCTCGGCTCCTGCCTGGTGCTGCTGGCGACCCTGGGCGTGCTCTGGGCCACCCGGGAGCGGCGTCCGGCCGCCCCGCCGGCCCCGGCCGCCGCCGCGCCCGCCGGCCAGCCGGTCACCGCCGCCGCCTGAGCCACTCCCCCCGGGCGTTACGGCCGGCGGGCAGCGGGAATGCGCTCCGCCACGGATCGTCCGCCCGAGGGGAGCCGCCGGTGTCGCGCAAGGGCCTGTCCACGACCGTCCCGCAGCGCCTGACGCCGGTGGCCGGCGCGCCGCTGTGGTGCGACGCCCTCGACTTCGGGCTCACCGGCGACGGCGTGACCAACGACCAGCCGGCGCTGGCCGCCCTGGTGGAGCGGCTCGGTGACGGGTACGCCGCCGACGGCCGGGCCCGGGTCATCTACTGCCCGCCGGGCATCTACTCGATCCGGGACGCCGGCACGGTGTGGCGCAGCGGCGTATCGCTGATCGGCGCGGGGTCGGCCGCGACCCGGTTCCTGCTCAGCAACGAGGGCAACCGGAGCGATCCCGTCCCGCTGGCGTTCTGGACCACCGTGCAGCACGACGCGGACCGGGACCGGCACATCGCCGACTGCACCTTCGCCGACTTCGAGATCGACGGCTCCGGCGTCGGCATGGCCCAGTACAACTACCTGGCGAAGGGCCTCGGGCTCCAGTACGTGGTGCGCGGCGTCTTCCGGAACCTCTACATCCACCACACCGGCGCAACCGGGCTGGGCTGCGACTTCCTCCAGGACAGCCTGATCGACGGCGTGGTCGTGGTGGGCTGCGGCCGGCTGGACAACGGCGAGCAGATGGGCGGCGCGGGCATCGGCGTCGGCATCGGCGGCTGGGGCGACGTCGAGCGGCTCACCATCGCCAACTGCACCACCCTGGGCAACGGGACCAACGGGATCTTCCTGGAGCTGCAGAAGGACTACTGGCCGCCCCCGCGCGGCTTCCGCATCGTGGGGTGCCACAGCCAGGCGAACCGCTTCGGCATCTCCGACTGGGGGGCCGACGGGCTGATCGTCTCGGCCTGCACGCTGACGAACAACCTGGAGGCCGGCTTCGACGTGTCGGCCAACGGCACGGCCGGGATCGCCGGCCGCGGCGGGCTGCTGACCGACTGCGTGATCGACCGCAACGTCGGCGACGGGATCAGCATGGGCAACACCCCCGGCCCGTACGCGATCCGGGGCAACCGGATCAGCCGCAACGGCGGCTACGGCTACCACGAGCACGACCTGGGCCACGGCTACCGGGGCGCCGCGGAGGACGTGGTGATCCAGGGGAACCACATCTGGGACAACGCGCTGGACGGCATCCGGATCGACC
Source organism: Micromonospora halotolerans (assembly GCF_032108445.1). NCBI lineage: Bacteria > Bacillati > Actinomycetota > Actinomycetes > Micromonosporales > Micromonosporaceae > Micromonospora > Micromonospora halotolerans. The sequence goes on along the minus strand of NZ_CP134876.1, from coordinate 4,593,566 downwards.
GGCCGATGATCGACGCCGCGGTGGTGGACAACCGGATCCGGGACAACGGGCGCCGGTCCGCACCCGCCTGCCGGGGCTCCGGTGCGACGGTGCGCTACGCCACGCGCCAGGTGACCGACGGGACGGCGGACTGGCCGCCCGGCGGGCACCGGGGCAAGGTCGTGCGGGTCGACTCGCGGGCCGCGGTCGTCGCCGACAACACCGGCAACGAGCTGTCCCTGGCCGAGGTGCGGCCCGACGGGGCCACCGGCTGGAACGAGGCCACCCCGGCGCCGGGCACGCCGTACGAGCTGCCCGCCGGCCCGCCGGAGCGCGCCGGGATCGCGATCAACGCCCCGTTCGACTCGGCCACCGTGCGGGGCAACCGGATCTGGCACCGGGACGAGCACACCCAGACCTACGGACTGTGGATCACCGAGGCGGGCAGTTGCGTGTCCTGCCGGGTGGAGGACAACGACGTCACCGGGAACGAGGCGGCGATCCGGCTGGACACCCCGCCGATCGGCGGCCGCTGGGATCGCAACCACTGCGACGAGCGGTGACGCCCACCCCGGCCCACTCGGCGCGGGCCGGAGCGCCGGGTCAGGACCGCCGGGCCAGGTGGGTGGCGATCGCCGCGGCGAGCCGGTCCGGGGCGCCGTCGGCGTGGCCGACGAACAGGCTCGGCTCGGTCAGCTCCAGCTCGACCAGGACGGGCGCGGAGTCCGGGCCGGGGATCAGGTCCACCCGGGCGTAGAGCAGCCGCTCGGTGCCGCCGGGCACGACGGCCAGGGTCTTCTCCGCCGTGTCGAGCTGCTCCGGGGTGGCCGTGCGGGCGTCGATCCGCTCCTCCCGGTACAGCTCGGCCACGCCGCGGTCGGGGCCGGTCAGCATCGGCCCCTTGCGGATCGCGTGACTGAACGCCAGGCCGTCGGGCCCGGCCAGGAAGAGCAGCGCGGTCTCCCCGGCGGTGTCCACGGCCGTCAGGTACGGCTGCACCATGGTCACCCGGCCGGCGGCGGAGAGCCGCCGCACATGGGCCACGGCCAGCTCCCGATGTTCCGGGTCGGCCAGGTCGTACCGGCCGGTGTCCTGGCTGCCGGCGCTGACCGCCGGCTTGATCACGTACTCCCCCGTGTCGGCCGGCGGGGCCCAGTCCGCCCCGGGCTCGACCCAGGCGGTCGGCACGGTGGGCACGCCGGCCGCGGACAGCTCGGCCAGGTAGCGCTTGTCGGTGTTCCAGGCGACCACGTCGGCCGGGTTGACCAGGGTGGGCACCGTGCGCGCCCAGGCGACGAACTCGTCGCGGCGCAGCGCGTAGTCCCAGGGCGAGCGGAGCACGACCAGGTCGTAGCCGGACCAGTCCACGGCCGGGTCGTCCCAGACGACCGCCTCGGCGGCGACGCCGCTAGCGGCGAGCGGGGCGAGCACGAGCCGGTCGTCCGGGTCGAGGTCGGGAAGGGCCGTGCAGGTGACGAGAGCGACCCGGGGTTTCCCCCGGGTCGACTGGTAGTGGTCGGTCAATTTATGTCAACGGGCCATCGTGCGCCGGGCCATCGACCGCCAGAGGTCGTTGCTCGGACGCATCTGGTCCATCAGCTCACGCTCCCAGGCGTTCTCGACGGTGACCCCCGCCTTGGCGCAGGCCTGCCGCGCGATGTCGGTGCCGTCCGCGAACTGGTCGGCCCACGCCCCATCGGAACCCACGAGGACGATCCGTGCGCCGCGCTTGCCGACGTACTCGATGACCGCCTTCGCCCCGCCGTGTCCGGCGGCGAACGACTTGATGCCCGCGACCAGGCCGTTGGGGGCCTGCTCGGCGGTCTTGTCAGCCGTCAGCGTCGTATCGGAACCATCTGCCATGACGCGAAGCCTAAGCAGACATCCACTCGGATGTGCGAGAACGATGAACTGAATGTGATGCCAATTACCTCCGGGTTTAAGGAAGACCACAGGTAATTCGCCCGCACATGTCGCCTATGCCCGCCCAAAACGGGCGGCGGAGATCGTCACAGTCTGTCCGGGTTGAGCCCGTCCGGCTCACACCGAAAAAAATTCTGATGAAATCCGCGACACGGGGAACCCATCCACTCCGGTGAACGCGGGAAACGCCGCTAGAGCAGCGCGTCGAGGGCGACGGCCGCGAACAGGATGGTGAGGTAGGTGGTGGACCAGTGGAACAGCCGCATGGGCTTGACCGCCTCGCCCCGCGTCGCGCGCCGGCAGAGCTTGTGTGCCTCGACCACGAAGATCCCGCCGACCACCAGAGCGGTGACGCCGTAGATGGGGCTCATCCCGAGCGGCCAGACGGCCAGCGAGGAGAGCAGGGTCAGCCAGGAGAAGAGGATGATCTCCGCGTTGACCCGGCGGACCGAGGCCACCACCGGCAACATCGGGATGCCGGCCCGCGCGTAGTCCGCCTTGTACTTGATCGCCAGGGCGTAGAAGTGCGGCATCTGCCAGAAGAAGACCACCGCGAACAGGCCCCACGCGGCCGGCGCCAGGGAGCCGGTGACCGCGGCCCAGCCGATCAGCACCGGCGCCGCACCGCAGGCGCCACCCCAGAAGGTGTTCGCGGCCGTGGTGCGCTTCAGCCAGAGCGTGTAGACCAGGTCGTAGTAGGCGATCGCCGCGAGGGTCAGCCCGGCGGCCAGCCAGTTCGTGGTGGCGGCCATCAGCGCGACCGAGATCACCGCGAGCACCAGGCCGAAGATCAGCGCGCTGCGCGGCGACACGGTGTGCGCGGGCAGCGGCCGCCGCTTGGTGCGCCGCATCAACTGGTCGATGTCGCGGTCGATGTAGCAGTTGAGCACGCTGGCCGCGCCCGCGGCGAGCGAGCCGCCGACCAGCACCACGGCCACCAGCCAGAGCGCCGGCATGCCGCCGTCGGCCAACATCATCGCCGGCACGGTGGTGACCAGCAGCAGCTCGACGATCCGCGGCTTGGTGAGCGCCACGTACGCGGCCACCACGGCCCGCACGTCCCGCCGGCCGGTCGCCGGCGCCTCCGCCACCGTGCCCACCGGCGGCTGCCCGGCAGAGTCGCTGACGGGGCGCTCGGTGATCATGCTCACGGATTGCCACCTTCCGGCTTCGGCGGGGGGAGGTCGGGATCGGCTCGGACCCCTCCGGGTCCACACACCGCCCCACACACTACGCGGCGTCGTTTTGGCTGCCCCGCAGACCCGGCAACGGTGCGGGCCGTCACATCCCGGCGTGAACGGCTGATCGGGTCGGAGACGTACAGACCAGCATGCCGAGATCCCCGGGCGGACGTTTAGGGCCGCTCGATAGGGTCATCAGTGAGGGTTCCGCCCATCTGCCGAGGAGCACAACCATCGTGGCTGCCAACCGACCCGAGCTTCCCGCTCTCAACTGGTCCGACCTCGACCGCAGGGCCGTCGACACGGTCCGCGTGCTGGCCATGGACGCCGTGGAGAAATCCGGCAACGGCCACCCGGGCACGGCCATGAGCCTCGCCCCGGCGGCGTACCTGCTCTTCAACCGGGTCATGCGGCACAACCCGGCCGACCCGAACTGGCCGGGCCGGGACCGGTTCGTGCTGTCCGCCGGGCACTCCAGCCTGACCCTCTACATCCAGCTCTTCCTCTCCGGCTACCCGCTGGCCCTGGACGACCTCAAGGCGCTGCGCCAGTGGGGTTCCCTCACCCCGGGCCACCCGGAGCACGGCCACACCCCGGGCGTGGAGACCACCACCGGCCCGCTCGGCCAGGGCCTCGGCAACGCGGTCGGCATGGCCATGGCGGCCCGCCGCGAGCGCGGCCTGTTCGACCCCGAGCCGGACCGGCCCGACTCCCCGTTCCGCCACGACATCTGGTGCATCGCCTCCGACGGCGACATCGAGGAGGGCATCAGCCACGAGGTCAGCGCCCTCGCCGGCCACCAGCAGCTCGGCAACCTCTGCGTGATCTACGACGACAACGAGATCTCGATCGAGGACGACACCCGGATCGCCAAGAGCGAGGACGTGGCCGCCCGCTACGAGGCGTACGGCTGGCACGTCCAGACGGTCGACTGGCGCCGCGGCGACGCCGACCAGGGCGACTACCACGAGGACGTCGAGGCGCTCCACGAGGCGCTGCTGGCCGCGAAGGCGGAGACCGGCCGCCCCTCCTTCATCGCGCTGCGCACCATCATCGGCTGGCCCGCGCCCAACAAGCAGAACACCGGCAAGATCCACGGCTCGGCGCTGGGCGCCGACGAGGTGAAGGCCACCAAGCGGATCCTCGGCTTCGACCCGGAGCGCACCTTCGAGGTCGACGAGGAGGTGCTCAAGCACGCCCGGCAGGTCATGGATCGGGGCGCCGAGGCGCAGGCGGCGTGGACCACCACGTTCGACGCCTGGGCGCAGGCCAACCCGGAGCGCAAGGCGCTCTGGGAGCGGATGTCCACCCGCACGCTCCCGCAGGGCTGGGCCGACGCGTTGCCGACCTTCCCGGCCGACGCCAAGGGCATCGCCACCCGGGCCGCCTCCGGCAAGGTCCTGGAGGCCCTCGCCCCGGTGCTGCCCGAGCTCTGGGGCGGCTCCGCCGACCTGGCGGAGAGCAACAACACCACCATGAAGGGCGAGCCGTCCTTCGTCCCGGCCGAGCACGCCACCAAGGACTTCCCGGGCGACGAGTACGGCCGCACCCTGCACTTCGGCATCCGCGAGCACGCCATGGGCGCGATCCTCAACGGCATCGCGCTGCACGGCGGCACCCGCCCGTATGGCGGCACGTTCCTGGTGTTCAGCGACTACATGCGCCCCTCGGTGCGGCTCGCCGCGCTGATGAAGCTGCCGGTGACCTACGTCTGGACGCACGACTCGATCGGCCTCGGCGAGGACGGCCCGACCCACCAGCCGGTGGAGCACCTGACCGCGCTGCGGGCCATCCCGGGCCTCGACGTGGTCCGCCCGGCCGACGCCAACGAGACCGCCTGGGCGTGGCGGCAGGCCCTGGAGCACACCGACCGGCCCACCGCGCTGGCGCTCAGCCGGCAGGCGCTGCCGACGTTCGACCGCACCGAGCTGGGCAGCGCCGAGGGCGTGACCAAGGGCGGCTACGTGCTGGCCGAGGCGTCCAACGGCAAGCCGCAGGTGATCATCGTGGGCACCGGCTCCGAGGTGCAGCTCTGCCTCACCGCCCGGGAGCGGCTGGAGGCCGACGGCACCCCCACCCGGGTCGTCTCGATGCCCTGCCAGGAATGGTTCTTCGCGCAGGACGAGGCCTACCGGGAGTCGGTGCTCCCGCGCGGGGTAAAGGCACGGGTGAGCGTGGAGGCGGGCATCGCCATGTCCTGGCGGGGGATCGTCGGGGACAGCGGCGAGAGCGTGAGCCTGGAGCACTACGGGGCGAGCGCACCGCACACCGTGCTCTTCGAGCAGTTCGGGTTCACCCCCGACCGGATCGTGGCCGCCGCGCACGCGGCGCTCACCCGGGTGGGCGACATCACCGGTTTCACGACCGGCAACTGAGGGGAGCGTGGACAGCATGACGGACAGGCTGAGCGAGCTCCAGGCCGCCGGTGTGGCGATCTGGCTCGACGATCTTTCCCGGGTACGACTGAGCTCCGGCGGGCTGGACAAGCTCCGCCGCGAGTCGCACGTGGCCGGGGTGACCACCAACCCGACAATCTTCGCGAAGGCACTCAGCGACGCCGACGAGTACAACTGGCAGCTGCGCGACCTCGCCAGCCGCGGCATCGAGGTCGAGGAGGCGGTCCGCATGCTCACCACGTACGACGTGCGGTGGGCCTGCGACGTGATGCGCCCCTCCTACGACAAGAGCGCCGGCGTGGACGGCCGGGTGTCGATCGAGGTCGACCCGCGGCTGGCCCACGAGTCCGACCGGACCGTCGCCGAGGCCAAGGCGCTCTGGTGGCTGGTCGACCGGCCGAACCTGTTCATCAAGATCCCGGCCACCGAGGCGGGCCTGCCGGCCATCACCGCGACCCTGGCCGAGGGGATCAGCGTGAACGTCACGCTGATCTTCGGCCTGGACCGGTACTCGCAGGTCATGGAGGCGTTCCTGGCCGGTCTGGAGCAGGCGAAGGCCAACGGTCACGACCTGTCGAAGATCGGGTCGGTCGCCTCGTTCTTCGTCTCCCGGGTCGACACCGAGGTGGACAAGCGGCTGGAGAAGCTCGGTTCCGACGAGGCCAAGGCGCTGCGCGGCAAGGCCGCCGTCGCCAACGCCCAGCTGGCGTACGAGCGCTACGCCGAGGTCTTCGGCTCCGACCGGTGGCGGAAGCTGGCCGACGCCGGCGCCCAACCGCAGCGGCCGCTGTGGGCCTCCACCTCGACCAAGAACCCGGACTACCGGGACGTCATCTACGTCGAGGAGCTGATCGCACCCGGCACGGTCAACACCATGCCGGAGGCGGTCATCCACGCCTACGCCGACCACGGGGAGACCCGCAGCGACACGGTCACCGGCGCGTACGACGCGGCCCGCAAGGTCTTCACCGACCTGCAGGCCGTCGGCGTGGACATGGCCGACGTGATCGACACGCTGGAGCGGGAGGGCGTGGAGAAGTTCGAGACGAGCTGGATGGAACTGCTCGACGGGGTCAAGAAGTCCCTCGCCGAGGCGGCCAAGGGCATCGGCCAGCCGAACCAGGCCGCCAAGGGCAACGCGCGGGCCGCCGAGAAGGCCGGGGGCGACGCGTGACGGACGGCGCCGGACGCGTCCCGGGACCCGGGACGCGCCACGCCACGAGGACGGGGTGGTGAGGTGAGCGACCTGCTGGCCGGCCGGGCGGACATCGCCGCCGGGCTGGCCGTGCACGGCGCGGACGCGGTCGACGGGTCCGCGCCCGCGTCCGTGCGGGCCGCGCTGGTCGCCGCGGACCTCCCCGCCCGGCTCGCCGCCAAGGACCCGACCCTCTGGGGGCCGGCCGCCGAGGCGACGGCCCGGACGGCGCTGGGCTGGCTGGACACCCACGCGCGCGCCCGGGAGCTGCTCCCCCAGCTCGCCGAGCTGACCGAGGAGCTGGCCGACCTGGACCACGTGGTGCTGGCCGGGTCGGCCGGCTCCTCGCTCGCCCCGGAGGTGATCGCCCGGACCCTCGGGCGGCCGCTGACCGTGCTGGACGGCACCGATCCCGGCGAGGTCCGCGCGGCCCTGGCCGACCGGCTGGACCGCACCGTCGTGGTGGTCGCCGGCAGGTCCGGGGCCACGGTCGAGACCGACAGCATCCGGCGGGCGTACTGGCAGGCGTTCCTGGACGCCGGGCTGACCGACGCGGAGGCCGCCCGGCACTTCGTGGTGGTCACCGACCCCGGCTCCCCGCTGGAGGCGGTCGCCGACGAGCTGGGCGTGGTGGTCATCCAGTCCGACCCGGAGGTGGGCGCCCGGTACTCGGCGCTCACCGCGTTCGGGCTGGTTCCCGCCGCGCTGGCCGGGGCGCCGGTCGCCGACCTGCTGGACGACGCCGACGCCCTCGCCGGCGCGCTCGACCGGGACCGGGACAACCCCGGCCTGGCCCTCGGGGCGGCGCTCGCCGCGGCGGCCACCACCGGCCGGGACACCGTCGCGCTGGTGTCCGACGGCACCGGGCTCGACGGGCTGGGCGACTGGGCCGAGCAACTGCTCGCCGAGTCCACCGGCAAGGCCGGCCAGGGCATCCTCCCGGTCGTGGTGGAGTCCCCGGACGCCCCCGGCGCCACCGGCCCCGGCGTGCTGACCGTGGGCTACGGCGGCGCCCTGGGCCCGGGCGTCGCGCCCGGCCCCGCCGACCTCGCGGTCAACGGTCCGCTCGGCGCCCAGTTCCTCACCTGGGAGTACGCCACCGCGCTCGCCGCCGCCGTGCTCGACGTCGACCCGTTCGGCCAGCCGGACGTCGCCGAGAGCACCGAGCACACCGCGCGGCTGCTCGCCGCCGGCCCGCCGGCGGAGTCGCCCTCGGCCACCGAGGGCGCCATCGAGGTGTACGCCCCGGCCGGTGCCCCCGCCGACCTGGCCGGTGCGCTGGCCTGGCTGCTCGCCGGGCTGGGCGACGACGGCTACCTGGCGGTGACCGCCTACCTCGACCGGCGGGGCGACGCGGCGGTGGCCGGGCTGCGCCCGCTGCTGGCGCGGGCGACGGCGCGCCCGGTCACCTTCGGGTGGGGGCCGCGTTCCCTGCACTCCACCGGGCAGTACCACAGGGGCGGCCCGCGGGCCGGCAGCCACCTTCAGGTGACCGGCGCGGTCACCGACGACCTGCCGGTGCCCGGCCACCCCTACACCTTCGGAGACCTTCAGGCGGCCCAGGCCGCCGGCGACCGGCGGGCCCTCGCCGGTCGCGGGCGGCCGGTGCTGCGCCTGCACCTGACCGAGCGGGCGGCGGGCGTCGCCCAGCTACTGGATGCGGCCGGACGGACACTGACGTGACGATGAATGACGTGACATCGGCGGAGCGAGGAGGCGGCATGAACCCGCTGCGCGATCCTCAGGACCGCCGGCTGCCACGGATCCCGGAGCCGTGCGCTCTGGTGATCTTCGGGGTGACCGGCGACCTGGCCAAGAAGAAGCTCCTGCCGGCGGTCTACGACCTGGCGAACCGGGGGCTGCTGCCGCCCGGTTTCGTGGTCCTGGGCTTCGCCCGGCGCGACTGGGGCGACGGCGACTTCGAGGGGCTGGCCCACGACGCGGCCAAGAAGCACGCCCGTACTCCCTGGCGGGAGGAGGTCTGGGCCCGGCTCGCCGGCAACATCAAGTTCGTCGGCGGCTCGTTCGACGACGACGCCGCCTTCGACCACCTCGCCGCCACCCTCGACGAGCTGCGGAACACCCACGGCATCCCGGGCAACGCCGCCTTCTACTTCTCCATCCCCCCGGCGGCCTTCCCCGTGGTGCTCAAGCAGCTCGCCCGCACCGGCATGGCCGACAACGCCAAGTCCGGCGGCTGGCGCCGCGTGGTGGTGGAGAAGCCGTTCGGCAACGACCTGCCCTCGGCGAAGTCGCTCAACGACCTGGTCGACGACGTCTTCACCAGCCAGGACGTCTTCCGCATCGACCACTACCTGGGCAAGGAGACGGTCCAGAACATCCTGGCCCTGCGCTTCGCCAACAACCTGTTCGAGCCGCTGTGGAACTCCAAGTACGTCGACTCGGTGCAGATCACCATGGCCGAGGACGTCGGCATCGGCACCCGGGCCGCCTTCTACGACTCCGTCGGCACCGCCCGGGACGTGCTCCAGAACCACCTGCTCCAGCTGCTCGCCCTGGTGGCCATGGAGGAGCCGACGAGCTTCGACGCCGACGAGATCCGGACCGAGAAGCTCAAGGTGCTCAAGGCCATCACGGTGCCGCAGGACGTCTCCCGGGACACCGTCCGCGGCCAGTACCTGCCCGGCTGGGTGGGCGGCGAACGCGCCGTCGGCTACCTCGACGAGGAGGGCGTCCCGGCGGACTCCACCACCGAGACGTACGTGGCCGTGAAGCTGGGCATCCAGAACCGCCGCTGGGCCGGGGTGCCGTTCTACATCCGGGCCGGCAAGCGGCTGCCCCGGCGGGTCACCGAGGTAGCCATCGTGTTCAAGACGGCGCCGCACCTGCCGTTCAACCCCGAGGACATGGAGTCGCTCGGCCCCAACCAGCTCGTCATCCGGGTCCAGCCCGACGAGGGCGTGGTGCTGAAGTTCGGCTCCAAGGTGCCGGGCACGACCATGGAGGTCCGCGACATCGCCATGGACTTCCAGTACGGCGAGGCGTTCACCGAGTCCAGCCCCGAGGCGTACGAGCGGCTGGTGCTGGACGTGCTCATCGGTGACCGGACCCTGTTCCCGGACGCGGCCGAGGTGGAGCAGAGCTGGCAGGTCGTGGATCCGCTGGAGCACGCCTGGACGGGCACCAAGCCGGAGCCGTACCGGGCCGGCGAGTGGGGCCCCCGGGCCGCCGACGAGATGCTGGCCCGCGAGGGCCGGTCCTGGAGGAGAGCATGATCGGCTTGTGGGACACCACCGGGAACGAGGTGGTCAAGGCGCTCGCCGCCGAGCGGCGCAGCGCGGGCGGGGTGGCCAGCGGCATGGCGCTCACGCTGATCGTGGTGGTCGACGAGAAGCGCGTCCGGGAGGCGGAGGCGGCGGCGACCATCGCGGCCGCCGCCCACCCGTGCCGGCTGCTCGTGGTGGTCCGCTCCGACGTCGAGCGGGACCGCAACCGGCTGGACGCGGAGATCGTCGTCGGCGGCCGGCTCGGCCCGTGCGAGGCGGTGGTGACCCGGATGTACGGCCGGCTCGCGCTGCACGCCGAGTCGGTGGTGATGCCGCTGCTGGTCCCGGACGTGCCGGTGGTGACGTGGTGGCACGGCGAGCCGCCGGACGAGATCGCCACCGACTTCCTCGGTGTGGTGGCCGACCGGCGGATCACCGACGCGGCGCAGGCCGCCGACCCGATCGCCGCGCTGCGGCAGCGGGCCGCGGACTACGCCCCGGGCGACACCGACCTGGCCTGGACCCGGATCACCCCGTGGCGCACCCTCGTGGCCGGCGCGTTCGACACCACCCAGGCCCGGATCACCGAGGCGACCGTGGTGGCGCCGCGCACCGACCCGACGGCGGCGCTCATGCGCGGCTGGCTGACCGCCCGGCTCGGCATCGACCCGGTCTGGGAGCACACCGACAACTTCCCCCGGATGCGCGAGGTGCAGCTGCGCTGCGCCAACGGCGACGAGCTGATGCTGACCCGCGACGAGAACGTGGCCATCTTCCGGCGGAGCGGCCAGGAGGACCGGACGCTGCCGCTGGTCCGCCGCCCGCTCGGCGACGAGCTGGCCGAGGAGCTGCGCCGGCTCGACGCGGACCAGGTCTACGCCGAGGCGCTCGGTGCGACCGCCGGGCTCACCGCGCTCGACCAGCGGCCCGCCCATCGGGTGCACGTGTGGAAGGATCCGGCGACCGCCCAGCGGGCCGAGGCGGGGGTCACCGCACACGCCGGCGCGACCGCCCACGAGTGAGCGGCACAGACGGGCCGCGCGGCGGCCGGACAGCACAGGTGACCGCCGCGGGGCGGTCGGAGGACGAAGGCACGACGGATGAGTGAGGCGAGTGTCGCCGTACACGCCGACCCCGACCTGCTGGCGCAGGCGGTGGCGGCCCGGTTGGTGGTGAAGCTGCTCGACGCGCAGGCCGAGCGCGGCCAGGCGTCGGTGGTGCTGACCGGCGGGCGGATCGCCGCGGCGGTGTACCGGGCGGTGGCGCAGCTGCCGGCGCGGGACGCCGTCGACTGGTCCCGCGTCGACGTCTGGTGGGGTGACGAGCGGTTCCTGCCCGCCGGCGACCCGGAGCGCAACGAGACCCAGGCCCGGGCGGCGCTGCTGGACGTGGTCCCGCTGGACCCGGCCCGCATCCACCCTATGCCGGCCTCCGACGGGCCGGCCGGCAACGACCCGGAGGCGGCCGCCGCCGGATACGCGCAGGAACTGGCCCGGGCCGCCCGGCCGGGGACCGCCGCCCTCCCCCACTTCGACGTGCTGATGCTCGGCGTCGGCGAGGACGGGCACGTCGCCTCGGTCTTCCCAGAGCACCCGGTGCACCACGACAACCGCCCGGTCAGCGCCGTACGCGGCAGCCCCAAGCCGCCGCCGGTGCGGACCACGCTGACCCTTCCGACGATCAACACGGCCGAGGAGGTCTGGCTGGTGGCCGCCGGGGCGGACAAGGCCCGCGCGGTCGGGATGGCCCTGGCCGGGGCCGGGCCGGTGCAGCTGCCGGCGGCCGGCGTGCGCGGGGTGTCCCGGACGCTGTGGCTGCTGGACCGCTCCGCGGCGGCGAACGTGCCGCCCCGGCTGCGCAGCCTGCGCTGAACGACGGCGGAGCCCCGGCCCGGGCGGGTCGGGGCTCCCGCGTGCTCAGGCCCCGCCGCGCCGCCTGCGCAGCGTCTCCAGGGCCTCGGCGAGCAGCGCCTCACCCTGCTCCGGGGTGCGCCGCTCCTGCACGTACGCCAGGTGGGTCTTGTAGGGCTCGGGCCGGGCCGGGCCGGGCGGGTTGCCCCGGTCGGGGCCGGCCGGCTCCCCGCACCGCGGGCAGTCCCAGGTCTCCGGGGCTTCCGCCTCGGCGGCGATGAGGAACCGGACGCGGTGGTCGTTCGCGCACCAGTAGGTGACGGGCCGGCGGGGCGCCGGCTCGATGCGCTGCTCGAACCGCTCGGGGGCGGACCCGATCCGGGTGCCGCGGATGACGTTGCCACTGGACACGGCTGGTCGCTCCTGTCGTCGGAGGGGACCGCCGCCTTCGGGGGTGGGCGGCGGGCGACGCGCGGAGAAACAATCTGCGCGCGGCCCGTTACGGACCGCGCGCAGATTGTACGACTCGGAGCGCTCGCTCAGGCGCCGCTGCCCGTCTGGAGCCGGAGCCAGAGCCCGATCCCGACGATGCACGCGAACCAGATGATCCCCACCAGAACCGTGTAGCGGTCGAGGTTCTTCTCGGCCACGGAGGAACCGGCCAGGCTGGAGCTGACGCCGCCGCCGAACATGCTCGACAACCCGCCGCCCTTACCGCGGTGCAGGAGGATCAGCAGGGTGAGCAGGATGCTCGTGATGACCAGCAACGTGATCATCGTGTAGGCGAACCAGATCGGCATGGCGGGGGTCAATCCTCTCGTTGCGATCACTGCCCGGTCCTGACGGGCACAGCGGCACCGACCGGTGGGCGGGCAGCGTCAAGGATAGCGAGCGATCAGCGGGCGATGTGCTCCGGGAACCGGCAGATCTGCGCGAATTCCTCGGCGTCCAGGCTGGCGCCCCCGACCAGGGCCCCGTCCACGTCCGGCTGGGCCATGGTCGCCGCCACGTTCGACGACTTCACCGACCCGCCGTAGAGGATCCGGACCTGGTCCGCGGTGTCCTGGCCGAAGGTCTCCACCAGGCGCTTGCGCACCTCCCCGCACACCTCCTGGGCGTCCTCCGGGGTCGCCGTCTTGCCGGTGCCGATCGCCCAGACCGGCTCGTACGCCACGACCACCTTGGTGACCTGCTCCGCCGTGAGCCCGTTCAGCGCGGCGTCCAGCTGGTCGCAGCAGTGCGGCACGTGCCGGAGCTGCTCGCGGATCTCCAGCCCCTCGCCGATGCAGAGGATCGGGGTGAGCCCGTTCGCCAGCGCGGCGGCCACCTTGGCGTTGACCAGGGCGTCGTCCTCGTGGTGGTACTGCCGCCGCTCGGAGTGGCCGACCACCACGTAGGTGCACCCCAGCTTGGCCAACATCGGCCCGGAGATGTCCCCGGTGTACGCGCCCGACTGGAACGGCGACAGGTCCTGTGCGCCGTAGCCGATCAGGAGCTTGTCGCCGTCCACCGCGGTCTGCACGGTGCGCAGGTCGGTGAAGGGCGGCAGGACCACCGTCTCGACCTCGGTGAGCTGCTTCTCGTTGAGGCTCGCGGCCAGCTTCTGCACCAGCAGGTTGGCCTCGAGGTGGTTCAAATTCATCTTCCAGTTGCCGGCCATCAGCGGCCGGCGGGTGGTGCTCGCCATTCAGTTCTCCAGGGCCGCGATGCCGGGGAGGGTCTTGCCCTCGAGGTATTCCAGGGAGGCGCCGCCGCCGGTGGAGATGTGGCCGAACGACGACTCGTCCAGGCCGAGGGCCCGCACCGCCGCGGCCGAGTCGCCGCCGCCGACCACGCTGAACGCGTCGGCCTTGGTGATCGCCTCGGCGACGCCCCGGGTGCCGTTGGCGAACGCGGCCATCTCGAACACGCCCATCGGGCCGTTCCAGAAGATCGTCTTAGCCTGGGACAGCGCGGCGGCGAAGCCGGCCACCGTCTCCGGGCCGATGTCCAGCCCCATCCGGTGGCTCGGGATGCCGTCGGCGGGCACGGTGTCGTGGGTGGCGTCGGGCGCGAACGCGTCCGCGGCCACCACGTCGACCGGGAGCAGGATCTTGCCGCCGGACCGCTCCAGGAGGTTGCGGCAGGTCTCGACCATCTCCTCCTCCAGCAGCGAGGTGCCCACCTCGTGGCCCTGGGCCTTGAGGAAGGTGAAGCACATCCCGCCGCCGATGAGCAGCCGGTCGACCGTGGGCAGCAGGGCCTCGATCACGGCCAGCTTGTCGGAGACCTTGGAGCCGCCCAGCACCACCACGTAAGGCCGCTGCGGGTCGCCGGTGAGCTTGCTGAGCACCTCCACCTCGCGCAGCACGAGGCGGCCGGCGACGTGCGGCAGCCGGGCCGGCACGTCGTGGACGCTGGCGTGCTTGCGGTGCACCGCGCCGAAGGCGTCGTCGACGTACGCGTCGCCGAAGGCGGCGAGCTGATCGGCGAAGGCGCCCCGCTCGGCGTCGTCCTTGCTGGTCTCGCCCTTGTTGAAGCGCAGGTTCTCCAGCAGGGCGACCTGGCCGTCGGCCAGGCCCTCCACCGTGGAACGGGCCGAGTCGCCGACGGTGTCCTCGGCGAAGTGCACCGGCGCGCCGAGCAGCTCGCCGAGCCGCCCGGCGACCGGGCGGAGGCTGAACTGCGGGTCCGGCGCGCCCTTCGGGCGGCCCAGGTGCGAGCAGACGACCACCTTGGCGCCGGCCTGGACCAGCGCGCTCAGGGTCGGCAGCACGGCCCGGATCCGGCCGTCGTCGGTGATCTCACCGCTCTGCTTGTCGAGCGGGACGTTCAGGTCGGCGCGCACCAGCACGCGCCGACCCGACACCCCCTCGCCGAGCAGGTCGTCGAGGTTGCGGATGCTCACAGCGAGCTACCCACCAGCTTGACCAGGTCGACCAGGCGGTTCGAGTAGCCCCACTCGTTGTCGTACCAGCCGACGACCTTGACCTGGTTGCCGATCACCTTGGTCAGCGGCGCGTCGAAGATGCAGGACGCCGGGTCGGTGACGATGTCGGCGGAGACGATCGGGTCATCGTTGTAGACCAGGATGCCCTTGAGCGGGCCGTCCGCGGCGGCCTTGAGCGCGGCGTTGACCTCGTCCACCGTGGTCTCCCGGCCGACCGTGACGGTCAGGTCGGTGGCGGAGCCGGTCGGGATCGGCACGCGCAGCGCGTAGCCGTCCAGCTTGCCCTTGAGGTCCGGCAGGACCAGGCCGATCGCCTTCGCGGCGCCGGTCGAGGTCGGCACGATGTTGAGCGCGGCGGCCCGGGCGCGGCGCAGGTCCTTGTGCGGCGCGTCCTGCAGGTTCTGGTCCTGCGTGTACGCGTGGATGGTGGTCATCAGACCCTGCTGGATGCCGAACGTGTCGTGCAGCACCTTGGCCATCGGGGCGAGGCAGTTGGTGGTGCAGGAGGCGTTCGAAATGATCGTGTGCTTGGCCGGGTCGTACTGGTCCTGGTTGACGCCCATGACCAAGGTGACGTCCTCGTTCTTCGCCGGGGCGGAGATGATGACCTTCTTGGCCCCGCCGTCGACGTGCGCCTTCGCCTTGGTGGCGTCGGTGAAGAAACCGGTGGACTCGATGACGACGTCGGCGCCGACCTCGCCCCACGGCAGCTTGGCCGGGTCCTTCTCGGCGTACGCCTTGATGGTCTTGCCGCCCACCGTGATCTCGTCGGCGGTGGCCTTCACCTCGTGCGGGAGGCGACCCAGGATGCTGTCGTACTTGACAAGGTGGGCGAGCGTCGCGTTGTCGGTCAGGTCGTTGACCGCCACGACCTCGATGTCAGCGCCGGACGCCAGCACTGCCCGGAAGAAGTTGCGGCCGATCCGGCCGAAGCCGTTGATGCCAACCCGGATGGTCACAGGCCCATCTCCTCGCGTTCTGGTCCGCCGGCGTCGAACCCCGGCCGGCGGAGATTGTTCGCCGACCGGTGGAGCCGGCCGTTGACGGTTCATCTCGGCCACCCCGCCGCGGTCCCAGGAGACCAGACCGCCCGAGGCGGTGAGCACGGCGAGGGGTGCCTTTGCCGGCCCCCTTGCCGTACGCAGCGACCTTATCCGAGCGCGCGCCGCCGCGCTGCGGCGGGTGGTGATCCCCTCGCAGCCCGACGCCTCACCGCTCCTATCAGACCACGAGCATGTCGGGCGTGACGGCCGCTTCGGTATCCGGGATGCCCAGGTCGCGCGCCCGCTTGTCGGCGAGCGCGAGCAGCCGACGGATCCGGCCGGCGATCGCGTCCTTGGTCAGCGGCGGCTCGGCCAGCGCGCCCAGCTCCTCCAGGGAGGCCTGCC
Organism: Micromonospora halotolerans; assembly: GCF_032108445.1. NCBI lineage: Bacteria > Bacillati > Actinomycetota > Actinomycetes > Micromonosporales > Micromonosporaceae > Micromonospora > Micromonospora halotolerans. The sequence goes on along the minus strand of NZ_CP134876.1, from coordinate 4,577,498 downwards.
GGTGCTCCAGCCGCAGCCGGCCGGCCGAGGTCAGGTGGTTGGGGGCGTCGTCGGCGAGAATCTCCAGCGCGCGGGTGACCCGGGCGGCGGCGGCCACCGCGGCACGGGCCGAGCGGCGCAGGTTGGCGTCGTCGAAGTTGGCCAGCCGGTTGGCGGTCGCCCGCACCTCGCGGCGCACCCGCCGCTCCTCCCACGCCAGCACGCTGGAGTGGGCGCCGATCCGGGTGAGCAGCGCGGCGATCGCGTCGCCGTCCTTGACCACCACCCGGTCCACCCCGCGCACCTCGCGGTTCTTGGCGGTGATGCCGATCCGGCGGGCGGCGCCGACCAGGGCGAGCGCGGACTCCGGGCCGGGGCAGGTGATCTCCAGTGCGCTGGACCGGCCCGGCTCGGTGAGCGAGCCGTGCGCCATGAACGCGCCCCGCCAGGCGGAGACCGCGCAGCAGACGTTCGCGGCCACCACGTGCGGGGGCAGGCCACGCACCGGGCGGCCCCGGACGTCCAGCAGGCCGGTCTGCCGGGCCAGGGCCTCGCCGTCCTTCACCACCCGCACGATGAAGTGGCTGCCCTTGCGCAGGCCGCCGGAGGCCAGCACGTGGATCTCACTCGGGTAGCCGTAGACCTCGGCGATCTCCCGGCGGAGCCGCCGGGCCACCGCGCCGGTGTCCAGCTCCGCCTCGACCACGACGCGGCCCGACACGATGTGCAGCCCTCCGGCGAACCGGAGCAGGGCAGCCATCTCCGCCCGCCGGCAGCAGGGCTTTGGCACATCGACCCGACTCAGCTCGTCCTTGACCGCAGCCGTCATCGCCATGTTGCGCGCCCCCTCACGGACCGGGTTCCGGCGTGTCGCCGGTGATTACGTACGTGTCTAACGATCGGCGCCCAGGACAGGCACCAACGCGGCGCCCAGGGCGGCCGGATCATGACGGGGCGTGCCGTCGGTGACGGCGACGGGAGCGAGGACCAGCCGGGCACCCAGCGATTCTGCCGCACGTTCGACCGCCACGGGATCACCCACCGCCGTGGAATCCGCCAGCACCATGTCCACCTTCAACTCGGGCAGATAGCGCCGGAGTGTGTCCAGATGGTCGGGCAGGGAGAGGCCGAGGGTCTCCTTCTCCGCCACCAGGTTGAGGGTCACCAGCCGACGGGCCGGGCTGGAGACGATCGCGTCGGCCAGGCCGGGCACCAGCAGGTGCGGCAGCACGCTGGTGTACCAGCTGCCCGGCCCGAAGATCAACCAGTCGGCGGCGCGCACCGCGGTCACCGCCTCGGCGCAGGCGGCCGGCGCGGCCGGAGTGAGCCGCAGCGACTCGACCGTGCCGGCGGTGACCGCCACCTGGTGCTGGCCGCGCACCGTGCGGACCTCGTCCGGGCGGTCCGGGTCGGCGCCGCGTACCTGGGCCTCGATGCCCACCGGCTGCCGGGACATCGGCAGCACCCGGCCGACCGCGCCGAGCATCGCGCCCGCGTGGTCGAGCGCCACCACCGGGTCGCCGAGCAGCTCGGTCAGCCCGTGCAGCAGCAGGTTGCCGACCGCGTGGCCGGCGAGCGAATCGGCACCGTCGGGCCCGCCCCCGGCCGCGGCGAAGCGGTGCTGGAACAGCGCCGCGCTGCGCCGGGTGGCCGGGTGGTCGCCGGCCAGGGCCACGAGCGCCTGTCGCAGGTCGCCCGGCGGGAGGCCGCCGCGCTCCGCGCGCAGCCGCCCGCTGGAGCCGCCGTCGTCGCCGACCGTGACCACCGCGGTGATGTCCAGATCCAGTCCGGGTACGCAGTGCCGCAGCGCCCGCAGCGACGCCGACAGCCCGTGCCCGCCGCCGAAGGCGACCACCCTCGTCGGGTTCATTCCCGCCCCAGGTCCCGGTGCTGGGGGTTGGCGGCGATGCCGGAGCGGCGCAGCCGGGCGGCCAGCTCCTCGGCGATCGCCACGCTGCGGTGCTTGCCACCGGTGCAGCCCACGGCCACGGTCAGGTAGCGCTTGCCCTCCCGCTCGAAACCGGCGGTGGTGGCGTTGACCAGGTCCGCGTACCCGGCCACGAAGGCGTCCGCGCCCTCCTGGCCCAGCACGTACGCGCTGACCGCCTCCTCGCGCCCGGTGTGCTCGCGCAGCTCCGGCACCCAGTAGGGGTTCGGCAGGAACCGGGCGTCCATCACGAAGTCGGCGTCCGGCGGGAGGCCGTACTTGAAGCCGAAGGAGAGCACGGTGATCCGCAGCCGGCGGGAGTCCTCCCCGCCGAACAGCTCCTCGACCCGGCGGCGGAGCTGGTTCACGTTCAGGTGGCTGGTGTCGATGATCACGTCGGCCTGGTCGCGGGCCTCCTCCAGCAGCGCCCGCTCGACGGCGATCCCGTCGGCCAGCCGGCCGTCACCCTGCAGCGGGTGCGAGCGGCGGACGCTCTCGAAGCGGCGGATCAGCACCTCGTCGTCGGCGTCGACGAAGACCACCCGGGGCTGGAAGCCGCGCTCGCGCAGCTCCCGGATCGCCCCGGCCAGGTCGGTGGAGAAGGCCCGGGAGCGGACGTCCAGCACCATCGCCGTACGCCGGGCCGCCCCGCCGGCCTTGAAGGCCAGCTCGGCCATGTCCAGCATCAGCGCCTGGGGCAGGTTGTCCACCACGTAGTAGCCGACGTTCTCCAACGCCCGGGCCACCGTGCTGCGGCCACCGCCGGACAGGCCGGTCACCACCACCAGGGTGGTCTCCGCCTCGGCCGGCGCCGGCCGCCCGAGAGCTGTCTCCGCGTTGGTCGGCACCAGGTCTCCCGTCGTCCGCGCCTCGCTCACCCGCTACCCCCAGCCGTGGCGCCGCGGCCGGTCGGCCGCACGTTGGTCAGTCAGCGACTCTAACGGCTCCGACCCCGCCCGGGATTCCACGGGGTGACGACCGGAACAGGCGCTTGTCCGTTTTGTCAAGGTCCGGCCGCCGCCCGGTCGAGGCCCGGTTGCCGCGTGCGGAGGCCCGGTCGCCGCGTTCGGTTACCGCCACACCCCCGTTCGGGGCGGGGCGGTGTCGGCGGGCGCTCGTAGACTGCGCGGATGGTCTCCCCCACCGATCAGCGGACCGACGACGCGCTGCGGGTGCTGCGCCGGGTGTTCGGCTACGACGCCTTCCGCGGCTTCCAGCACGAGGTCGTCGAGCACGTGGTGGCCGGCGGTGACGCGCTGGTGCTCATGCCGACCGGGGGCGGCAAGTCGCTCTGCTACCAGATCCCGGCGCTGGTCCGCGACGGCGTGGCGGTGGTCGTCTCGCCGCTGATCGCGCTCATGCAGGACCAGGTCGACGCGCTGACCGCGGTCGGCGTCCGGGCCGGGTTCCTCAACTCGACCCAGGATCTCGCCGAGCGGCGGCGGGTCGAGGCGGCGTTCCTCGCCGGCGAGCTCGACCTGCTCTACCTCGCCCCCGAGGCGCTGGCGACGCGCGCCACGCTCGCCCTGCTGGAGCGCGGGCGGATCGGGCTGTTCGCGATCGACGAGGCGCACTGCGTCTCCCAGTGGGGGCACGACTTCCGCCCCGACTACCTCAACCTGTCGATGCTGCACGAGCGCTGGCCGGGGGTGCCGCGGATCGCGCTGACCGCCACCGCCACCCAGGCCACCCGGGCGGAGATCGCCACCCGGCTCAAGCTCACCGACGCCCGGCACTTCGTGGCCAGCTTCGACCGGCCCAACATCCAGTACCGGATCGTGCCCAAGCGGGAGCCGCGCAAGCAGCTGCTCGCCCTCCTGCGCGACGAGCACCCGGGCGACGCCGGCATCGTCTACTGCCTGTCCCGCGCCTCCGTGGAGAAGACCGCGGAGTTCCTCGTCGCCAACGGGATCGCGGCGCTGCCATACCACGCCGGGCTCGACGCGGCGACCCGGGCGGCCAACCAGCAGCGGTTCCTGCGCGAGGACGGCCTCGTCATGGTCGCCACCATCGCCTTCGGCATGGGCATCGACAAGCCCGACGTCCGCTTCGTCGCCCACCTCGACCTGCCCAAGTCGGTGGAGGGCTACTACCAGGAGACCGGCCGCGCCGGGCGCGACGGGCTGCCGTCGACGGCCTGGCTGGCGTACGGGCTCCAGGACGTGGTGCAGCAACGCAAGATGATCGAGACCTCGGAGGGCGACCTGGCCCACCGGCGCAACCTCGCCGCCCACCTCGACGCCATGCTGGCGCTCTGCGAGACGGTGCGCTGCCGCCGCGCGCAACTCCTCGAATACTTCGGCGAGGGCGGCACACCCAACTGCGGCAACTGCGACACCTGCCTGGAGCCGCCGGAGTCCTGGGACGGCACGGTCGCCGCGCAGAAGCTGCTCTCCACCGTCTACCGGCTCGACCGCGAACGCAACCAGCGGTTCGGCGCCGGCCACTGCGTGGACATCCTGCTCGGCAAGCGCACCGACAAGATCGACCAGCACGGCCACGACTCGCTGAGCACCTTCGGCATCGGCACCGACCTGCGCGAGGCCGAGTGGCGGGGCGTGGTGCGGCAGCTGCTGGCCGAGGGCCTGCTCGCCGTCGAGGGCGACTACGGCACGCTGGCCCTCACCGAGGCGAGCGCCGAGGTGCTGGGCCGCCGGCGGACCGTCACCATGCGGCGCGAGCCGGAACGGCCCGCGTCCGGCCGGTCCGGCAAGCCCCGGGGTGCGGCCACCGTGGTGGCCGACCTCGCCCCGGCCGCCGTTCCGGTGTTCGAGCGGCTCCGCGCCTGGCGGGCGGCCACCGCCAAGGAACAGGGCGTCCCGGCGTACGTGATCTTCCACGACGCCACCCTGCGGCAGATCGCCACCGAGGCGCCCACCTCGCTGGCCGAGCTGTCCCGGATCAGCGGCGTCGGCGACAACAAGCTGGCCAAGTACGGCGAGGGGATCCTCGGCGTGCTCGCCGAGTCCTGAGACCCGGTCCGCAGACACGACGAAGGGCCGGCCCCTTGTGGGGGCCGGCCCTTCGTGCTCGCTCCTGTCAGCGGATAGCCGGTCAGGAGGCGCTGTAGCCGCGGGTGGCGATCCAGTCGGCGAGGTTGTCGACGGTGATGCGGTAGGAGGCCATGTTCGGGTTGGCGCTGTCGGCGATGGTGACGGTGTGGCCGTTGTCGTGGTAGCCGACGACGCTGATGTAGTGGCCGCCTTCGAAGGAGTGGGTGTTGCCGTCGGTGTCGGTGGTGGTGCCGGCGATGTTGGCGACCACGGCGCGGCCGTCGTCGACGGTGCGCACGATGTCGGCGCGCAGGGTGTCGGTCTGCTTGTCGTCGGCCTTACCGTCGCGGATCTCCACCGACCGGTAGTGCTTGCCGGTCTCCTTGTTCAGCACCGGGGTGATGTCGTTGATGCTGTTGGTGCCGTTCTCGGTGGTGCCCATCTCCTTGGCCATGGCGTCGACGTCGATGTTCTTGCCGAGCACGCTGATGGCGTTACGGGCGGCGGCGGGGCCGCAGTAGTAGAAGTTGGGCTGGGCTTCGTAGCGGACGTTCAGCTCGCGCTCGCCGTGGCCCTTGCGGTCGGTGCTGACCTGGGTGGTCTTCTCGGCCGGGGCGGCGTGGGCGGCGATCGCGGGGCCGGCGATTCCACCGGCGGTGGCGGCGAAGCCGGCAGCGGTCAGGACGGTGTTCCGCAGCATGGTGTTGGTACGCATGATGAGATCAGCGCCTTCCGTTCGGGGGTGAGCGGCACCCACAGGGGGGTGCGGGGGTGCCGCCGCAAAAGGGGGGAAAGTCTGTGCGGTGCCCGGCGATCGGGGGTGACCTGCTCGGGCGGTCCGGGGGTGTAACCATCGGCGGTGGGGAAGCGATTCCCTCGACCTGATCCGATGTCCCGGGGGATGTAACCACCGGCGCCGCGGGATGATTCCCTGGCTGGCCGGCTCGGACCGGTGGTGCGCGGTCCAGGGGATGTAACGACCGGGGCCGAGATGTCATTCCCCGGCTCGACCGGCTCGGACCGGTGGTGCATGGTCCGGGGGATGTAACGACCGGGGCCGAGAGGTCATTCCCGCCGGCTCGACCGGCTCGAACCTGCACGGTCCGGGGGGTGTAACGACCGGCGGGGCCGGGTCATTCCGACCGGCGATCCGCCTCGCCCGAGGGGCGGGCTGCTGCGCGGTCTGCCATGTACAACGACCCCACCCCCGCCATGATTCCGCCGCCACGGTGGCGCCGACCACCTGACAGCGAGGCCGAAACGCGGACACCCGCCCCATACGACCTGCCCGAAACCCGACATCCACCCCAGCCTGCGCAGCCAGCAACGAACCTCCGGTCTCCCGACATCAGCTCGACAGGGCACCGGCCGAGACAGGCCGACCCTGTCGCCGCGCCGATCCATTCACGTCATCAAGTTCGTAGCCGCCCATACAACCGACCCTTGGCCACCGCAGCCACGAGCCGCTCACCAGCCGACCCCGCTGAGGCCATCGGCAGAAGATGCCGGTGGCAGCCCGACATCGCAGATCTTGGTGAGTTCCCGTTCACCGCGAAACGGCAAGTCTCCAAGATCCGCGCAGGTGACGCCCGCAACCATGAGCAGCGGGCGAACCGGAGGGTGGTGGCCCTCGCCGACGACAGGCACTGGAGCGCACACAAGGGACATTCGCACAGGGCCGGAATCGCCCGCCGGGAACGTGCGGCGGTGAGTGGAACGCCATGGGTGTCTCCACCGCCCAGAGACACCCATGGCGTTCCACCGACGCGCCCGGCAGCGGGAACCGGCGCGTCCGGCAGCGGGGCGGGAACCGGCGCGCCCGGCGGCGGGACAGGCAATGGGGGGCGATCCATCTCCACGAGGCGGTAGATCCTCCCCGCCGCACACCCCACTCCCCCAGCCAGCCACGCCCCATCCGCGTTGATCAAGGAGTTTGCGTCGGGAATGGACCTCGATCTGACGCAAACTCCTTGATCAACAAGGGGTCGGCGTGGGAGGCGGCGGGTGGGAGGAGTGGAGACCCGCGAGGGGTTAGGGGGTGGGGGTGGGCTGGGCGCCGTCGTCGAGGGCGGCCAGGATCGCCTCGGCGGTCCGCTTGCCCACCCCCGGCACCTCGGTGATCTCCTCCACCGTCGCCGCGCTGAGCCGCTTCAGCGAGCCGAAGTGCCGCAGCAGGGCCTTGCGGCGTACCTCGCCGAGGCCGGGGACGTTGTCCAGCGCCGACTCGGTCATCCGCTTGGAGCGCCGCTGCCGGTGGAACGTGATGGCGAAGCGGTGCGCCTCGTCGCGGACCCGCTGGAGCAGGTAGAGCGCCTCGGAGGTGCGCGGCAGGATGACCGGGAACTCGTCGTCGGGCAGCCAGACCTCCTCCAGCCGCTTGGCCAGCCCGCAGAGCGCCACGTCGTCGATGCCCAGCTCGGCGAGGGCCTGCGCGGCGGCCGCCACCTGCGGCGGGCCACCGTCGACCACGACCAGCTGCGGCGGGTACGCGAACCGGCGCGGCCGCCCGGTGGTCGGGTCGATGCCCGGCCGGTCCGGGTCGCCCGCGGTCTCCTCGCCGATCTCCCCGGTCTCGGCGCGCGCGTCGAGGTAGCGGGCGAACCGCCGGCGCAGCACCTCCGACATGGCGGAGAGGTCGTCGGTGGCGCCCCGCACGATGAACCGGCGGTACTCGCTCTTGCGAGGCAGCCCGTCCTCGAAGACGACCATGCTGGCCACCACGTCGGTGCCCTGGATCTGCGAGACGTCGAAGCACTCGATGCGCAGCGGGGAGGTGCGCATGCCGAGCGCGTCGGCGATCTCGTCGAGGGCCTGGCTGCGGGTGGTGAGGTCACCGGCCCGCTTGAGCTTGTGCCGGGCGAGCGCGTCCTTGGCGTTGCGCTCGACGGTCTCCAGCAGCGAGCGCTTGTCGCCGCGCTGCGGCACCCGCAGCGACACCCGGCTGCCCCGCCGGGTGGACAGCCAGTCGGCAAGCGCGTCGACGTCGCCGGGCAGCTCGGGGACGAGCAGCTCGCGCGGGACGTCGGCCTCGCCCTGCTCGCCGCCGTAGACCTGGGTGCAGAAGTGGTGCACCAGGTCGCCGGTGGTCAGCTCCTCGGTCTTCTCCACCACCCAGCCGCGCTGGCCGCGGACCCGGCCGTCGCGGACGTGGAAGACCTGGACCGCGGCTTCGAGGGGGTCGTCGGCGAAGGCCACCACGTCGGCGTCGGTGCCGTCACCGAGCACCACGGTCTGCTTCTCCATGGCGCGGCGCAGCGCCGCCACGTCGTCGCGGAGTCGGGCGGCCCGCTCGAATTCGAGCTGCTCGCTGGCCTCCAGCATCTCCTTCTCCAGCCGGCGCACCATGGTGTCGGTGCGGCCCGCCATGAAGTCGCAGAAGCCGTTGACGATCTCCCGGTGCTCCTCGGCCGTGACGCTGCCCACGCAGGGCGCGGAGCACTTGCCGATGTAGCCGAGCAGGCAGGGCCGGCCGACCTGGCCGGCCCGCTTGAACACCCCGGAGGAGCAGGTCCGCGCCGGGAAGACGCGCAGCAGCAGGTCCAGCGTCTCGCGGATGGCCCAGGCGTGCGAGTACGGCCCGAAGTAGCGCACACCCTTGCGCTTGGCGCCGCGCATCACCTGCAGCCGCGGGTATTCCTCGTCGAGGGTCACCGCCAGGTAGGGGTACGACTTGTCGTCGCGGTAGCGGACGTTGAACCTCGGGTCGTACTGCTTGATCCAGGTGTATTCCTGCTGGAGCGCCTCGACCTCGGTGGCGACCGTGATCCAGTCCACCGACTCGGCGGTGAAGACCATCTGCCGGGTGCGCTGGTGCAGGTTGACCGGGTCGGCGAAGTAGGAGTTGAGCCGGCTGCGCAGGTTGCGCGCCTTGCCGACATAGATCACCCGGCCGGTGCCGTCGCGGAAGCGGTAGACCCCTGGCGACTCCGGGATGGTGCCGGGTGCGGGACGGTAGGTCGAGGGGTCAGCCACGCGCCAAGCGTAGTCCGCGCCCCCGACAACCGGCCGTCGCCGCGCGTCCCCGCCCCCGGTCGGGCGGGCGGGGGACGCGGCGGGACGGTCAGGCCAGGGTGATCTGCTCGCCGGTGACCTTGATGTTCTTCGGCGCGAGCGGCCTGGTCGCCGGGCCCTGCTTCACCGAGCCGTCGGTGATCGAGAACCGGCTGTTGTGGCAGGTGCAGTTGATGGTGCCGCCGTCGACGTTCGACACCGGGCAGCCCTGGTGAGTGCAGATCGGGTCGAAGGCCTTGAACTGGCCGGCCTCGGGCTGGGTGATCACGACACCCTGGCTGGCGAAGACCGCCCCGCCACCGACGGGGATGTCGGTGGTCCGGGCGAGCGGACCCTTGCTGTCCCGGTCGCCACCCTCGGGGTCGCCGGCGTTGGTGGCGCCGGGAGGGCCGGCGCTGGTGGGGGCCGGGCCGCCGGCCGTGTCGCCGGCGTCGTCACCGCAGGCGGTCAGCACCACGGCCGCCCCGACCGCGCCGGCGCCCGCCAGCAGGGTCCGGCGAGTCTGCCTCCCCGGCCCGGTCAGCACCTCGTCGTCACTCATGTCCGGCCTCTCTCTCGGCTGCCGCCACCCGTCGTGATCCGTGGCCTCACTTCACGACACGGATCACTCTTGCGCACGGTTCATACTGACGCGTCACGAAATGGATATCCGAAACGGGCGGGCCGTGGTCGGCCCGTCCGTCGTACCCGTCACTCAGCGCGCTGCCGCCGGCACCCTGCGGGTGCGGGGCTTCGCCGCGGCGCCGTTGGCCTTGGCCGCCCGGGTGGTGGCCGCCTTGGCGCCCTTGGCCGCGCCGTCGAGCTTGAGGATCGGCCGCAGGAACTGGCCGGTGTGGCTCTCCGGCACCTCGGCGACCTCCTCCGGCGTGCCGGTGGCGAGCACCGTGCCGCCGCGGTGGCCGCCCTCCGGGCCCATGTCGATGATCCAGTCGGCGGACTTGATCACGTCGAGGTTGTGCTCGATCGTGATCACGGTGTTGCCCTTCTCGACCAGGCCCTCCAGCACCATGAGCAGCTTGCGGATGTCCTCGAAGTGCAGGCCCGTGGTGGGCTCGTCGAGCACGTAGACCGTGCGGCCGGTGGAGCGCTTCTGCAGCTCGGAGGCGAGCTTGACGCGCTGCGCCTCGCCACCGGACAGCGTCGGCGCGGGCTGGCCGAGACGCACGTAGCCGAGGCCGACGTCGACAAGCGTCTTGAGGTGCCGGTGGATGGCCGGGATGGCGGAGAAGAACTCGGCCGCCTCCTCGATCGGCATGTCCAGGACCTCGGCGACCGTCCGGCCCTTGTAGTGCACCTCCAGGGTCTCCCGGTTGTAGCGGGCGCCCTTGCAGACCTCGCAGGGGACGTAGACGTCCGGGAGGAAGTTCATCTCGATCTTGATGGTGCCGTCGCCGGAGCACGCCTCGCAGCGCCCGCCCTTGACGTTGAACGAGAACCGGCCCGGGCCGTACCCCCGGACCTTGGCCTCGGTGGTCTCCGCGAAGAGCTTGCGGATGTGGTCCCAGACCCCGGTGTAGGTGGCCGGGTTGGAGCGCGGGGTGCGGCCGATCGGCGACTGGTCGACGCCGACGACCTTGTCGACGTGCTCCAGGCCGGTGATGCGGGTGTGTCGGCCGGGGACCAGCCGGGCGCCGTTGATCTGGTTGGCCAGCACCGCGTGCAGGATGTCGTTGACCAGCGTCGACTTCCCGGAGCCGCTGACCCCGGTGACCGCGATGAGCTGGCCGAGCGGGAAGCCCACGGTGAGGTTGCGCAGGTTGTGCTCGCGCGCCCCGTGCACCACCAGCTCGCGGCCCGGGGTCTGCGGCCGGCGGACGGCCGGGGTCGGGATCGACCTGCGCCCCGACAGGTACGCCCCGGTGACCGACTCCTCGTTCTCCAGCAGGGCCGGCACCGACCCGCTGTGCACGATCTTGCCGCCGTGCTCGCCGGCGCCCGGGCCGATGTCGACGATCCAGTCGGCGACCCGGATGGTGTCCTCGTCGTGCTCGACCACGATCAGCGTGTTGCCCAGCCCGCGCAGCCGCAGCAGCGTCTCGATGAGCCGGTGGTTGTCCCGCTGGTGCAGGCCGATGGAGGGCTCGTCCAGCACGTAGAGCACCCCGACCAGGCCGGAGCCGATCTGGGTGGCGAGCCGGATGCGCTGCGCCTCGCCGCCGGACAGGGTGCCGGCCGGGCGGTCCAGGGAGAGGTAGTCGAGCCCGACGTCGAGCAGGAACTTGAGCCGGGCGTTGATCTCCTTGAGCACCCGCTCGGCGATCATCTTCTGCCGGTCGGTCAGCTCGATGCCGGCGAGCAGGTCGGCGGCCTCACCGACGGAGAGGTTGCAGACCTCGGCGATGCTCTTACCGGCCAGGGTGACCGCGAGCACCTCGGGCTTGAGCCGGGTGCCGCCACAGGCCGCGCAGGGCACGTCGCGCATGTAGCCCTCGTACTTGTCCCGCGACCACTCCGACTCGGTGTCGGTGTGCCGGCGCTCGATCCACTGCATCACACCCTCGAAGCCGGTGTAGTAGGAGCGCTCGCGGCCGTACTTGTTGCGGTAGCGGACGTGCACCTGGTCGTCGGAGCCGTGCAGGATCGTCTTCTGCGCCCGGGACGGCAGCGCCCGCCACGGGGTGTCCACGTCGAAGTGCTGGGCCTCGCCGAGCGCCTCCAGCAGGCGCAGGAAGTATTCCAGGTTGTGCCCGGTCGCCCAGGGCTGGATGGCGCCCTCGCGCAGGGTGCGCTCCGGGTCCGGGATGACCAGCTCCGGGTCGACCTCCTTCTTGGTGCCCAGGCCGGTGCACTCCGGGCAGGCGCCGTAGGGCGCGTTGAAGGAGAAGACCCGGGGCTCCAGGTCCTCGATCGCCAGGGGGTGGTCGTTGGGGCAGGCCAGGTGCTCGGAGTAGCGGCGCTCCCGGGCCGGGTCGTCCTCGGCCAGGTCGACGAAGTCGAGCAGCACCAGGCCGCCGGAGAGGCCGAGCGCCGCCTCGACCGAGTCGGTCAGCCGCTGCTTGGCGCTGGGCTTGACGCTGAGCCGGTCGATGACCACCTCGATGGTGTGCTTCTCCTGCTTCTTGAGCTTCGGCGGCTCGGTCAGCGGATGCACCACGCCGTCGACCCGGGCCCGGGCGTAGCCCTTGGCCTGGAGCTCGGCGAAGAGGTCGACGTATTCGCCCTTGCGGCCGCGCACGACCGGGGCGAGCACCATGAACCGGGTGCCCTCGGCCATGGCCAGCACCCGGTCGACGATCTGCTGCGGGCTCTGCTTGGAGATGCGCTCGCCGCAGATCGGGCAGTGCGGCTCGCCGATGCGGGCGAAGAGCAGGCGGAGGTAGTCGTAGACCTCGGTGATGGTGCCGACGGTGGACCGCGGGTTGCGCGAGGTGGACTTCTGGTCGATGGAGACCGCGGGGCTGAGGCCCTCGATGAAGTCGACGTCGGGCTTGTCCATCTGGCCGAGGAACTGCCGGGCGTACGACGAGAGCGACTCGACGTAGCGGCGCTGGCCCTCGGCGAAGATGGTGTCGAACGCCAGGCTCGACTTGCCCGAACCGGAGAGCCCGGTGAAGACGATCAGGGCGTCCCGGGGCAGGTCGAGACTGACGTCACGCAGGTTGTGCTCGCGCGCGCCACGGATGATCAGTCGGTCGGCCACGGTGCGTGTGCTCCCGGAAGAAGATGGTGAGGCGGATCTGTCCGCCCGACGCGAGGTCTGAGCGGTTTTCGAGGGTTGTCGGGGCGCAGGGAAGACGCCTCGGCAACTCTAGCCCCGAGGTATGACAACTTCCGTCGCGCGGACATTCCCCCAGCTCAGCGCGGTCGGGCGGACACCGGCGTGGCCCGCCCGACCGCCCCGGTACCCGCTAGAGTCCCCCGGGTCCGGGCGGGGTCGCCGGACGCCCGGTCCGCCGCCGGCCGCCACGCCAGCCGCCCCGCCGCTCGGCGGCCAGCCGGACCTCCCGGCGCCGGCTCTCGTAGGCCACCTCGCGCTGGAGCCGGCGCCAGTTCTCCCACCGCCGGACCGGCAGCTCACCGGTCTCCAGGGCCTCCCGCACCGCGCAGGCCGGCTCGGCCTCGTGGGCGCAGTCGCCGTACCGGCAGTCGGCGGCCAGCTCGGCGATGTCGGCGAACGCCCGGTCCAGGCCGGCCGAGCCATCCAGCAGGCCGACGGCCCGCACGCCCGGCGTGTCCAGCACCGCTCCCCCGCCGGGGATCGGCACCAGCGCCCGCCAGGTGGTGGTGTGCCGGCCCTTGCCGTCGGACCGCCGGATCGCCTGCGTGCGCATCACGTCGGCCCCGGCCAGGGCGTTGACCAGGCTCGACTTGCCCGCGCCGGAGGGCCCGAGCAGGCCGAGCGTGCGCCCCGGCGCCACGTAGGGGCGCAGCGGGTCCAGCCCGGTGCCGCGCTCGGCGCTGACCGGCAGCACCGGCACCCCGGGCGCCAGGGCGGCGAGCTGCCGGGCCACGGCCGCCGGGTCGGGGGCCAGGTCGGCCTTGGTGAGCACGACGAGCGGCTCGGCGCCGGACTCATGCGCCAGGGAGAGCAGCCGCTCGATGCGGGCGGCGTCCGGCGCCGGGTGCACCGGCTCGACCACCGCGGCGGCGTCGAGGTTGGCGGCCAGCACCTGGCCGCTGGCGTCCTTGCCGGCGGTACGCCGGATCAGCGCGGTGCGGCGCGGCAGCACCGTCTCCACGGTGACCGGCCCGTCCGGCCACGTGGCCAGCAGCACCCAGTCGCCGGCGCAGGGCAGCGCGGTCAGGTCGCGGGCCGCCGCGGCCAGCAGGCCGCCGCCCAGGCTGGCCCGGACGGGCCCCTCCGGGCGGAGCACGGTGCAGACGCCGCGGTCGACGCGGGCCACCCGGCCCGGTCGGCGGTCAGTGCGTCGATTCGGGTACGCCGCCCGGTCGGCATCCCAGCCGAGGGCGGTCAGGTCGATGGTCATGTTGTCCTCATCGGTGTCGAGGGGGTTCCTGGCGGATCACGCGTGCTACGGCCGGCATGCTCACCACCACCTCCGCTCCGACTCCCGGTGCCGCGCTCTGCGACGACGTCAGCTCGGGCGCGGTCTGACGCCCCGCCGCGACCTGAAACCGTCGGCACCGACCGTAGAGGGCGCGTCGACGCGCCGAAAGCGATTTCCCCGGCGACGCGACGGCGGCCGACCGCTAGGGTCGGTGCGTGAGCACGACTGGGGTGACGGCATGACGAGCGATCCTCTCCTGCTGACCGGTGAGCTGGACGAGGCGAGCGCCCGGCTGCTGCGTACCGTGGCCGCCCTGGGCGCCGACGACATGGCCGCGCCGTCGCTGCTGCCGGGCTGGACGCGCGGGCACGTCCTGACCCACCTGTCCCGCAACGCCGACGGCTTCGTCAACCTGCTGACCTCCGCGCGCACCGGCGAGGCGATCCCGATGTACGTCAGCCCCGAGGCCCGGTCGGCCGACATCGAGGCCGGCGCGGGCCGCGGGCCGGCCGACCTCGTGGACGACCTGCGTCGCAGCTCGCAGCGGTTCACCGCGGCGGTCGCCGAGATGCCGGTGGAGGCGTGGGGTGCCACCGTGCAGACCCGGCGCGGCCCGTGGCCGGCGGCGATGCTGGTCTGGGGCCGGCTGCGCGAGGTCGAGGTGCACCACGTCGACCTGGGGGCCGCCTACCGGCCGGCCGACTGGCCGGACGCGTTCGCCCAGCGGCTGTTGCACGAGGTGGTGGCCGGCCTCGCCGGCAACCCGGAGGCGCCGGCCATGGTGCTGCGCTTCGACGGCGTCCGCCAGGAACTCGTCGTGGGTGACCCCGAGGGGGCGCCCACCGTCACCGGCCCCGCGCCGGAACTCGCCGCCTGGCTGACCGGCCGCAGCGCGGGCGAGGTGCTCACCGTCACTCCCGCCGGTCCCCTGCCGACTCCACCGGAATGGATCTGAACACCGTCATGACCTACAACGGAGACGTCACGCCCGGCGGTGCGCCGGCCGTGCGCGAGCTCGACCGGCTCGCCATCACGAAGCTGTCGGTGGGCCCCATGGACAACAACGCCTACCTGTTGCGCTGCCGGGAGACCGGCGAGCAGGTGCTGATCGACGCCGCGAACGAGGCGCCGCGCCTGCTCGACCTGGCCGGTGCCGACGGGCTGGCCGCGGTGGTCACCACCCACCGGCACATGGACCATTGGGTCGCCCTGGAGGAGGTGGTCGCCAAGACCGGCGCCCGCCCGCTGGTGCACGCGGACGACGCCGAGGGGCTGCCGATCGACGCCGAGCCGCTGCGCGAGGGCGACACGGTCCCGGTCGGCGACTGCGCGCTGGAGGTGATCCACCTCAAGGGGCACACGCCGGGTTCGATCGCGCTGCTCTACCGTGACCCGTCCGGCGTGCCGCACCTGTTCACCGGGGACTCGCTCTTCCCCGGTGGGGTCGGCAACACCGAGCAGGACCCGGAGCGGTTCGGCCAGCTCATCGACGACGTGGAGCGGAAGCTCTTCGGCCGGCTGCCGGACGAGACCTGGTTCTACCCGGGCCACGGCAAGGACAGCACGCTCGGCGCCGAGCGCCCCGCGCTGCCGCAGTGGCGGGCCCGCGGCTGGTGACCGCGGCGGGCTGGCCTGCTCGGCCCGGTCGGCGGCGGTCAGCGCGCGGAGCCGGTGCCGGGTGCCGAGCAGCACCGGCACGGCGAGCAGCAGGCCGACCGCCATGGTGAGCACTGTCGGGTTCGGCGCGCCGGGCAGCAGCCCGGTCAGCGTCCGCGCCGTGATGCCGAGGGCCACGTAGAGGCCGGCCCAGAGCGTCGCGCCGAGCGCCGCGCTGACCGCGAACCGCCGGTAGGACATCCGCAGGCCGCCGGCGGCGAGAGGCAGCAGCGCGTTGAACACCGGCAGGAACGGCGCCACCAGCACGATCCGCCCGCCGCCCCGGCGCAGCAGCGTCTCCGCGGCCGCCCAGCGCGACTCGCCGATCCAGTCACCGAGTCGGCTGCGCCGCAGCCGCTCGCCCCAGCGCCGCCCGGCGAGGAAGCTCAACGACCAGCCGGCCAGGCACCCGGCCACCACGGCCACGACGGTCGCCAGCCCCGTCGCCGGCCGCCCCGCGCCGACCGCGGCGAGCACCGCGGCGTCGCCGGGGACCAGCACCCCGAGCAGGGGTACGGCGTCGGCGAGCATCACCACGCCCAGCATCCCCATGAGCAGGGTGGTGGGCAGCTCCCCGACCTGGGCCAGCAGATCCGTCATGCTCCGTACGCTAGGGCCCCGGGGCGACCCGGCACATCGGGTTTGCTCCCCACCGGTCCCCCGAGTCCGCCTCCGGATGATCCCTGAGGGGTCAGCGGGGGCGGAGCACCTGGACCCGGCGGACCGGGGAGTCG
Organism: Micromonospora halotolerans; assembly: GCF_032108445.1. Lineage (NCBI taxonomy): Bacteria > Bacillati > Actinomycetota > Actinomycetes > Micromonosporales > Micromonosporaceae > Micromonospora > Micromonospora halotolerans. The sequence goes on along the minus strand of NZ_CP134876.1, from coordinate 4,561,249 downwards.
ACCGAGGGTTCGGTGACCGGCACCGGATAGCTAGCCACCAGCTGCAGCCGGTCCGGCGGCAGGTGCCCCCGGTCCGGGTCGCCGACCAGCACCTGGACGCCGCGGTCGGCGGCCCGTTGCAGGTACGGCAGCATCCGCGCGGCCAGCGCCTCGTCGTAGAGGACGTCCCCGGCCAGCACGAGGTCGGCGGTGGCGGTGCTGTCCAGCAGGTCGTCCCCGGTGGCGGCGACGGTCACCCGGTTGGCCCGGGCGTTGACCGTCACGGCCGCCACCGCCCACGGGTCGACGTCGTTGGCGACCACCCGGTCGGCGCCGGCGAGCGCGGCGGCGATGGCGACCAGCCCGGAGCCGGCGGCCAGGTCGAGCACCCGCCGCCCGGCGACCAGTTCGGGGTGGTCGAGAAGGTGCCGGGCGAGCGCCTGCCCCCCGGCCCAGACGGAGGCCCAGTAGGGCGGCGGCAGGGGCCGGCCGGCCGCCGCCTCCATCCGGGCCCACCAGAGAATGGCGTCCTCGGCGAGGTGCAGGCGCACCTCCGGCACGAACGGCGCGTCGACCAGCCGCAGCCGGTCCAGGCCGTCGCCGGGCGCCGCGATCTCCCGTTCCAGGTCGGCCAGCGGCGTCGGTGTCCTCACCGGGGCAAGCATGCCCCTCGCCGCCCCGGGCCGGGGGGACTTTCCCGCTGGCGGCGTAATCATGGGCCACGCCGGCACTTCCGCCAGCGGATCGCGGTTCGGGCGGTTACTGTCGGGAAGGTAAAGGGCGATCACCGGCGGCGACCGGTGCTCACCCGCATTGAACAGGGAGAGACGCATGGCAACCGGCACGGTCAAGTGGTTCAACTCGGAAAAGGGCTTCGGCTTCATCGAGCAGGACGGCGGAGGTCCGGACGTGTTCGTCCACTACTCGGCCATTCAATCCAGCGGCTACCGCGAGCTGAACGAGGGCCAGAAGGTCGAGTTCGAGGTGACCCAGGGGCAGAAGGGTCCGCAGGCGGACAACGTCCGTCCGATGTAGCTTCGTGCCGGTGGCGGCGGTCGGTTGTCCGACCGCCGCCGCAGCGCATCCTCAGGCGGGGGCCGCCGGCAGGTCACGGTGCCGCCGCAGCGGCCCGGCGAGCAGGATGAGCGGCGTCAGCGCGAGCCAGGCGGTCATCACGCGGATCGCCCCGGCCGGGCCCCACACGGCGCCCAGCGTGCCGGCCAGCAGCGCGGCGAGCGGGATGGTGCCGTAGTTGAGCAGCTGCATGCTCACGGTCACCCGCCCGAGCAGCCCGTGCGGCGTGTACGTCTGCCGGAAGCTGCCCTTCACCACGTTGCCGACGGCGACGCCCAGGCTGACCAGCGCGCCGCCGAGCACCAGCCAGCCCACCCGGCCGCCCGGGCCGGCCAGGGGGATGAGCAGCGCGGGCGGTCCGGCGAGCGCGCCCGCGGCGAGCAGGGCGCGGGCCGAGCCGAGCCGCCGTGCGAGCCCGGTGGCCAGGGCGGCGCCGACGAGCCCGCCCACGCTGGCCAGTCCGATGAGGAGCCCGACCAGCCCGGCGGGCAGCCCGGCGGAGCGGACCAGGAAGACCACGAGCACGGCCTGGTAGCCGCTGAGCCCGATGTTGCTGGCCGCGCCGAAGACCGTCAGCACCCGCAGGTACGGGTCGCGGACGACGAAGCGCAACCCGTCGGCCACCTCCCGGCGCAGCGAGGTCGGCCCGGCGGGACGGCCCGGGCGGGGCTCGACGGCCCGGATGCGGCTCAGGCAGGCCGCGGAGACCAGGAAGCTGACGGCGTCGAGCAGGACCGCGGTCACCGCGCCGGCGAGCTGGGCGATGAGGCCGGCCAGTCCGGGGCCGACGAGGTAGCTCGCCGTCTGCGTGGCGTGCAGCCTGGCGTTGCCCTCGGGCACCTGCTCGGGGCGCAGCAGGGTGGGCAGGTAAACCTGGTCGGCGGTCTCGAAGAACACCCGGGCCAGGCCGGCGCCGAGGGCGACGACCAGGAGCTGGCCGACGGTGAGCAGGTCGAGCAGGGCGGCCACCGGGACGCTGGCGAACAGCGCCGCCGAGACGAGGTCGGCGGCGATCATCACGGGCCGCCGGCGGACGCGGTCGACCCAGGCGCCGGCGGGCAGGCCGGCCAGCAGCCAGGGCAGCCAGGCCGCCGCCGTGAGCACCGCCACCTGGAACGTGGTCGCGTCGAGCACGGCCACCGCAACGAGGGGCAGGGCCACGGCGGTCACGTTGCTGCCCACGGCGCTGACCGTCTGCCCGGCCCAGAGCAGCCGGAAGTCGCGGTGCCGGAGCAGGCCGCCGCGGGGCCGGGGATCGGTGTCCGGCGCGGTCACGCGGGCCGGGGCGGTCACGGCTGGCCCGGCACGCCGTGGGCGAACAGGAAGACCGGCTCGCGTCGCTGCCCGTCGTCGGGGGCGGGGCGGTCGGCCCAGCGGGCGAGCAGGTCGTTGATCTCGTCGCTGAGCTGGGCCAGCTCCGCCGGGGTCAACCGCAGCCACTTGTCGGTGCTGAACGGGCCGTCGCCCCATGCGGCGTGGTCCTCGTCGGGCGCGGCGTGCCAGGCCCGGACCAGGGCGACGTGCCGGTCCAGGTTCAGTGAGCTGGCCGCGTCGGCCACCGCCCGGGCGGCGGGGTCGGCGTCGAAGTCGGTGTTGGACCAGCGCACCCCCCGGTCGCGGAGCCGCCACCAGCGTTCCCGGCGGTCCCGGGCCAGCTCGGGCGCCTCCAGCACGAGGTCGGCGCCGCCGAGGACCTTGAGGTGGTGGCTGACGTTGGCGGGGGCCTGGCCGGTGCGCTCGGCGAGCTGGCCGACGGTGCAGGGGCCGTACACCTTGAGGACGTCCATGAGGCGGCGCCGCAGCGGGTGGGCGAGCGCGGCGAGGACGCGGGAGTCGGTGACGTGCCGGACGGTGGGCTGATCCATACGGAGAGGATGGCATCCGCAAGAACTATTGCGCAATACCTCTTGCCTAAGTTCCGGCCCGGGACCGCGGCGCGGCACTCGCCGCGGGCCGGGTCGATCAGGTGGTCAGCCGCCGGGACAGCTCGTCGGCGACGTCGCGGGCGATCTGCGGCGGGATGGCCTCGGCGATCTTCTCCGGCGGCAGCCCGGCGAGCACCCCGGTGACGATCTGCTGCTCGTCGGTGAAGTCCTTGGTGGACAGACCGGTCACCTGGGCGACGAGCGCCGGCCAGGCCCGCGCCATGGCCAACATGAGCTGCAGGGGCGAGTTCGCCTGGGGCGGGGCGACCAGGCCCGTGGAGTTGACCGGGGAGACCAGCCAGTTGCGCAGGTTCTCCAGGTCGGCCAGGACGTTGCCGACCGTTCGGTTCGGGTATCCGGTGTTGTCGATGAGCTTGTCGGTCTGTTCCATGCCGGTCTCCGGTTTCGCTGGGGCGATCAGGCCGATCGCGGTCAGGTAGCGACGGAACAGCGGGGTCTGGTCCCGGCCCGCCTTGGTGGAGTCACGGAAGAAGCTGAAGTGGGTGTGGAACAGGTGGCTGTTGTCCCCGGTGGTGCGCTTGCCCAGCCGGTCCCACCGCTTCACGGTGCTGCCGTCCGGGGAGTAGATGATCTCCCGGATGTCCCGGGCGTCCGCGGCGCCCGCGACACACTGCGACACGAACCAGGTGGAGAAGGTACGCAGGTTGTGCGTCGCGCCGCCGGACGTGACCGAGAACGTCCCGACGTCCAGCGCGGACGCGTGCAGGGTCAGGCCGGAGGAGTCCCGGGGCGACTCCACCACCGAGTAGTCCCGGGCCACCACCCGGTCTGATCCGCAGTGGTATCCGCCCCGGTGGTTGGGGTCGCCCACGATGCCGACCTCGGCCGGCTCCAGGTCCTGACTCCGTACGGTGTTCTTGTCGACGTTGAGATAGGTGAGCAACAGGTTGCGGACGGCCAACAGGTTCGCCGGAGCCGACGTCATGGGATCTCCCCTCCGGATCGATGGCCGGCGGGCACGACGATCACTGCGCGTGAACGCGCACGATCCGGGGACGCGCCCCGCCGGGCAACTGCACGGCACCGGGCACTTGCATGGAGGATATCCACACTCGCAGGTGAATGCCCAGCTCAGAGCGCTATCTGGAACTATGGGGCGACTGTGGACGCCACCGGAACCATCGGCAGCACCAAGGCCGAAGGATGCTCGGAATCGTGCAGCACCTCCCGCCAACCAGCACGAAGAGTGACGGCAGTGCCGAGCGGCTCGCCGGTTCCCGGGTTCCGTGCGTAGCGCGGGTGGGCGCCGCCGGAGACCTGGACGCGCAGCCGGTGCCCGGGCGCGAAGCGGTGTGCGGTCGGCCAGAGGGTGACCGGCACCCGGACCACACCGGACGGATCACGCGGGAAGCGCCCGGGCGCGACCCGGACCAGCCCGTCGCAGACGTTCCAGGACCGCCCCCGCCGGTCGACGTCGCAGAGCCGGACGAAGACGTCCAGGTAGGACAGCTCGCTGCGGACGTGGATCTCGGCGCGCACCGGGCCGACCACCTCGACCGGCCCGTCCAGCGGTGCGCTCGTGTAGGTCAGCACGTCCGGCCGGGCCTCCACCGGCCGGTTGTCCACGGCGCCGGCCCGCTGGGCGACCAGGAGCGGGCCGCCGAGCGACGGCGTGGGGTCGGCCGGGTCGTAGTGGACCCGGTCGGGTGCGGAGCCGGCGGGCGGCGCGGGGGCGAGCGCGCGGCCGGGGTGCAGGTGCCAGCGGGTCGGCTCGGCCGGCGGGGGCCAGTCGGGCAGGTCACGCCAGCCGCCGCCGGCACCGCCGACGTGCACCCGGACCGGCGCGCGGCCCGGCGCCGGGCGCCCGGCCAGGTGCTCGTCGAGCCAGTCGAGGCCCTCGCGCAGGGCCGCCACGAGCAGCCCGGGGCTGCCGTGGGTCCACGGGCCGATCGTCAGCCGGGGGCGGGCGCCGGCCGCCCGGAGCCGGGCGTAGTCGTCGAGCTGCGCGGGGAGGAAGATGTCCTGCCAGCCGCTGACCATCGCCACGGGCGCGCGGACCTCGGCGATCCGGTCGCCGAAGATCCGGGTCCGCCAGTAGTCGGCGTCCGGCGTGTGGTGGCGCAGCCACTCCTGGAAGAACGGCACGGTCGCCCCGGTGGCGATCCGGTCCGCCTCGGCCAGCGGCAGGTGGGCCAGCGCGCGGGTGAGCCGGGGCTGCCCGCGCTTGAGCTCCCACTGCCGGGCCAGCCAGGGCACGGTCTGCGCTTGGAGCAGCTCCGCCCAGGTGAGCACCGTGTCCAGGGCGAACGACTCCCCCGCGTACGTCGAGTCGCGGGTGGCCGAGGCGGTGACCACGGCGACCATGGCGCGCAGCTCGTCGGCCGCCTCGGCGGCGAGCGCCCACTGCACGAACCCCTGGTAGCTGGCGCCGAACATGCCGAACGCGCCGGTCCACCAGGGCTGCCGGCGCAGCCAGTCGAGGGTGTCCAGGCCGTCGTCGCGCTCGTGCACCAGCGGGGCGAACTCGCCGCCGGAGCCGAACGTGCCCCGGCAGGACTGGATCACCACGTGGTAGCCGCGCTCGGCCAGGAGGCGGCCGAGCAGCCGGACGGGACCGCCCCGCCCGTACGGGGTGCGGATCAGCACGCAGGCCGCCCCGGGCAGGTCCGGGGCGTAGTGGTCGGTGCGCAGCGTCACCCCGTCGCGGACCCGGACCGGGAGGTCCCGGGTGACCGTGATCCGCCGGGCCTGGGCGGCGGGCAGCCGCAGCGCCGCCGCGGCGAGCCGGGTGACGACGCCCTGCACGCTCAGTCCGCGGCGGGTTCCGGCGTGCCGCGCCCCGGCTCGCCTCGGGCCGCGCGCACGGCGTCGCGGTGCTCGCGCATCGAGACCACCATCTCGGCCAGGAACCGGTGCACGACGGCCAGCTCGTCGTCACTGAACCGGGCCATCACCTCGTCGGTCCGCCGGCCGAGCGGGCCGAAGAAGCTGCGGGCCAGGGTGGCGCCCCGGTCGGCGTAGTGCAGGAGGACCTTGCGCCGGTCGGCGGTGTCCCGGTCGCGCCGGATGTGCCCGCCACGCTCCAGCCGGTCGATGAGCGCGGTCACCGACCCGGAGGAGAGGTTGAGCGCCTCACCCAGCCGGCCGGGGGTGATCGGGTCGCCGAGCAGCTCGGCGTCCATCACCGCGATGAGGGCGTGCAGGTCGGTGGCGTTGAGGCCGTGCAGGCCGGCGAACGCGTGCCCGATGTGCTGCGCGTCCACCGAGTAGCGGCGCAGGTCGTTGGTGATGTCGGCGATCATCCGCCCGCGCGGGTCGTCCCGCCGCCGGTACATGCTCTGCGCCACGTCTCGCCGCTTCCCCCCTGCCCGGACCGTCCGCTTGCAGCATAGGACCTCCACCGATAATCTCGCTTATCAAGATACTTGGTAAGCGAGAGTCGTCGCCGCAAACGATCACCAGAGGGCACCCCGATGTCACTGTTCACCCGCGTCGCCCGGGGCCGGCTGGCCGCCTGGCTCACCGTGGCCGCCGCGCTCGTCGTCGGCGCGGTCGTCATCGGCCTCCCCCGCCCCGACAACCCCGATCCCGTCTCGGCCACCGGCCTCTCGGTGCAGTGGGAGTCGACCCAGGTCGAGCGCCTCCAGGACCAGTTGCCGGACAGCGACGTGCAGCCCGCGGTCGTGGTGGTCAGCCGCGCCGACCGGACACCGCTGGCCGCGGCCGACCGGGCCGCGCTCGACGGCGCGTCCGCCGAGCTGGGCCGGCTCGCCGCCGGCGGGAAGGTGGCGCCTGCCCAGTTCTCCCCCGACGGCACCGTGGCGCTGGTCGCCGTGCCGCTGGCCACCGCCGGCGGCCAGGAGGCCGTGGTGGACGAGGTGGCCCGGCTCCGCGCGGCGCTGGCCGACCTGCCCGACGCGCTGACCGTCGAGGTGACCGGCGCCCCGGCCTTCACCGCCGACCTCAGCAAGGTCTTCGACGGCGCCGACATCACCCTGCTCGCGGTCACGGCCGGCGTCGTGGCGCTGCTGCTGCTGATCACCTACCGCAGCCCGTTCCTGTGGATCGTGCCGCTGCTGGTCGTCGGCGCGACCGAGCAGCTCACCCTGCGAGCCGTCGACACGATCGTGCCCGCGCTCGGCATCCACCTCCAGGAGGGCCAGGTCACCGGCATCGCGAGCGTGCTCGTCTTCGGCGCCGCGACCGACTACGCGCTGCTGCTCATCGCCCGCTACCGGGAGGAACTGCACCGCGAGGAGAACCGGTTCACCGCCATGCGCGCCGCGCTGCGCCGCACCGCCGAGCCGATCCTGGCCAGCGGCTCGACCGTGGTGCTCGGCGTGCTCACCCTGCTGCTGTCCGAGCAGGAGACCAACCGGGCGCTCGCGGTGGCCTGCGCCACCGGCGTGGTCCTCGCCATGCTCTCCGCGCTCTTCGTGCTCCCTGCCGCCCTGGTGCTCTTCGGACGGGGGCTGTTCTGGCCGTTCGTACCCCGGGTCGGCGACACGGCCCGGGACGGCCGGGTCTGGGGCCGGCTCGGCCTCGCCGTCGCGCGCCGCCCGCTGCCCGTCGCCGCGCTGTCCGTCCTGCTCCTCGCCGCCCTCGCCCTCGGCGGCCTGGGCATCCGCACCGGGCTGTCCGAGACCGAGCAGTTCCGGGTGAAGCCGGAGGCGGTGGCCGGCGCCGAGACCCTGGCCCGGGCCTTTCCGGCCGGCGCCACCCAACCGGTCGCCGTGCTCACCAACCCGGGCGCGGCACCGGCGGTGCTGGCCGCCGCCGGCGCGGTCGACGGGGTCGCCTCCGCCCGGCCCGGCGCCGCCGGCGACCGGGTCGCCCAGGTCGACGTGGTGCTGGCGGCCGAACCGGGCACCGCCGCCTCGGACCGGACCGTCGAGGCGCTGCGTGGCGCGGTCGCCGCCGTGCCGGACTCCGCGCCGCCCGCGGTCACCGGCGCCGACGCCCCGGACGGCGCGCTGGTCGGCGGTACGGTGGCCGCCACCTACGACTCGGACCGGGCGAACACGAAGGACCTCTGGCTGATCCTGCCGATCATCCTGCTGCTGGTCGGGGCGGTGCTGGTGCTGCTGCTGCGCGGGCTGCTCGCACCGGTGCTGCTGGTGCTGACGGTCATCGCGTCGTTCTTCGCCAGCCTCGGCGCGGCCTGGCTGCTGTTCGACCGGGTGCTGGGCTTCCCGGCGCTGGACAGCGGGGTGCTGCTGCTCGCCTTCGTGTTCCTGGTGGCGCTCGGCGTGGACTACAACATCTTCCTGGTCACCCGGGCCCGCGAGGACGCGCGCCGGACCGGCACCCGGGACGGGATGCGCTCCGCGCTGCGGGTCACCGGCGGGGTCATCACCAGCGCGGGCGTGCTGCTCGCGGCGGTCTTCGCCGTGCTCGGCGTGCTGCCGCTGATCACCCTCACCCAGATCGGGATCATCGTCTGCGTCGGCGTCCTGCTGGACACGCTGCTGGTCCGCACCGTGCTGGTGCCGGCGCTGGCCTTCCTGCTCGGCGACCGGTTCTGGTGGCCGGGGCGGATCGTCCGCGAACCCGGCGCCCCCGCGCAGGACGCCACGGCGGCGGTCACGCCGGCCGGCACGCGGGACTGAGACGGCCGGGGCCCCGGCGATCCTCCGCCGGGGCCCCGTTCTCGTCCGCTCAGTAGCTGAGGCAGACGCACTCCGTCATCAGCGCCCGCACGTTGCGCACGTACTGCGGGTTCGGGATGGCCAGCGGCTCGCCCTCACGGGCCACCGCGCCGTGCCCGTAGTTGTACGCCGCGATCACCGCGTTGAGCAGACAGGAGTTCAGTTCCGACGTGCAGAGCGAGGCGTCCAGCCGGTAGTCCGACTCGAAGTACATGTCGCCGATGTACTTGGTGAGCCAGGCCAGGTAGGTGCCGCCCAGGTAGGCGTTGTCGCGGTAAGCATCGATGTCGTACGACTGGCCGAACCGCTGGTTCATCCAGTCCGCGGTGGCCGGCATGACCTGCATGAGCCCGATGCCCCCGTCGCAGGCCACGATGTTGGACTGCCAGCCGCTCTCCTGCCAGGCGGTCGCCTTCATCAGGGCCAGCGGGATCTTGATGTCCGGCGCGGAGGTGGGCCAGTAGGTGCGCGCCGCCGCGTCGGACAGCGCCGACTTCACCTGGCTGCGGGTCGCCTGGGTGCCCCGGTAGCTGGGCTGGCACCCGCTCGCCGGCGGCTTCGGCGGGGGCGGCGGCACCTGGGTCTCGGTGGGTGGCTTCGGCTTGGCGAGCGGGCCGGTGGTGGTGCGGGTCGGCTTCGGCTTCGGCTTCGACGACGCGCTCGGGCTGGGCTTGGCGCTGGGCTTCCCGCCCATGGCCGCGACCGCCGGCGGTTCGTCGCTCGGCAGGTCGGCGGGGCCGTCCGCCGGCGCGTCGACGGGCGCCTCGCTGGGCAGCTCCACCGCCACCTCGCGGGTCGGCCCGTCGCCGTCGCCGCACCCGGTGACCACGGTCGCCGCCAGCACCGCGGCGACCGCCGCCGTGGCCCAGCGGCCCACTCCTCGACGCATCAGACCTCCCCCGTGGTCGTCCGCCGCACCCTAGCAGGGATCAACGGGCCGGCGGGGTACCCGCGACGCCGCCGGGGAGGGCCCGCGGCCGCGGCGATCCGTCCCCTGTGGCCAGCCCGTCCGCGCCGGGCGGCGCGTCGTCCCCGCCGACCGCGTGGTCCCGGGTGGCCCAGGCGACCACGAGCACGGTGACCCAGGCCGCACCGAGCAGCACCGACGTCGCGGTGCCGCTGGCCGTGCTCCACCCCAGGTAGAGCCGGGCGCCGGTGACGGCGACCACGCCGGCCAGGGCGCCCGTCCAGACCGCCACCGCCACCGGCCAGCGGGCGCCCCGGGACAGCAGCCACGCGAGGGTGCCGAAACTCGCCGTGACCACCGCGTTCTGGGTGGGCAGCAGGTCCGGAGCGCCGTCCGGGCCGCCCGGTGCGGTCACGCCGGCGACCACGACCAGCACCACCAGCGGCACGAACGCCCCCACCGTGCCGAGGACGCTGAGCAGGTCGGCCCGCCACGGCCGGCTCCGCCAGGCCACCACCGCCGCCACGAGGGCCACCGCGGCGATCAGCACCCAGCCGCGCAGCACCGAGACCGCGGCCAGCGCCGTGTCGGCCACCCCGGGGGTACGCCGGGCGGCGAACCAGTCCGCGACGAGCCCGTCGAGCACCCCGAGCCCGCTGTGCCGGACCACGGCCTCCAGCACCGCTGCGACGGCCAGCCCGGCGGCGAACAGCAGCAGCAGGCCGGCCGCCAGGTTGATCAGCAGCGTCCCGGCCGGGCCGAACCGCATGGCGAGCAGGAAGAACAGCACCCCGTAGCGGGCGCGCAGCCAGCGCAGCGGTGGCAGGGCGGCGGCGCGGGCGGCCAGCGCCCGCGCCGGGTCCGGGTTGCGACCCAGCCAGCGGCCGGCCAGCACCACCCCGATGAGGCAGACCAGCAGCACGAGCACCGCGCCGGTGGCCCGGCCCAGGAACCGGGACACCCGCTCATAGGACTCACCGGCGGCGTAACCGACCAGCACGGACGCCCCCACCCAGCTCACCACCCCGGCCAAGTTCCACGGGGCGAACCGCCGGTACGGCAGGCCCGCCGCGCCGGCCAGCCGGGGCGCCAGGGTGCGGGCGAAGGCCACCCAGCGGGCGGCCAGCACACCCCGGCCGCCGAGGCGGTCGAGCAGCGAGTCGGCGCGCCGCCACCGGTGCGGCCCGATCCGGGCACCGAGGCCGGAGGCGCGCAGTTTCGGCCCGTACCGCCGGCCGGCGCGATAGGCGAGTGTGTCTCCGATCACGGCGGCCGCCGTCATGGCCAGCAGCGCCGGAATAATCCGCAGCGTCCCCGCGTAGGCTAAGAAGCCGACCAGCAGCAGGGTCGCCTCACCCGGCACCAGCAGCCCGAAGATCACCGCGGTTTCGCCCGCGACGATTGTCGCGGCGACCAGGTAGATCAGCAGAGGCGGCAGCTCCTGCAGCCAGTTCAGCAGGTCAGGCATCCGGTCCCCCGCACGGGAGCCAGCATGCCAGTCCCTGGAACGGTCGGGACAGCACTTTCGGCAGAGATCCGGGCGATCTCGGGGTGACCCCGAGGCGTGCCCCGGCAACCGCAGACAGGAGTATGGAGGGTATGCAGCTTCGCACCGACCTCCGCAACGTCGCCATCATCGCCCACGTCGACCACGGCAAGACGACCCTGGTCGACGCCATGTTGCGGCAGGCCGGCGCCTACGGCGCCCGTGGTGAGGACACCGAGCGGGTCATGGACTCGATGGACCTCGAGCGGGAAAAGGGCATCACCATCCTGGCCAAGAACACCGGCGTGCGGTACATGCCGGCGGACGGCTCCGACGCGGTCACCATCAACATCATCGACACCCCCGGCCACGCCGACTTCGGCGGCGAGGTGGAGCGCGGCCTGACCATGGTCGACGGGGTGGTGCTGCTGGTCGACGCCAGCGAGGGCCCGCTGCCGCAGACCCGGTTCGTGCTGCGCAAGGCCCTCAAGGCCCGGATGCCGATCATCTTGGTGATCAACAAGGTGGACCGGCCGGACGCCCGGATCAAGGAGGTCGTGGACGACACCTACGAGCTCTTCCTCGACCTGGACGCCGACGAGGAGCAGATCGACTTCCCGATCGTCTACGCCTGCGCCCGCGACGGCATCGCCTCGCTGACCCAGCCGGCCGACGGCTCGGTGCCCGACGACAGCCACAGCCTGGAGCCGCTGTTCCGCACCCTGCTGGACACCATCCCGGCCCCCGCGTACGAGGAGGACGCGCCGCTGCAGGCGCACGTCACCAACCTCGACGCCTCGCCGTTCCTCGGCCGGCTGGCGCTGTGCCGGGTCCGCCAGGGCACCATCAGCAAGGGCCAGACGGTCACCTGGTGCCGCACCGACGGCAGCAGCCAGCGGGTCCGCATCTCGGAGCTGCTGATGACCGAGGGCCTGGAGCGCAAGCCGGCCGACAGCGCCGGCCCGGGCGACATCATCGCGGTCGCCGGCATCCCGGAGATCATGATCGGCGAGACCCTGGCCGACGCCGAGAACCCGATCCCGCTGCCGCTGATCACCGTCGACGAGCCGGCCATCTCGATGACCATCGGCACCAACACCTCGCCGCTGGTCGGCCGGGTCAAGGGCGCCAAGGTCACCGCCCGGATGGTCAAGGACCGGCTCGACAAGGAGCTCGTCGGCAACGTGTCGCTGCGGGTGCTGCCCACCGAGCGGCCGGACGCCTGGGAGGTGCAGGGCCGCGGTGAGCTGGCCCTGGCCATCCTGGTCGAGCAGATGCGCCGCGAGTCCTACGAGCTGACCGTCGGCAAGCCGCAGGTGGTCACCAAGGAGATCGACGGGAAGACCTGCGAGCCGGTCGAGCGGCTGACCATCGACGCCCCGGAGGAGTACCTGGGCGCGATCACGCAGCTCCTCGCCACCCGCAAGGGCCGGATGGAACAGCTGGTCAACCACGGCACCGGCTGGATCCGGATGGAGTGGCTGGTCCCGGCGCGCGGCCTGATCGGCTTCCGCACCGAGTTCCTCACCGACACCCGGGGCACCGGCATCCTGCACCACGTCTTCGAGTCGTACGAGCCGTGGTTCGGCGAGCTGCGGACCCGGCAGAACGGTTCGCTGGTCGCCGACCGCGCCGGCGCGGTCACCTCGTTCGCAATGATCAACCTGCAGGAGCGCGGCCAGCTCTTCGTCGAGCCGACCACCGAGGTGTACGAGGGCATGATCGTCGGGGAGAACTCCCGCTCCGACGACATGGACGTCAACATCACCAAGGAGAAGAAGCTCACCAACATGCGGGCCTCGACCTCCGACGAGACCGAGAAGCTGATCCCGCCGCGCAAGCTGTCGCTGGAGCAGGCCCTCGAGTTCTGCCGCGAGGACGAGTGCGTCGAGGTGACCCCGACCGCGGTGCGGATCCGCAAGGTGGTGCTGGACCAGACCCAGCGCGGCCGGATGGCCGCCCGCCGCAAGCACGCCGGCTGACCACACACGCCCCACCCGGAGCCCGGCCCGCCCTCGGCGGACCGGGCTCCACCCATTCCCGCCCTCCCTCCCCCTGGCCCCCTCCCCACCCGGCCTCCGCCCACCGCCCTCGATCATGAAGTTGGCGGCAGTTTCGGAGATCGACACCGCCGCTAACCTCATGATCAACGGGTCAGGGCGGTGAGGTGGTGGAGGTGGGGTCAGGGTTTGGTGGCCTGGAGGGCGAGGATGTCGGGGACCGGGCCGGAGCCGGACTCGCGGACGGCGGTCAGCGTCAGGCCGGCGGCGGTGACCGCGTTGAGCAGGTCGGCCAGGGGCAGGTGCCAGGCGCCGACCCGGGCGCGCACGCCGACCGTGTTCCAGGACCGGAAGCTGCGCTCCCGCTCGGCGTACCCGCCGTCGATCACGGCCCGCCCCGGCTCGGAGCGGTCGGCGAACGCCCCGACGAAGCAGGGGTGCACGCCGACGTGGACCAGCCGCCCGCCGGGCGCCAGCACCCGGGCCGCCTCGGCGATCGCCGCCGGGTAGTCGGGCATGTCCGTGTGGGCGAGCACGCAGGCCACCGCCGGCACGGCGCCGGCCGGCAGGGGCAGCGCGGTCGCGTCGCCCCGGGCCACCGGAAGGCGCCCCCGCGCGTGGCGCAGCTGCCCGCCCGACAGGTCCACCCCGACCGGCCGCCACCCCAGCCGGCGCAGCTCGGCGGCGTGCGCCCCGGTGCCGCAGCACAGGTCCAGGCAGCGCCCGGCACCGTGACCGAGCAGCTCGGCCAGCACCGACCGGACCCGGTCGCTGTAGTCGGTGGCGGTGGTCGTGACGTAGTCGTCGTACCAGTCGGCGATGGCGTCGTACGCGGCGGTCGTCATCTCCGCACGCTAGACCCGGGCCGGGCCGCACCGCAGCCCCCGCGATGATCCGCTACGGTCACCGGCATGATCTGGGAGGAACTCGACGCGCACCTGGACAAGGTGCCCGGCACCGTCTCGGCGTACGTGGGGCGGCTCGGCGCCTCGCCCACCTGGACGCGGCACGCCGACGCCACCCACTACGCGGCCAGCACCATGAAGGTCGCCGTGCTGGTGGCGCTGCACCGCGCCGCCGAGGCCGGCCGGCTGGACCTGGACCGGCCGGTCCCCGTGCGCAACAGCTTCGAGTCCGCCCTGCCCGGCACGCCGAGCTTCAGCAACGCCCAGCACTACGACAACGACGACGCGGTCTGGGCGCGGGTGGGCGGTGAGGCACCGCTGCGCTGGCTCGCCGAACGGATGATCGTCCGCTCCAGCAACCTGGCCACCAACGTCTGCATCGCGCAGGTCGGACTGCCCGCCGTGGCCGAGGCCTGGACGCTGGCCGGGGCCCGGCACAGCGTCACGGGCCGGGGCATCGAGGACTTCGCGGCCCGCGACGCCGGCATCGACAACCTGGTCACCGCCGCCGACCTGGCCGCGCTGCTCGGGGGCCTGACGCTCGGCGCCGGCCGGCCCGGCCCGCTGGCCTCGCCGGCCGGCTGCGCGGCCATGCTGGACGTGCTGTTCGCCCAGGAGCACCGCGAGGACCTCGCCGCCGGGCTGCCCGAGGGGACCCGGATCGCGCACAAGAACGGCTGGGTACGCGGCGTCCGGCACGGCGCCGGCGTGGTCTTCCCCGACGACGCCCCGCCGTACGCCGTCGTGGTCTGCACCACCACCGAGCTGGCCGACGGCGGGCCGAGCGGCGAGGAGGTCGAGGACGACGCCTGCCGCCTGATCGCGCACGTCTCCGAGCGGGTCTGGGCGGCCCGGCACGACCTGGCCGGGTGACCGGTCACTCCAGCAGGTTCGCCCGCAACGCGGCCAGCGTCCGGTCGGTCAGCCCCAGCCCGTCGCGCAGGTACGCGTCGAAGGTGCCGTGCACGCGGCGCACCTCGTCATAGGCGGCGTCCAGGTATTCCGGCCGCACCTCCAGCAGCGGCCGGGCGACCGCCGGGTCCAGGTTCGGCCGGCGGCGGGTCATGGCGGCCAGCAGCACCTCGCGCAGGCTCTCGGTCAGCTCGTTGTGCCGCAGGTAGTCCGCCCGGATCGCCGGCTCGTCCACCCCGAGCGCGGTGAGCAGCACCACCGCCAGCCAGCCCGTGCGGTCCTTACCGGCCGAACAGTGGAACAGCAGCGGCAGGTTCGCGCCGTCGGCGGCCAGCCGCACCGCCGTCCCGAACCCCGCCCGGGCCGACTCGCCGGTGACGAACCAGCGGTAGATGGCCGCCATCGCCCCCGGCATGCCCTCCCGGGCCAGCTCCTCGTACGCGTCGAGGTCGTGGCCGAGCAGCACCGCCGAGACGTAGGTGAACACCGGGTGGGCCGCGTCGTAGACCGGCAGGTGCACCACCCGCGGCTCGCCGGCCAGGCGGTCGGGCGGCGCGACCGCCTGCTCGGTGGCGTGCCGCAGGTCCACCACGCAGGCCGGGGCCAGCTTGCCCAGCACCGGCAGGTCCTCGTCGGTGAGCCGGCCGAGCGCCGCGGTGCGGAGCAGCCGGCCGGCGCGTACCCGCCGCCCGTCCCTGGTGGGCAGCCCGCCCAGGTCACGGGCGTTCGGCGCGCCCACCAGCTCCCAGTCCCGCCTCATCGTCGGCCCTCCCCTGTTCGCCACCGGCTCCGTATAGGGTGCCGCACATGACGATCGCCGCGGTACGCACCCACCGGCTCTCGGCCCCCTTACACACCCCGTTCGTCACCGCGCTGCGCCGCACCACCACCGTGGACACCCTGGTCGTCGAGGTGGTGGACGCCGACGGCCGCTCGGGTTTCGGCGAGGCGCCGCAGGTCTGGCAGGTGACCGGCGCGTCGGTCGCCGGCGCCGAGGCGTGCGTCCGGCAACTGCTCGGGCCGCTGCTGACCGGGCGGGACGCCGACGACCTCCAGGCCCGCTGCGCCGAGGTGCGCCGGGCCGTGGTGGGCAACGAGTCGGCCCAGGCGGCCGTCGACGTCGCCCTGCACGACCTGGCCGCGCGGCGGCTCGGCGTACCCCTGGTGCGGTTGCTCGGCGGCACCACCCTGCGCGTCCCGACGGACGTCACGCTGGCCGCGGGGGACGCGGTGGACCTGGCGGCGGCGGCCACCCGGCGCCGGGCCGAGGGGTTCACCGTGCTGAAGCTCAAGGTCGGCACGGACGCGCCGGGCGACCTGGACCGGGTCCGCGCGGTCCGCGCCGCGGTGGGGCCCGACGTGCGGATCCGGCTGGACGCCAACCAGGGCTGGACGCCGCGCGAGGCCGTCCGGGTGATCCGCGGGATCGAGGACGCCGGGCTGGACGTCGAGCTGGTCGAGCAGCCGGTGCACCGGCGGGACCTGGACGGGCTGGCCTGGGTCAGCGACCGGGTGGAGCTGCCGATCCTCGCCGACGAGTCGGTCTTCGACCTGCGCGACCTGGTCGAGGTGATCCGGCGGCGGGCGGCCGACATGGTCAACGTCAAGCTGGCCAAGTGCGGCGGGTTGCACACCGCGCGGACGCTGCTCGACCTGGCCGCCGCGCACGGCATGGGCACCATCGTGGGCTCGATGATGGAGAGCCAGGTGGGCCTCGGCGCGGCGGCGAGCCTGGTCGCCGCCTACGGCACCACGGCCGTGTCGGACCTCGACGCCGCCTGGTGGCTGGCCTGGTCGCCGGTCGCCGGCGGGATCCGGTACGACGGCGCGACCGTCGTGCTGCCGGACGCGCCCGGCCTCGGGATCGCCAACGTGAGTGAAGCAAAGGTTCAATCGCATGGTTGAGCGCCGTTGGAATTTTTCATAGGGTCGTGAGGTGGGGGTGGGCATGAAGCTTCAACCGGGCCGCGAGGCCGTCGTCCGGGTCCCGGTGGCGACCCTCTGGGCCAGCCCCGAGGCGGTCCGCCCCGTCGACCGCCCCGCGCTGGACGATCCGCCGGACGTCGCCGCCTGGATCGCCGGCATGGACCGCGACCAGCAGGTCGGCGACTGCGTCCTGACCCAGCTGCTGCTCGGCGAGCGGGTGCTGGTCACCGAGCTGCGCGCGGACGGCTGGGCACACGTCGTCGCCCTGGCGCAGCCCGCCCCCAAGCTCGACGTACGCGGCTATCCGGGGTGGCTGCCCGCCGCCCAGCTCAGCGCCCCGGCGGAGTCCGGTTCACCGGCCACCCCGCTGGTCGTGGACACCGCACACACCGCGCTGCGCGCCGTCCCCGACGGCCCGCCGGTCCTGGCCGGCGTGGTCCTCGGCACCCGCCTGGCCCCGGCCGGGCGGCCCGTGGACGGCTGGCGGCCGGTCCTCGCGCCCGGTCGGGCCGACCCGCTCTGGGCCCCGGAGGGCGACCTGGTCCCGCTGCCCGCCGAGCGGCCGGAGGCCAAGGAGGTGCTCGCCCTCGCCGAGCGCCTGCGCGACCTGATCTACATCTGGGGCGGGCTGTCCACCGACGGCATCGACTGCTCGGGTCTGGTGCACCTGGCCTGGCGCCGGCACGGCCTGACCCTGCCCCGGGACGCCGACGACCAGGCGGAGGCGACCACTCCCCTGGCGCTGGGCGAGGAACGCCCCGGCGACCTCTACTTCTTCGCCCGGCCCGGCCGGCGGATCCACCACGTCGGCATCGTCAGCACCGAGCCGCAGGGCGAGGTGCGGCGGATGCTGCACGCCTGCTACGTGAAGCGCCGGGTCGTCGAGGAGCGGCTCCCGCCGGACCGGGAGGCCACCCTGGTCGGGGCGCACCGCATCTGACCCCCGTACGCCGAAAGGGGTGCCCCCGACCGCGGGGCGCCCCTTTCGTGTGCGGTCCGGTCAGCGACGGGCCTCGGCCAGCTCGCGGCGCCGGTCCCGGGACGACTTGACCAGGCTGGCCACGGTGGCCGCGGCCAGGGTGCCCAGGATGACGGTGAGCGACAGCCAGATCGGAATGTGCGGGGCCCAGCCCACGTGCTCGCCGCCGTTGACGAACGGCAGGTTGTTGTCGGCGAGGGCCTCCAGGACCAGCTTGACCCCGATGAAGCCGAGCACCACGGCCAGGCCGTAGCTCAGGTAGATCAGGCGGTCCAGCAGGCCGCCGAGCAGGAAGTAGAGCTGCCGCAGCCCCATCAGCGCGAACACGTTCGCGGTGAAGACCAGGTACGGCTCCTGGGTGATGCCGAAGATCGCCGGGATCGAGTCGAGGGCGAAGATCAGGTCGGTGGTGCCGATCGCGATCATCACGATCAGCATCGGGGTGAACAGCCGCCGCCCGTTCTCGTGGGTGGTCATCCGCGCCCCGTCGAAGTCCCGGGACAGCGGCAACGCCTTGCGGCTCCACCGGATCAGCACGTTCTCGCTGAACTCGTCCTCGTCCGGCTCACCCTGGCGGGCCAGGTTGACCGCCGTGTAGATCAGGAACGCGCCGAAGATGTAGAACACCCAGGAGAACTGGGAGATCAGCGCCGCGCCGGCGGCGATGAAGCCACCCCGCATGACCAGCGCCAGCAGGATGCCGATGAGCAGCACCTTCTGCTGATACTGCCGGGGCACCCCGAAGCGCGCCATGATGATCACGAAGACGAAGAGGTTGTCCACCGAGAGGCTGTACTCGGTGAGCCACCCGGTGTAGAACTGGCCCGCAATGCTGGGGCCTGAGGTGAGCCACAGGCCCGCCCCGAAGAGCAGGGCCAGCCCCACGTACAAGCCGACCCACAGGCTCGACTCGCGGACGCTGGGCTCGTGCGGGCGGCGACCGATGATGAACAGGTCGACCAGCAGGACCGCGGTCATCCCGACCAGGGTTCCCGCCCACACCCATCCGGACACGTTCAAATCCATCCTCCGGCAGACACACAGCGTCGGGCACACCGTACGCCGGGTGAGGAGCCGGGGTGCGTCGACGCTGACTCTGGTGACTGTCGGAGGTCTCTTCCGCCACCGACCCCGAAGGGTCGCTGACCGACGGAGCCGGGTCGTGCCACCGGGGGGCCGGCGCGCTTCCGTGCTGACGACTCCGTCGCGGGGGAATACTCCCCTCCTCGGCCGCCATTGTTCACCATCGGCCCGGGTCGCCGCATCTTCGGGGGTCCCGTTTGCCGGGGTAAGGGTCTTCTGGTGTGGGGCAGGTCTCGCGGCGCACGGCGTCCTAGGAGGCTAGGGATCCACCTGGGGCCCCTCGCGCGCCGGGTCCTACAAGGCCGGAAGCAGCGGGTCGGTGAAGGACCAGCCGGCGGCCAGCAGGGCGTCGCAGGCGGCGACGGCCGCCGCCAGCCGCTCCTCGTGCGGCCCGCGCAGCTCGACCACCGGCACCCCGCAGCCGGCCAGCTCCTCCCGGAACCGCCCGGTCATCCAGCCCCGCAGGTGCTCACCGTCGCGCAGCCCGTCGTCGGCGAAGGGCACCCCCTCGTGGCCGGTCAGCAGGTACAGCGCCGGCCGGCGGGCGGCCACCCGGACCGCCTCCGACGAGGACCCCAGGTAGCGCTCCTCCCAGATCGCGGTGGCCCGCGCGTCGGTGTCGCAGAACAGCAGTGGGCCGCTGGTGCGGGCCGCCGCGTCCTCGGCGGCCTGCTGCGCCCGGACCACCTCGACGAAGTCGGCCCGGTCCCACGTGACGTCGAAGATCGTCGCGTCCGGCCGGACGCGCCGCAGCCCGGCGAGCTTGCGCTCGGTCAGCTCGCGGCCGTACTCCGGGACCCAGGCGGTGCCGTAGTGGGCGGCGAGCGCCGCCGCCATCGTCGTGGTGCCGGTCGACTCGGCCCCGACCACCACGACCCGGCGGACCAGCCACGCCCGCACCGGCGGGCTCAGGCGCCGCCAGTGCGCCACCGGGTCCGCGCGCACCGCGGTGCCGGAGACCGGCACCACCCGCCGGTCCAGGTCGACGCAGACCGCGACCGCGTCGAAACGACGGGCCAACTCCGTCCCGTACGCCTCGGAGGAGAAGACCGCATCCACCGGCTCCCCGCCGAGCGCGTCGGCGAACACCGCGCAGTGCAGGTCCCAGATCGCCGGGTCGGCGTAGTCGACCGGGTGGTCGTCGTAGCGGCCGACGAACCGCACCCACGGCGTGGCGGCGTGCGCCTCGCGCAGCCAGGCGACCCGCAGGTCGAGCGGGATCGACTCGCGCCGGGACGGCGCGACCACCACGGTGACCGCCGCGCACCGGGCCGCGGCCGCCTCGACGAGCGCGTGGTGCCCGGCGTGCGGCGGGTAGAACTTGCCCACCACCAGGCCGTGCCGGAACTCCCGGCCCGGCCCGCTCCCCCCGCTCACGCGGCGACGGGGGCCGGGCCGGGCGGCACCGGGATCGCCGCCGACCGCCGGCGCAGGTCCGCCCGCCACTCCCGCAGGCCGACCACGCAGAGCGCCAGGAAGATCAGGTAGAGGCCGCCGGTCAGCCAGAGTCCCTTGTACGCGTAGAGCGGGATGTAGATCAGGTCGGCGGCGATCCACAGCCACCAGCTCTCCACCAGCTTGCGGGTCTGGCCGTAGGTGGCCAGCAGCGACAGCGCGGTGGTGACCGCGTCGGCCAGCGGCACCGTGGAGTCGGTGGCCCGGTCCAGCAACGCCCAGAGCCCGGCCGTGAGCAGCACCCCGGCCACCCCGAGCGCCCACCACTCCCGCCGGCCGGTACGGGCCACGGTCAGCCGGCTCCGCCGCTCCCCGCCGAAGAGCCAGTGCCACCAGCCGTACAGGCCGAGGACGACGTAGACGATCTGGAGGCCGGCGTCGGCGTACAGGCCGGCGGTCCAGAACAGCAGCATGAGCAGCAGCACGTTGGCGATGCCGATCGGCCAGTTGGCGATGTGCTGCCGGGCCACCAGCCAGACGTTGACCACACCGGTGGCGAAGCCGAGCAACTCGGCCCAGGTGGTGCCGGCGCCCAGGACCGTGAACGCCGTGGCGGTGAGCCAGTCGAGCATCTGTTCCTCCCCGTTTCCCGCGCGAACACCCTAGAGGCGGTGTGGCGCGGGGAACAGCCCCCGGGGCGTACCCGCCGACGGGCGGCGTGCGAGGCTTCGGGCATGGTTCTTGAGGTCGCGCTCATCGACGTGACGCCCGGACACGAGGACGACTTCGCCGCCGCGTACGCGACGGCGCGCCCGATCCTCGCCGGCACCGAGGGTTGCCGCTCGGTGCGGATGACCCGCGGCGTCGAGTCGCCGTCCCGGTTCGTGCTGCTGGTCGAGTGGGACTCGGTCGAGGCGCACGACGTCAACTTCCGGCAGAGCGAGCGCTTCGCGCAGTGGCGGGCACTGATCGGCCCGCACTTCGCCGGCCCGCCGCTCGTCGAGCACTTCGTCGACGTGCCCGCCTGACGCTGTCGTACCCCTGGCATAGCCTGCGCGCGACGCGCCGGCCGCCGGTACCCGACGGGCATCGGGGGCGCCGGACCCGGCGGCCGCGCGCCCGACGCCGCGCCGGGCTGACGGGCCCGCTCAGTCTGCCTCGCGCGGTTCGCGGGGCCGGGGCACCGGCGCGGGGCCGAGCCGGCGGGTCAGCAGCTCCACCGTCTCCTCCTCCGGCAGCGCCGCCAGGAGCAGCCAGTCGACCAGCTGCTCGTAGCGGGCGACGTCCGCCTCGGTCACCAGCCGCAGGTCGGTGGTGAGCGTCTCCACGAGCACCGTGCGCGGGTCGGCCGGGTCCGGATACGCGTAGTAGGAGAACGGCGCGAGCGGATGCAGGTCGCCGTGGGGCGCCGCGTCGCGGGGCAGCAGCCGGACGGTCACGTGCGGCCACTCGGCGAGGACGGCCAGGTGCCGGATCTGCTCCCGCCACACCTCGGCGGGGAGGCTGCCCGGGTCGCAGGCACGTTCGTCGATCAGCGCGGTGTAGTGCGGCGGGTCGGGCCGGCGCAGCACCTCCTGGCGCACCGCCCGGGCACGGACATCGGCCTCCACGTCGACGTCCTCGGCGAGCAGCGCGCCGGCCGACACCCGCAGCCGGGCGTACTCGGGGGTCTGGAGCAGCCCGGGCACCAGCACCGGCTGGTAGTCCACGATGCGGACGGCGCCCGCCTCCAGCTCCGCGTACGCCCGCTGCCGCTCCCCCATCTCACCCAGCGCCCGGGACCAGCCGCGGCCGGTGGCCGCGTCCCGCGCGATGACGATCAGCTCGTCCCGCTGGTGGGGTGGCACGCCGTAGACGTCGAGCAGGTCGAGCACGTCGGCCAGGTCCGGCCGGCTCTGCCCCAGCTCGATGCGGGACAGCTTCGATGTGGATGCCCAGCCGAGCCGGCCGCACACCTGCTCCAGGGTGAGCGACTCCCGGCGGCGCAGCCGGCGCAGCTCCGCGCCGAGCCGCACCCGCCGGACGACAGGACTTGCTGACAACGGCATGTGCGCCTCCCCACCGAGGGAGAGTACGCATGACCGTCACGCAGGGCAATACCTTGCTCGCGCAGAGCTATGGCCGGCCGTCAGGGACGGTAGGTGCCGAAGGACCAGACCAGGCCGGCCAGATCGCGGGCGGCGTAGTCGCGGGAGCCGTAGTCGGTGTCGAACGGCGACCGGACGATCTCCGCGCCGGCCGCCCGGGCCCGCTCGTGGTGCGCGTCGACGTCGTCGACGGCCACGTAGACGCGGTAGTCGTCGTCGGCCGGCCGGGTCGCCGGGGCGGGCCCCGGGCCGAGCATGACGAGGCTGCCGCCGTAGCCGAGCTCGGCGTGCCGCACCTCGCCGTCGGGCCCCTCGTGCAGCTCGTGGACGGTGAGGTCGAACGCGGACCGGAGGAAGTCGACGGCGGCACGGGGGTCGGGATACCGGAGGACCGGATAGATGCTTCGCATGGGTCCCAGTGTGCCGCCGGGGGTGTCAGCCCGGATTGGACGAATGTGATCCGGCCAGCGCCGCGGGCGTCGCGCCGGCGAACTCGCGGAACTCCCGGATCAGGTGCGACTGGTCGTAGTAGCCGAGCCGCACGGCCAGCTCCGCCCACCCCGGCCCGGTCTCCCCGCCACCGACCGGCGTGGCGCCCACCATCGCGTACGCCCGCTGGAAGCGCAGCAGCCGGGCGACCGTCTTCGGCGGGAGCCCGAACTCCCGCCGGAACCGGACCGCCAGGTGGCGGCGGCTCCACCCGACCTCGTCGGCCAGCGCGCCGACGCCCAGGCCGCCGCCGCTGGCGGCGAGGAGCCGCCAGGCCCCCACCAGGCGCGGATCGACCGGCCCGGTCACCGCCAGCCGGGCGGCGAACGCGGCGTCGAGCCGGGCGAACCGGCCCGCCCAGTCGGGCAGATCGGCCAGCTCGTCGCGGAGCCGGACCAGCCACCCGCCGAGCCGGTCGACCGGCAGCGCGCGGTTGGCCAGCTCGCCCAGCGGCAGCCCGAGCAGCCGGCGGGCGGCCGGGGCGGTCAGCAGCACCTGCACGCCCATGCCCTCACCGGCCGTACGCGTCACGCACCAGCCGTCGAACGGCCCGGCCAGGAAGGCGCTCGTGCCCCACGCGCCCCGGTCGGCGGCGCGCGGGTCGGTGACGTCGAGCGGGGCGCCCCACCCGAGGATCAGCACCACGAAGGCGCCGGCCGCCTCCCGGCGCACCAGCGGACCGACCGCGTGCTCGCGGTAACCGAGGTAGCGGTCCACGTAGGGCGTGAGCCGGGGGTCGGGAAGCCCGACCACGGCCTCGGTCAGCACGGCGGCCTCCCCCGACCCCGACCTGTCACTTCACCCCGGCGGCGTCCATCCCGCGGAGTTCCTTCTTCAGGTCGGCGACCTCGTCGCGGATCCGGGCGGCCAGCTCGAACTGCAGCTCCCGCGCGGCGGCGAGCATCTGGTCGTTGAGCTCCTGGATGAGGTTGGCCAGGTCGGCCCGGGCCATGCCCTCCCGGGACGGGGTCGCCGCGCCGCCGCGGCTGCGGCTGCGGGTCTCCTTGACCGGCGCCTTGCCCCGCGAGAGCTGCCGGACGGCCCCGCCGACCCGGCTGTTCTCGGTGTCCTCCGCCTCGCGGTAGATGTCGTCGAGGATGTCGTGGATCTTCTTGCGCAGCGGCTCCGGGCTGATCCCGTTGGCCTCGTTGTGCGCGATCTGCTTGGCCCGGCGCCGGTTCGTCTCGTCGATCGCGTCGGCCATCGACGGGGTGATCTTGTCGGCGTACATGTGGACCTGGCCCGAGACGTTACGGGCCGCGCGGCCGATGGTCTGGATCAGCGACCGGCCGCTGCGCAGGAAGCCCTCCTTGTCGGCGTCGAGGATCGCCACCAGGGAGACCTCGGGCAGGTCGAGGCCCTCGCGGAGCAGGTTGATGCCGACCAGCACGTCGTAGTCGCCCTTGCGCAGCTCGCGCAGCAGCTCCACCCGGCGCAGCGTGTCGACCTCGGAGTGCAGGTAGCGCACCCGGATGCCGTTCTCCAGCAGGTAGTCGGAGAGGTCCTCGGCCATCTTCTTGGTCAGCGTGGTGACCAGGACCCGCTCGTCGCGCTCGGTCCGCAGCTTGATCTCGTGCATCAGGTCGTCGATCTGGCCCTTGGTCGGCTTCACGATGACCTCGGGGTCGATCAGGCCGGTGGGGCGGATCACCTGCTCGACGAACTCGCCCTGGGCCTGTTCCAGCTCCCACGGGCCGGGGGTGGCGGAGAGGAAGACCATCTGGCCGACCCGCTCCAGGAACTCGTCGAAGCGCAGCGGCCGGTTGTCGGCCGCGCTGGGCAGCCGGAAGCCGTGGTCGATCAGCATCCGCTTGCGGGAGGCGTCGCCCTCGTACATGCCGCCGATCTGCGGGATGGTCACGTGTGACTCGTCGACCACGGTCAGGAAGTCGTCGGGGAAGTAGTCGAGGAGGCAGTGCGGCGGGCTGCCGGGCAGCCGCCCGTCCATGTGCATCGAGTAGTTCTCGATGCCCGAGCAGAAGCCGACCTGACGCATCATCTCGATGTCGTAGGTGGTGCGCATCCGCAGCCGCTGCGCCTCCAGCAGCTTGCCCTGCCGCTCCAGCTCGGCCAGCCGCTCGCCCAGCTCGGCCTCGATGTCGCGGATCGCCCGCTCCATCCGCTCCGGGCCGGCCGCGTAGTGGGTGGCCGGGAAGATGACCAACTGGTCGACCTCCTTGA